>JBIOYN010000302.1:0-19877 GCA_044870155.1 Acidimicrobiia bacterium | reverse complement strand
GGGCCCCAGGTGGCGACGCCGTCGGCGTCCGAGCGCCAGTACCAGCAGATCGGCGAGCCATGCCCACCGACCGGCGAGTCGGCCTGAGGGGCCTCGGGCCAGCCCTCGGGGTTGTCCTCCCACGCCTCGCGGCGGCCGTAGGGCGTCATGTCGAGCAGGCCCAGGGACCCGTTGACCGGCTCGTTGCCCCGGCCGGTCGTGGCGTAGGTGAGGAAGACGCGGTCGCCGTCGCGGAGGAAGCAGGTGAACGAGCCCATGTCCTCGCCGACCGGCCCCGGGACGCCGCGCACCGAGTACCAGGGCTGGGTGTAACCCATGAACTCGACGTAGGGAGCCACTTCGTCCCACGGGCCGGAGGTCAAGACGGCGAACGAGACGCCGCGGGCGTTGAGGTAGACGGCGTCTTGCAGGTGCCAGGCCGTGGTGGTGCAGCCCTCGCACTGCCCCTGGTGCGGCGCGCCGTCGTACCACATGTGCTGGTAGACCACGAGCTCGTCGCGACCCTGGAACAGGTCGACGAACGGGACCGGCCCGTCAGCGCCGGTGACCTCGACCGTGCCGTCGAGCTCGACCATCGGCAGCCGCCGTCGGGCGGCGGCAATCGCGTCGCCCTCACGGGTGTGCGCCTTCTCGCGGACCAGCAGCTCCTGGCGCGCCGCCCGCCAGGTGGCCAGGTCGACGGCTGGCGGCTTGCCGGGGAGGTTGCTGCTCACGTTGCCCGGCGTGGTCGTCATGGTGTCCTCCGCGGTCTCGTCTCGTGCGCTCGCGGGCTCGCTGGGGAGCCCTGTCTGTTGTGACGACTCACGGTGCCGAGACTCATCGATCCCAGTGCCAGGTCACCTTCCGTGACACAGGCCGCGCCCACGAGCAGCAGCCGGTTGGAGTGCTGGTGGATCTTGGCCACCACACCATGGCCCTAACCGCAATTGCGCAGTCGAGTGGCCACCAGCGAAAGTGCTTCGTCGATCGGAAGCCCTGCGCCCGTCGCCTTCTGCGCTGCGAACTCGTCTGGTCCGAGGGCGCCGAGTACGTGCTCGCCGGCCGCTTCGAGGGCTGGGCCGAGCAAGAACGCCGGACCGGCCGGCTCGCCGAGCGCGTTGCGAAGGCGGTCGGCGGCGCCGAGGGCGATCGCTGCCGTCCCAGGCTGATCACCTCCGAATACGATGGCGGCGAGTTCGTAAGCTTCTGCGACCCAGCAGCGCGCCCCGAGCCGGCGGAGGGTGTCGACCAGTTCGACGACAAGTGGCCTGGCCTCGGCGGAAGTTCCCAACAGGACCGCGGCCTCGGCGGCCCGAGTCAGGGCCATAACCAGGAGCTGGGGCACCGGGAATCGCCGGGCCGCCGCCACCGCTTCCTCACCGAGCTGCGTGGCCGACGGGTCGCCGGCTTGGGCTCGCACCAGAGCGGCGATGCACAGATTGTGCGGGACATCGGGACTGTCGGCTGCGGAGGCAAGGGACTCCAGGGGACGTCGCAGGGACTGCTGCGCCCCCTCAAGATCGCCGGCGGACAGCGCGATCCACGCCAACTGCCGGTCGCAGACGATCTCGGCGAACTCCGAACCGGCGGATCGGCACCACGGGCGGGCCTGGCCCAGAAGTTCCCGGGCATCGTCGAGGTGGCCGGTGACCATGGCGTGGTGGGCGGCGAACTGCCGGGCCCGAGCCCGGCTCAGGGCGTCATCCCCGGCGTCGGCCACCTCGATCGCCTCGGCCAACAGTGATGCGGCCCGTCCGCCGCGGTCCCGGCCAAAGTTGCGCAGGACGAGGGCGCAGCCCACTCGGGCCATGACGGCGGGAGCCACCATGGCGGGGGACGAGACCGGTACGCTCGCGGCCCGCTCCATCCAGTCGCACGCTTCGTGGTGCCCGGACCAATACCAGTACAACAGCATGGCGGCGGCGAGACGCACGGCGTCGTCGTGGTCGCCGTTGGCCCAGGACCACTCGAGGGCGGCCATGAAACTGGGGTAATCGGCGTCCAGCCGACGGAAGTTCGCGGCTGTCATCCCGTCCGGCTCGAGGGCCGACCAGGACAGCGCGATGGTGAGGAATACGTCGCGGTGGGCGCGCTGCGCCTCGGCCGTTCCCCCGGTGGCCGCCAGCTTGTCGGCGGCGTAGGCGCGGACCGACTCCGAGAGGTGGTAACGAAGGCCGGGTTCCGCACCGGTGGTGCCGACGAGCGACTTGTCGACCAGGCGGGTGAAGGGCCCCACGGCATTGGCGCCGGCAACGGCCCGGACGGTGCCCAGGTCGAACGTGCCCGGGATGACAGCGAGGCGATGGAGCACGTCCTGCTCGGCGGGCGACAGCAGGTCGTGGCTCCAATCGATGGCCGCCCGCAGCGTCCGGTGTCGGGCCGGCGCCGTGCGGGGTCCGTCGCCCAGGGCGGCGAAGCGGTCGTCGAGTTGGTCCGCCAGCTCTTTGGTGCCGAGCACCCGGGCGCGGGCGGCGGCGATCTCCAAGGCCAAGGGGAGACCATCGAGCCGGCGGCAGATCCTGACCACGGCATCGGCGTTGGCATCGTTGAGGGAGAAGTGGCGGTCGGCCTCGCGGGCCCGGGCGCAGAACAGCGCCACCGCGTCGGAGGTCTGGAGCGCTTCCAGAGAGTCGGTCTCGTGACGGTGGTCGGAGGAAGGCAGCGAGAGCGGGGGGGTGGAGAACACCGCCTCGCCGGTCACGGCCAGGCCCTCCCTGGTGGTCGCCAGGATGGTGAGTCCGGGGCAAGAGGCGAGGAGCGCGTGCGCCACCGAGGCCGCTGCCTCCACGACCTGCTCGCAGTTGTCGAGCACGATGAGCAGCCGCCGGCTCCGAAGGCGCTCCCCGAGCGCCTCGGTGACACCTCGGCCCGACTCCGCCAGTTCCCCCACCAGGAGCCCGATTCCGCCGGCAATCGTTCGGGCCACCAGGTTTCCGTCGGAAACGGATGCCAATTCCACCAACCACACACCGTCGGGAAACCCGTCGCGCAGAGTGCCGGCCACTTCCAGCGCCAGGCGGGTCTTCCCCGCGCCGCCGGGGCCGACCAGGGTCACCAGCCGGTGAGCGGCCACCAAGGCGCGCAACTCGGCCAGCTCGCCGGCCCGTCCGACAAACGCAGTGAGCGGGACCGGGAGGTTGTGCAGTGGGCGCCCACGGGCGTCGGCTCGCAAGGGAGCCGAAGGCCCGGGGAGCTCCGGGTGGGTCACCTGGTAGACGCGCTCCGGCCGGGCGAGGTCGGGCAGGTCGACCTCGCCGGCGTCGACGAGCTCGACCTGGTCGGGCAGGAGATCCCGGGCCAGACCGGCGGCCGCCTCGGAGCACACGACGTGTCCTCCGGACGCCACGGTGAGGAGACGGGCGGTGCGGTTCAAGGTTGGCCCGAACCAGTTGTCCCCCCGACGTTGGGCAGCCCCGGCGTGGATGGCCATGCGAACCCGCAGCGGGACGGCCTGGCGCCAGCCCGTCACCTGGAGGGTGCGCTGACCTTCGACGGCGGCACCGATGGCGGCGGCCGCCGTCGGGAAGGCGACGCCCAGCCCGTCACCGGTGTGGGTGAAGACCTGACCGTCCCAGGCCGTGCAGACGTCGGTCAGGATGGCGTCGTGGCGCGCCAGGTCGGACGCCATGGCGGCGCCGTCCCCTTCCCACGCCCGGGTGCTGGCCTCGATGTCGGTGAACAGGAACGCGGCCGTGTCGCCGAACACGACCGGGCGACGCCCCGGGTCGGCCGGCGCCCGGGCGGGGAGGAGCAGCTCGTCGCTCTGGCGGAGAATCGCCGCTTCGAGGTCGCGCAACGCGGGCGTGGGGTCGAGGCCCAGCTCGTCGGCAAGGGCCCGCCGGAGGGTCTGGTAGGCGGCCAGGGCGTCGGCTTGGCGTCCGGAGCGGTACAGCCCGAGCATGAGCTGCCCGACGGCACGCTCCCGCAGCGGCCATTCGCCAACCACGGGCTCGAGGCGGTTCAGCGCGTCCGCGACTCTCCCCAGGGCGAGCTCCGCTTCGGCCAGATCTTCCACGGCGCCGAGGCGCGCCTCGTCCAGACGGGCCGCCTCGACCCGGGCGAACGGCCATGTGGCCAGCTCACCGAGTGCAGGGCCGCGCCACAGAGCGAGGGCCTCACCAAAGGCCGCCGCGGCGGCTTCGGTCTGGCTCCGCTCGGATGCTCGCCGGGCCTGCGCCACCAACCGATCGAAACAGCGGGCATCCACCCCTTCGTCGCCGGCCACCAGGAGGTACCCGTCGTCGCGGCCCTCGATATCAACCACGACCAGCCGCTTGCGCAGCCGCCAGATCAGGCCTCGGAGGGTCGAAGAGGCTGTGGCGGGGGGGTCCTCACCCCACACCACTTCGATCAGCGCATCGGCGGGGACCACCGCGTCCCCCGCCAGGATCAACGCCACCAGGACGGCTCGTTGCTGCAGGCTGCCGATCGGCACGACCCGCCCGCCCACGAGGACCTCCGGTGGCCCGAGCAGCCGGAACTCGATGGAGCTGACGTCCCCTGACACCATCTCCCCTCGCCCCCACGTTCCTGGGAGGCCAGGCTACTGCCGGCGGTCCGCATCCGGCAGCGAGTGGACGCGAGCGCGGCGCGACGGCTGCGCGACTGGTGATTGGCATCCTTGTGGAACCGAGTTCCGAAAGGACGGGAACGACAATGGAACCCACGGAGATCCTCGCCGCCGCCCGTGAAGGGTTGACCGACATGAGTGAGCGGTGCGCCAGACTCGTCGAGGACCTGGCGGATACCTCGATTCCGATTCCCGGGTCCGAATGGACGGTCAGGGAAGCCGCAGTCCATCTGGCCTTGGGCCCGCCCCGCATCGCCGGTATAGCGACGGGCCAGTTCGACTTGTCAGCCGCGCAATTTGACAAGGAGATCTACGCCGCCCGGATGCGCAGCATGCTCGCCGACAATCCCGAGACCGATCCCAAGAAGCTTGCCGAACAGGTCCGGGACGGCTACGGGGTGCTCATGGAGGTGATCGCCACCGTCCCCGCCGATCAGCCGATCGCCTACTACGCCGGACTCCGGCCGAACGTCGCCGATCTCGCGTCGCAAAACCTGGGCGAGCCCCTCCTCCACGGCTATGACATCGCCACCGCCGTGGGTGTGCCGTGGCCGATCGATCCCGTGTATGCGGCGGTGGCCGTCGGTAGCTACCAGCGGGTGCTCTTCTCGCTCATGTTCCAGCCGGCGGCCTCAGTGGGGCTCGAGGCGACCTACCGTGTCGAGGTGGAGGGAACCGATCCGTTCCACGCCCGGTTCGCCGACGGGACCTACGCACGGCTGGAGGCCCCGGGATCAGTCGACTGTGTCATCTCGGCCGACCCGGTGACAGCCCTGCTTGTCATCACCGGACGGCTCCGCCAGTGGCCGGCCATCGCTCTCGGGCGGCTCACCTTCACGGGCGACCATCCCGATCTCGGCCCGAGGTTCGCCGACCTGTTCGCCTTCCCGTAGGCCTGTTCCTGAACGTCAAGACCGGCCCGCGCACTTCACCGTCATTCTGAGCGGGTGGCAATCACGGAGGCCGATTTCATCGGGCGGCTCCCGTGGCGGTGCCAGAGACGCCGGATCTGGTTGAAGAACATCTTCGTGACCAAGGCGGCGAGCTTTTACTGAATTGCCTTGCCACGGTTGGTTCGAATCCCGTCGTCCGCTTTCGTAAGGGGCTGGTCGGCAGGGGGCCAGAATGGTCCCGTGATTCATGTTCGGGAACTGGGTGACCGCCGCCATCGGTTGCAGTTGGAACTCTCCGGAACTCCACGCTCACCAAAGGCCCCAGGCACGTAGAATCACTTTCCGTGCGGAATGCCCGTTTCGGATGCTTTCGCGTCGTCGCTGCCGTTGCCCTGGTGCTGGGCGCCGCCATGGTCGGGCCCGCTCAGGCGGCGCCTGAGGGCCCCGCCGCCAGCGTCATCGTCCAGGGCGTCTCCGGCCGGGCGGCAGCGGCGGCCGTGGGTCGTCACGGCGGCCGGGTCGTGCGGGACCTTCCCATCGTGGAGGGCGTCGCCGCCCGCGTCCCGCAGGACGCTCTGGCCGCTTTGGCCGCCGACTCCGGCGTGCAGGCCGTCACCTCCGACGGCCCCCTGGACGTGCAGGCGGACGCCTCGCCTCTTCACGACGCCAGTGCGGTATTCCCGGAGGTGGTCGGAGCCGACCGCCTCGGGAGCGAGGGCTGGCAGGGGGCGGGCGTGGCCGTGGCCGTCGTCGATACCGGGATCGCCAGGGTCGGCGACCTGGCCGGGCGGGTGAAGGGCGGCATCGACCTGACCGACGAGGGCGACCCCTACCTCGACTCGTTCGGTCACGGGACCTTCGTGGCCGGGGTGCTGGCCGGCGACGGGACTGCCTCCAACGGGGCCAACCACGGCGTCGCCCCGAAGGCGGACCTCGTACCGGTCAAGATCGCCGGGCGGAGTGGGGCCAGTGACGTGAGTCACGTGCTCGCCGCCATCCAGTGGGTCGTGTCCTTCCGGGACAAGTACGGCATCCGTGTTCTCAACCTGTCGCTCGGCACCGACTCCAACCGGACCTACCTGCGCAGCCCGCTGAACTACGCCGTGGAACGGGCGTGGGACGCCGGGATCGTGGTGGTCGCCTCCGCCTCGAACAGCGGCCCGGATCCGGGCACCGTGGCCAAGCCTGGCGACGACCCCCTCGTCGTCACCGTGGGGGCGCTCGACGACCTGGCGACAGCCACGCGCGACGACGACATCATGGCCGGCTTCTCCGGCGTCGGCCCCACCGCCGCCGACGAACTGGACAAGCCCGACCTGGTGGCCCCCGGCCGTTCGGTCATCGGCCTGCGTGCCCCCGGCTCAGCCGTGGACGACGCCAATCCCGGCTCCCGGGTGGAGTCGGACTATTTCCGAGGCTCGGGGACCTCGTTCTCGGCCGCGGTCGTCTCCGGCGCCGTCGCCCTGCTCCTGAGCAAGGAGCCGGCGCTGACCCCTGACCAGGTCAAGCACCGGCTCACCTCGACGGCCGCGCCCGGCCCGGTGGGGGAGCTCAATGTCGACGGGGCCGGTTCCCTCGACGCCTACGCGGCGGCCACCGCGGGGACGTTCACGGCCGCCAACCAGGGCGTCCCCCGGGCGCGCGGCCAGGGCCCGTTGCGCCTCGACCGGGGCAGCCTCGACGTCACCGTCGGGGACGGTCCGGGGCAGGAACGCCTGAACGGGGAGCGGACGGCTCAGAAGAAGGCGTGGAACGGCGCCGAGTACCGCGGGTCGGCCTGGAACGGCAGTCGCTGGTACGGCAGCCAGTGGGCGGGCAGCCGGTGGTACGGGAGCCGTTGGTACGGCACGGACTTCAGCGGCAGCCGCTGGTACTCGACCCGGTGGTACGGGAGCCGCTGGTACGCCATCGCCTGGGAATAGTCGGCTCGTCGGGAGGACCATGCCTCTCCCCAAATCGGTGCGGGTGGCCGTGGCGCTGGCCGGCGTCACCGGTCTGGCCGGCGCCGCGGGGACGTTGGCCCTGGCCGGCCACGAGGGCCTCGGTTCCCTGCTGCTGGTCGGGGCGTTCGCGGCCGTGCTCGGTCTCAGCTGGGCCTTCCCGCTCCTGGTCCTGCGCCAGGAGGAGACCGAGGCCTACCAGCCGGACGAGGCCTTCTTCGTGGCCATGGCGCTCGTCCTCCCGCCCGTGGGTGTCATGGCCGCCTTCGCCGCCGGCTCGGTGGCCAGCCAGGCGCTCAAGCGGCGCCCGCCGGTGCGGATCGTCTTCAACAGCGGGGTGGTCCTGGCCGCCACCGCCCTGTCACTGGGCACCGACCGTCTCCTCCGGGCCGCCGGCGTGGCCGAGGCGGTGGCGGTCTGCGCCGGCGCCGTGGTCTTCCTGACCGCCACCGGGGTCGCGGTCTCGGCCGTCATCGCCCTGACGGAGGGCCGGCGCTTCCTCGCCGTCCTCCTCGACGGATGGGGCACCCGGCTCCTGGTGGGAAGCGCAGGCATCTCCCTCGGGCTGCTGGCGGGCCAGCAGGGACGCAGCGGTGGGCTCGTTTTCGCCCTCCTGCCCCTGGCCGTCCTCCAGACCGTCCTCCGGGGCTGGCTCCGTGCCCGCCAGGACCGCCAGCGGGTGGACGGCCTCCTCAAGGCGGCCCAGGACGCCCACGCCTCGGTGGACCCGCCGGCGGTGCGGGCCGCCGTCGAGCAGGCCGCCGCCGACCTGCTGCGGTGCCGGCGCGCCCGCATCGCCGAGTGGCCGCCCGGCGACGACGAGCTCGGCGCCGCCATGCCTTCTGGCGACGGGAGCCCTCGCTGGCTGGTCGTCTCCGAGCGCCGGGGCGTGGAGCCCTTCGACGGTCAGGACGCCGCCCTGCTGGAGGCGATCGCCAGGCTGGCGGGCACCGCCCTCGACAACGCCACGCTGGTCGACCAGATCCGCCACGAGGCCCTCCACGACCCGCTCACCGGGCTGGCCAACCAGTTGCTGCTGACGGACCGCCTGGCCCTGGCCCTGCTGCAGTCGCGGCGGGCCCGGACCGAGGTGGGCGTCCTGGTGATCGACCTCGACCGGTTCAAGAAGGTCAACGACGGCCTCGGCCACGCCGCCGGCAACGAGGTCCTCCGCCAGGTGGCCCAGCGCCTGGTGCGAAACAGCCGGGGCGGCGACACCGTGGCCCGCATGGGGGGCGACGAGTTCGTCGTCTGCGCCCCCGGTCTGCGGTCAGCCGATGAGGCCAACGCGCTGGCCGAACGGATCCTCGGCGCCTTCGGGGCCCCGTTCATCATCGACCGCCGGGAGCTCTACGTCAGCCCCAGCATCGGCGTCGCTCTCCACCCGAGGGACGGCTCGAGCCCCGACGAGCTCCTGAAGCACGCCGACCGGGCCATGTATGGAGCCAAGGTTCGCGGGCGCAACACCTATCAGGTCCACATGGCGCCGGCGGCGGGCGGCCGTGACCGCCTCACCCTCGAGGCGCACCTCCACCGCGCCCTGGAACGGAACGAGCTCCGGCTCGCCTACCAGCCCCAGATCAACCTCGTGACCGGCGCCATCGTGGCCGTCGAGGCCCTGGCGCGATGGACGGACCCTGAGCTCGGCCCGGTGGGGCCCGACGAATTCGTCCCCTTGGCCGAGGACAGCGGGCTGATCGTGGCCCTCGACACCTGGGTGATGCGCGCCGGCTGCGAACAGGCGCAGGCGTGGTCCGAGAGCGGGCTCCCTCCCGTGCGCGTGGCGGTGAACGTCTCCGGCCGCCATTTCCACAACGCTCGCCTCACCGAGACGGTGGCCGACGTGCTCTGGCAGACCGGCCTCGACCCGCGCCGCCTCGAGCTCGAGGTAACCGAGAGCGTGGCGGTGGAGGAAGAGCACGCCAACCGTCTGATCCTGGAAGGGGTGCGCGCCCTCGGGGTCGGGGTGGCCATCGACGACTTCGGCACGGGCTACTCCGTCCTTTCCCGCCTGCGGTACTTCCCGCTGGACCGGCTCAAGATCGACCGGGCCTTCGTGGCCGAGGTGCCGGGGAAGGCCGGCGACGGGACGATCGTGGTGGCCATGATCGCCATGGCCCACGCACTCGGCCTCGAGGTTGTCGCCGAAGGCGTGGAGACCGTTCCCCAGCGGGACTTCCTCATCCAGAGCGGTTGCGACCTGGCCCAGGGCTACCTTTTCGCCCGGCCCCTCGACGCCGCGGGCGTCGCCCAGCTCCTGGTGTCCCCAACCCCGGCCCTTCGGGGCCCGGCCGACCACTGCGGGTTCGACCTCAGGGACGGGTAAAACGGCTCACCGTGCCCGATGCTCAGCGAGGCGAGCGCCCCGACCGCTCCCGGGATCGGGATTTCACCAGCGCCGCCGGCAGCTCGCCTCGCCCGTGGTTGGCGACCAGCTTGGCCATGGCGGTCAGGCGCTTGGGCTCGTCGAGCCGGGCGAACCACTCCAGACGGCCGTTCACGGCCAGGCCGGCCACCGGTTGCTTGCACACCTTCTGGCACCCGACACAGCGCAGCGATGCCGCGGTCTCGGCCCGCAGGAATTTCATGAGCCGCTTGTGTCCATCGCACTTCTGGCAGACATACACGGTCGTCACTAATGCTTAGGTTACCCTAACAAGTCAACTTCAGCCTTGTTAACGCAGCGTTCAGCCGCTGTTCGTCAACCGATCGTGTAGTCGCGCAGCAGCTTGTTCATCTCGAGCATGTGCATCTCCTCGGTACCGATCTGCGTCCGGGCGTACTCCTCCAGGTAGACGGACTGGTCCGCCACGCAGTCGAGGAGCTTGCGGTAGAGGCCGAGCGCCGCTTTCTCGTGGGCGATCGATTCCAGCAGGATCTTGTCGATGTCGTGGTCGTGGCTTTCCTCGATGGGAGATATACCCTGATCGGGATGCCCGCCGAGGCCGGTCAGAATCTCGCCCGCCTGCTGGGCGTGCAGGAGCGACTCCGTCGCCTGGGCCTGCATGAAGCCGACCAGCGGCAGCCGGTTCGGCCCGGTGATGACCAGTGAGTAGTGGGTGTACCGGACAACCCCCGTCAGCTCGGCCTTGAGGATCTCGTTGAGAATCCCCACCGTGCGGGACACGTCGATCAGATCGTTCATAAGGCGAGCCTAATCGGCGGCTTTCACGGGCCATAAGCCGTCGCCGGTCCCGAGCGGGGCTACGGGCGGGACCGCGGGTTGCCCGGTCCCATCGGGTCGACGTAGCGCTCCCGGACCCGGTGGATCTCCGGCTGGCCGGCGCCGGCTGGTTGCAGCTTCCAGGGCGTCAGCACGTCGGGCCGCACCTCGACGGCGGCGTCCTCGGCTGCCCGGCGGGCGTGCAGATAGGCGGCGCGGGCCCGGGCCAGGACGGTCGGGTAGTCGTGGGCGGAGAGCGCCGTCTGGGCCGCCCCCGCTTCCCGATCGGCATCGGCCAGCGCCGGGAGTCCGGCGCCGGCCTTGGGGCTGTCGAGCACGTCGGCGGCGATGGCGTTGGTGCTCCGGAGGTAGGCGGTGGCCTGCCAGCGGTTCATGTGATCACGATCGAACACGCTGAAATCCCGGTTGACATCGACGTAGCTCATGACCGAGTTGACCTCGTCGCCCACCCAGGCGTAGGCGTGGTCTCCCACGGCGCCGAAGTCGCTCCCCTCCTCGGAGTCGTAGCCGTCGTGGGTGTGGCTCAGCCCCAGGTGGTGACCCACCTCGTGAATCATGGTGGCCGTGAGGCCCCGGCCGTCGGCCAACCCGGGAGCGGTGAGGTTGAGGACGACCATGCTCTGGGTGCCGTCGGCGTAGTTGTCCTCGGCGCTGCCGGAGACGTCCAGCTCGGCCTGGGTGATGTACGCGGTCACCACCAGCTCGTATTCGCCGCCACCGTCGCGCACGTCGAGGTGCTGGGCCTGGTAGAGGAAGAGGTCGGCGTAGCCGGGGTAGTGGGCGTACTCGGGATAGCAGGGCTTGTCCCGCCGGTACTGGTGGAAGCACGTTTCCCCGTCGTCCCGCAGCGGGCGCTCTTCGATGTCCCAGGTCATGGGGATGGGCGTGAGCTTGCGCAGCTCGGCCAGCACGTCGTTGCGGTGCACCGGAGTTCCGTCGAACGTCGGGCTGCGATCCCGGTAGATGTTGACGTCGAGGTTGATGCTGGCCGGCAGGCGGTGCGGCGTGAGATAGGGCGGGTAGAGCGGCGACGGGGCGAAGAGCAGGTCGATGGCGACGTAGCGGGCCACCCGGGCCAGGTCCTGGGCGAGCTCGGCCCGGCCCCGGTTCCCGCCCGCGGTGACGTACTCCCAGACCGGAGGGATCAGACGGTCGGGCTGGTGGTCGCCGTCGAAGTCGGCGTCATCCACGTTCCAGCCCCCGCTCCACGAATCCGGGCCCGCCGACAGGTCGTGGAACCACAGCCGGTGCACGGGGCCGGGACGGCCCGTTTCCTCGTCGTCGGGGGGCGTCCCGCCCCAGGCGATGAGATGCCGGCTCTGCCGGTTGCGGCCGAAGTCGTAGCCCGTGTCGGGGTCGGGCTCGCCGTACTTGGTGTAGGTGTGGAACCGGAAGTCGGACCGGCCCCACCAGTTGACGAACACCACCGTGTTCCGCTCGGGATCCACCCCCGGGGGCGGATGCTCGGTCAGCCAGCGTTCCACCGTGGGGGCGTCGAGCAGGAAGTTCTGGCCCACCTCGAGGACGTTGCCCGCCTGACGGTTGTAGAGGTCCTGGTAGAGCGTCCGGGTCCGGCCGTCGATGCTCTCCTGGCGGACGGCCATGCCGGCCAGAGCCCCGAAGAAGCGGTCGGCATAGGCGGCGTCGGCGAAGGCCACCTGGTAGTTGAAGGCGTACTCCAGGCCCACCGGCTCCTTCCCGCCGTAGTCCTGGCGGGACCGGACCACGGGTGTGGCCCGCTTGGGCAGGGCGGCGAGGAAGGGCTTCCCGGGCACCAGGCTGCGGTCGTAGCCGATGAACACCACCTGAACCGGCAGCCGCTCGTGCAGGCGGACGGGCCCGCCGGGGTCCAGGTGGGCGAACGGCTTGCCGGGGTCGCGGCCGACGGCCGTCCCCGTTCCCGCCGCCATCGCCAGCGCCGAGGCCAACGCCACCGCCGACCACTTCCGCATGGCCCTCCCTTGGCCCAGCCACGCGTGGCTGCTGTAACGGTAGCTCCCGATGAGGCAGAAGTCACCGGAGATGTTGTTGGGGCTGTTGACGGGCTCCGTAACGGCGCTCCGGCCGCTTCGGACTGCTGGGCATGACAACTGCCAACGCCGCCCACCTGCACCACGAAGTGGTGGGAGCCGGGTCGCCGTGCCTCGTCGCCCACGGTGGCCCGGGCCTGCACCACGGCGTGTACCGCACCCTCGACCCGCTCGCCGCCGGCCGCCGGCTCGTCTACTGGGACCATCGCGGCCACGGCCGTTCCGGACCCCTTCCCGATGGTCCGGTGTCGATGTCGCTGTTTGCCGACGACGCCGTGGTGCTCGCCGACCGCCTCGGCCTCGACACCTTCGCTGTCTTCGGCCATTCCTTCGGCGGGTGGGTCGCTCAGGAGCTCGCCCTGCGGCATCCGGATCGGGTGTCGGCGCTGATCCTGGTGGCCACCACCCCCGGCCAGTTGAGCGCCACGGAGTCACCGGACGACGACCAGGGCCCCCCTCCTCCCGCCGAGGTGCTGAAGCTGCTCACCACCGCGCCGGAGACGGACGCGGATCTGGTCGACATCTACGCCAAGCTCGCTCCCCATTTCCTGCGGGGCGCCGACCCGGCGCCGATGGTCGACAGCCTTGACCCCGGGCTCGTCTCGGCCCAGAGCATGGTGCGGGTGTTCGAAGCGCTCGGGCAGTGGAGCGTCGTCGACCGGCTCGCCGAGATCGCCTGCCCCACGCTGGTCGTGGCCGGCCGCCACGATGTCTTCTGCTCCGTCCCCCAGCTGACCCGCATCGCCCGCCGGATCCCGCAGGCCGAGCTGGTCGTCTTCGAGGACAGCGGCCATTTCATGTGGATCGAGGAGCCCGACCGGTTCTTCCCGCTCGTCGCCTCCTGGCTCGACGACCACGAATGAAGGGGCCCCATCCGGGCCCGCTACCTTTGGGTCGGCATGGGCAGCAGATCGGGGGCAGAGGTGCGCGGACGGAGCAGGACGGGGGCGCTGGTGATGGGG
Source organism: Acidimicrobiia bacterium (assembly GCA_044870155.1). Taxonomy (GTDB): domain Bacteria; phylum Actinomycetota; class Acidimicrobiia; order IMCC26256; family BP-133; genus CAWBJP01. Next base: position 6,319 of record JBIOYN010000302.1, on the reverse strand, counting down.
GCGGTCCTGGCGCTGGCGGCGGGCCTGGCGTCGCCGGCCTCGGCCGGTCCTGAGGACTTCTTCGCTGCGCCGGCCAAGCTGTCGGTGCGGGGGGCGGCGGCCAGCCAGGGTGAGGGCGGCAACTTCGGCCTGGGCGTGTGGGCGCGGACGGCGGGCGGCGCCGAGGAGGCCGAGGGGCAGTTCCGCTACGGGCACCGGGGCCCCGACGGCGAGTACGGCGTGGCCGGGAACGTCCACTGCCTGTCCCGGGACGCCGCCGGGCTGATCCAGGTCAGCGGCCGGGTCTTCGGCAGCGGGGGCCAGAACTTCGTCGGCCGGGACTTCGCCGCCACCATCGACGCCGACAGCTCGCCCCAGCGGTTCTCCGATCTCAAGATCGGCGAGGCGGGAACGCTGACGCCCTGCGGCGGTGGCAACCCCGGCTTTCACCCGGTCACCGAGGGCGGGTACGAGGTCAGCGGGAAATAGCCGCCTGCGAGCCGGAAACGACGGGAAGAAATTCGGCCTCAACTGCGCGTCTCGATCGGCCGATGAAGCGGGCATGACACGTCCGAGGTCAAGCCGGCCCCGCACCTCCCGCCCCACCGACCTGTCACCAGGTCCCTCCGAGGTGGGCTTCGAGTTCCTCCTGTGGCGCTTCGGGCGCCTGGAGGAGAAGCGGGTCGACGAGTTCCTCCTGGCCAAGGCCGAGGAGCAGCTTCGCCTGGAGCGCGAGCAGCAGTCTTAACTCGCCCGGGCCGCCCCGTTGGCCTGAAATCGCTCAGCCGTCGGAGGCGATGAGAAACTCTCAGTGCCCCCGTCGGGAGGAGCTGAGCGTGCCCGAGAGCTTCACCATCGTCGACAACCGCAGCGGCGAGAGTGTCGAGATCCCCATCCAGGAGGGCGGTCTCAACATCCGCGAGCTGCGCAAGCTCGATCCCAACCTGTTCCTGTACGACCCCGCCTTCCTCCAGACGGCGGCGTGTCGCAGCTCCATCACGTTCCTCGACGGCGAGGAAGGCGTCCTGCGCTACCGCGGCTACCCCATCCAACAGCTGGCCGAGCAGTCGACCTACCTGGAGGTGGCCTACCTGCTCGTCCACGGGGATCTGCCCAGCCGGGTCGAGTACGAGAAGTGGATCCAGGACATCACCTACCACACCTACGTCCACGAGAACGTCCGCAAACGGTTCATGGACGGTTTCCACCATGACGCCCATCCCATGGGGATCCTGGTGGCGACGGTGGCGGCGCTGTCAACCTTCTATCCGGAGGCCAAGGACATCTCCGACCCCGAGGTGCGCATGCGCCAGGTCATCCGGCTGATCGCCAAGATGCCGACCCTGGCCGCCTTCGCCCACCGCTTCTCCGTGGGCCTGCCCTTCGTGTACCCCGACAACTCGCTCGACTTCCCGTCCAACTTCCTGTCCATGATGTGGAAGATCGCCGAGCCCCGGTTCGAGCCCGATCCCATCCTCTCCCGGGCCCTCGACGTCCTCTTCATGCTCCACGCCGACCACGAGCAGAACTGCTCCACCACCGCCATGCGGGTGGTCGGCTCGGCGCACGCCGACCCCTACTCGTGTACCGCGGCCGCCACCGCCGCCCTCTACGGCCCGCTCCACGGGGGCGCCAACGAAGCGGTGGTGCGGATGCTCACCAAGATCGGGTCCGTCGAGAACATCGACGCCTACATCGCCGAGGTCAAGGAGGGCAAGGCCCGGCTCATGGGCTTCGGGCACCGGGTGTACAAGAACTACGACCCCCGGGCCCGCATCATCAAGGAGACGGCGGAGCAGGTGTTCACCGTCACCGGGCGCAACCCGCTGCTGGACATCGCCCTGAAGCTGGAAGAGATCGCGCTGGCCGACGATTACTTCATCTCCCGGCGGCTCTATCCGAACGTCGACTTCTACTCCGGCCTCATCTACCAGGCCATGGGCTTCCCGGTGGACATGTTCCCGGTGCTGTTCGCCATCCCCCGGACGGCCGGTTGGTGCTCCCACTGGCTGGAGCTGCTGGGTGACCCGGACCAGAAGATCTCCCGCCCCCGCCAGCTCTACGTGGGCCCCGAGGAGCGGGAGTTCATTCCCATCAACCTCCGTTGAGGGATGCCCCGGGTACCGTCAGTCAGCAAACGTCGTAACTGAAGATTTCACATACCGGGCCGGTCCGAGGCGGTAGTAACATCCCTTCCGCAGCAGCCGGCGAAACCGGGGGGCTTCGAATGGACTGCCGGCCGACAGGGGCCTTACCGAAGACATTCCTGCACCCGTGCCTGCTTCTCCTTCTGAAAGAAGAACCTGGCTACGGCTACGACCTCGTGACCCGTCTGCGGGAACTCGGTCTCGATGACGACTCCGCCGCGGTGTACCGCGCCCTGCGCTCCCTCGAGGAGCGGGGCGAGGTGTCGTCGTACTGGAACACGTCCTCGACCGGGCCGGCCCGGCGGATGTACCGCCTCACGCCGGCGGGCGATGAGGCGTTGCAGGTTTCCGTCCAGGCCGTGGCCGAGACGCACCAGGCCATCGAGCGCTACCTGTGCCGGCACGCCCTTGTCCAGGCGCGCCCGCAGCCGACCAAGGCCGAGGACGCCACCCGCAACGGCCAGGCCCTGCGCGATCTGGCCCGCCGGAGTCGCCGGTGACCGCCGCCCGGGCGGAGTTCGACCGCCGAGTCGAACCCGGCCGGGCGCTCGCTGCTGATGCTGACCGGATCGCCCAGGCCTGTCATGCCATGGCCGAGCGGTTCCAGGCCGGCGGGAAGCTGGTCGTGTTCGGCAACGGAACGGGCGCCACCGACGCCGAGCACATCGCCGTGGAGTTCGTCCACCCCGTGATCGTGGGCAAGCGGGCCCTCCCCGCCATCTCGCTGGCCCAGGACCCGGCCACGCTCACCGGTCTGGCCAACCGGGTCGGCTTCGACGAGATCTTCGCCCACCAGTTGCGCCAGCTCGCCGCCCCCGGCGACATCGCCCTCGGCATCTCGGCCGACGGCGACTGCGCCAATGTGGCCCGGGCCCTGGAGGCGGCTGCCGACCTGGGATGTCTGACCGTGGCCCTGGTCGGCGGCGACGGCGGCCCGATGGGCAAGGCGCCGTTCGTCGACCACGCCCTGGTGGCCCGCTCCGACGACCCCTGTGTGGTCAAGGAGCTCCACGTCACCATCTACCACGTGCTCTGGGAGCTGGTACACGTGTTCTTCGAGCAGGCCCCGACGTCGGGAGCGGCACCCCTGAGCACGACCGCGGGGGGCTCGTTCCTCGGGTCCCCGGCGGCGTGTGACGACGACGTCTGCATCACCTGCTCCGACCAGGCCGTAGCCGTCCGGGTCCTCGAGCTGCGCCCCGGCGATCTGGCCCTGGTCGACACCGGCTCGGGAACGGAAGAGGTGAGCGTCGCCCTCGTCGACACCCAGGTGGGGGGGCGGATCCTGGTCCACGCCAAGGAAGCCATCGCCGCCCTCGTCGAGGATGACGAATGAGCGTCGAGGAGCTCTACCCCTTCCTCTACTCCGAGGAGAACGACATCGAGGGGGTGCTCGCCGAGGTGCGCCGTTCCACGGCCGAGAAGGCGGCCGAGATCGTGACCCTGCGAACGGAGTTCGTCGAGCAACAGGGTGAAGCGCTGGAGCGGGCGGCGGCGGCCATGGCCGAGCGCTTCGCCGCCGGGGGACGGCTCTACACCTTCGGGAACGGCGGCAGCTCCACCGACGCCGCCGACGTCGCCGCTCTCTTCCTCAACCCGCCCCGGGGCCGGGCGCTGCCGGCCATGGCGCTCACCACCCGGATCGCCGTCATCACCGCCCTGGCCAACGACGTCGGTTTCGATGTCGTGTTCGCCCGCCAGATCGCCGCCCAGTCGGCTTCCGTCGACATGGTGCTCGGCGTGTCCACCAGCGGCGGCTCCGAGAACGTGCTCAGCGCCTTCCAGGAGGCGCGCCGGCGCCGGCTGCTGAGCGTCGGCCTGGCCGGCTACGACGGCGGCCGCATGGCCGAGCCGGGGCTCATCGACCATCTCTTCGTCGTTCCCTCGGCGTCGGTGCACCGCATCCAGGAGGTCCAGACCACGGCCTACCACGTGCTGTGGAGCCTGGTGCAGGCCGCGTTGCACCAGTAGTGCCCCGGCCTGGACGCCGGCGGGTCCGGGTGCGCGTGACGGGCATCGTCCAGGGTGTCGGCTATCGGCCCTTCGTCCACGCCCTGGCCGCTCGCCACGGGGTCGGCGGCCTGGTCGGCAACGACGCCGAGGGCGTCTTCATCGAGGCCGAGAGCGACAGCGAGTCGGCGCTGTCCGCCTTCGTCAACGCCCTGCGGACCCAGGCGCCGCCCCTGGCCGTGGTCGAGTCGGTATCCAGCGAGCCCGTGCCGGCGGTGGGGGAGTCGGCCTTCGCCATCGTCGCCAGTCGTGACGGCGGCGAGCACGTCGCTCTCGTCTCCCCCGACACCGCCACCTGCGACGACTGCCTGGACGAGATGCGCGACCCCGCCGACCGCCGCTACCGGTACCCGTTCACCAACTGCACCAACTGCGGGCCCCGCTTCACCATCACCAAGGGGGTCCCCTACGACCGGCCCCTCACCACCATGGCCGGCTTCTCGTTGTGCGCCGAGTGCGCCGCCGAGTACCACGACCCCGCCGACCGCCGCTTCCACGCCCAACCCGTGTGCTGCCCCCGGTGCGGGCCGGTGTTGGCCCTGTGCGACGGCGCCCGGGCTCCGCTGCCGGGCGACCCCCTGGCCGAGACCGCCCGGCTCCTGCGGGAGGGTGCGGTGCTCGCCATCAAGGGCCTGGGGGGCTACCACCTGGCCGCCCGGGCCGACGACGAGGCGGCCGTGGCCCGGCTGCGGGCCCGCAAGCACCGCGAGGACAAGCCCTTCGCCGTGCTGGCCGCCGACCTCGGCGCCGCCCGCCGGCTGTGTGTGATCGACCCTGCCGGGGCGGCGCTGCTGGCCGCTCCCTCCCGGCCTATCGTGCTCCTGCCCGTGCGCCCGAGGGCGCCGGTGGCGCCGTCGGTGGCGCCCGGGAACCGGTCGCTGGGGCTGATGCTGCCCTACACGCCGCTGCACCACCTCCTGGCCGAGGACGTGGGCGTGCCCTTCGTCCTCACCAGCGGCAACCGCTCCGACGAGCCCATCGCCTACGGGGACGACGACGCCTTCGAGCGCCTGGCCGGCCTCGCCGACGCCTTCCTCGTCCACGACCGGCCCATCCACATCCGCACCGACGACTCCGTCACCCGTCCTTTCCGGGGCGCCGAGCTCCTACTGCGGCGGTCCCGGGGCTACACCCCCCGGCCCGTGCGCCTCCCGTGGGCCTTTCCCCGCCCGGTGCTGGCCACCGGCGCCGAGCTGAAGAGCACCTTCTGCGTGGCCAAGGGCCATCACGCCTTCCTGTCCCACCACATCGGGGACCTGGAGAACTACGAGACCTACGCCTCCTTCACGGAAGGGATCGAGCACTTCCGCCGGCTCTTCGACGTGGCCCCCGAGGTGGTGGCCCACGACCTGCATCCCGAGTACCTCTCCACCAAGTACGCCACCGACCCCGACGAGCATGGCCTCTCCGTCGTCGACCTGGTGGGCGTCCAGCACCACCATGCCCACGTCGCCTCGTGCCTGGCCGACAACGGCGAGGCCGGGCCCGTGCTCGGCGTCGCTTTCGACGGCCTGGGGTGGGGCCCCGACGGCACCATCTGGGGCGGCGAGCTGCTCGTGGCCGACCTGGCCGGCTACACCCGGGTCGGGCACCTGGTGCCCGTCCCCATGCCGGGCGGGGCGGCCGCCATCCGGGAACCGTGGCGGATGGCCGCCGCCTACCTGGGCGACGACGCCCCGGGCGAGCTCCGGGCCCGCCACGACGGCAGGTGGGGGGCGATCCTCTCCCTGGCCCAGGCGGGGATGTCGTCACCCCTCACATCGAGCGCCGGCCGGCTCTTCGACGCCACCGCCGCCGCCCTCGGCATCCGGGACGCTGTGAACTACGAGGGCCAGGCCGCCATCGAGCTCGAGCAGCGGGCCGACCCCGCCGTGAGCGACGGCTATCCCATGACCATGCAGGAGCACAGTTCCTTGCTCCGTCTCGCCGGGGAGGATCTCCTCCGGGCGGCCACCGCCGATCTGGCCGCCGGCGTGCCGGTGTCCACCATCGCCGCCCGGTTCCACAACGGCCTGGCCGGAGCCGTGGTCGACGCCTGCACCCGCCTCCGGGACGAGCACGGACTGTCCACCGTGGCGCTCTCCGGCGGTGTGTTCCAGAACCTGCTGTTGCTGGGCCGGCTGGTGGACGGGCTCGAGGCGCGCGGGTTCCGCGTGCTGGTGCACTCGCGCGTTCCACCCAAC
>JBIOYN010000301.1:0-3377 GCA_044870155.1 Acidimicrobiia bacterium | reverse complement strand
AGGTCCTCGAGTTCTTCGCCGCCCTGGGCCTGCCCCTGTGCGAGGCCTGGGGGATGTCCGAGCTCTCCGGCATCGCCACCGCCAACCCGCCGGGTCGCATCAGGATCGGGACCGTGGGCCCCGCCCTGCCCGGGGTGGAGTTGGCGGTGGCCGCCGACGGGGAGCTGCTGTGTCGCGGCCCGCTGGTGATGAAGGGCTACCGGCGCGACCCGGACAAGACGGCGGAGACGATCGGCGCCGACGGGTGGCTCTCGACCGGCGACGTGGCCGTCATCGACGACGACGGCTACATCAGCATCGTCGACCGCAAGAAGGAGCTGATCATCAACGCCGCCGGCAAGAACATGTCGCCGGCCAACATCGAGGCCCGCCTGAAGTCCGCCAGCCCACTCGTCGGCCAGGCCGTCTGCATCGGCGACGGGCGGCCCTACAACGTGGCCCTCCTGGTGCTCGATCCCGACGGCACCGCCGCCTACGGCGTCGAGTACGGCCTGACCGACGTCTCCGCCAAGGTCCTGGCCGACGACGACGGGGTGCGCAAGGCGGTGGCGGTGGCGGTGGAGGAGGCCAACTCCCACCTCTCCCGGGTGGAGCAGATCAAGCGCTTCCTCATCCTGCCCGTCGACTGGGAGCCCGGAGGCGACGAGCTCACCCCCACCATGAAACTCAAGCGCAAGCCCATCGCCCAGAAGTACGCCGTCGAGATCGAGGCGCTGTACTCGATCTCCGACCGCTGAACCGCTGGGCGTCGTTCACCGTTTCGACACCTTTGCGTGGGTTTGTGGTCATTTTCGCCCGGTTGACTCCCGCACCAACACTGACAGTGGTGTTCTGTAAGTAGTTCCTTACAGGCGCGGTGCCGGGCCGGAGAAGGGGTGGCGACCGTGGGGGAGCTCGTACTGGTGGCGCGTCTGGTGATGGCCGGCGTGTTCGCCCTGGCCGGCCTGGGCAAGCTGGCCGACCGGAGCGGGGCCCGGGAGGCACTGGCCGGCTTCGGGGTCCCGGGCGCCGTGGGCCGGCCGCTGGCCAGGACCCTGCCCGTGGTGGAGCTGATCGTGGCCGTCACCCTGGTTGCCGGCGGCGCCAGCCGGATCGGCGCCGCCGGGGCGCTCGTCCTGCTCGGCGCCTTCAGCCTGGCTGTCGCCGTCAATCTGGTCCGGGGCCGGACGCCCGACTGCCACTGCTTCGGGCAGATGCACTCCCGGCCCATCGGCCCCGGGACGCTGGCCCGCAATGCCGGCCTGGGGGCGCTCGGCGTCCTCATCCTCCTCGGTCCGGACGGCGCCGTCGGGGGGTGGTGGGACGGCCTGGAGTCGCCCGAGCGGGTCATGGCGATGGCCGTGCTCGCCCTCGCCGCCGTGGTGGGCCTCCAGGGGATCGTGCTGGTCCTGCTCCTGCGCCAGCAGGGCCGCCTCGTGCTCCGCCTCGATGCCATGGAGGCCCTGGTGGGTGGGGTCGACGCCGGCGACCGACCCGGCCTGCCGGTGGGGGCTCCGGCGCCCACCTTCGCTCTGCCCGACCCCTGGGGGGCGACGGTCATCCTCGAGGAGCTCCTGGCCCGGGGCCGGCCCGTCCTCGTGCTCTTCGCCGACCCGGGCTGCGGGCCCTGCAACGAGCTGTTCGGCGATATCGCCCGCTGGCAGCGGGAGTGGCGCGAGACCGTCACCATCGCCGTGGTCAGCGCCGGCCATCCCGAGGCCAACCGGGCCAAGGCCACCGAGCACGGCCTGAACCACCTGGTGGTCCAGGAGCGCCGGGAGGTGGCGGCCGCCTACGGCACCACGGCCACACCCAGCGCCGTCCTGGTGGGCGCCGACGGCCGGGTGGCCAGCCCCCTGGTGGCGGGCGGGGACGCCATCTGGAAGCTGCTGCTGCGGACGCCGGCCCCGGCCGGCCGCCTCAGCCAGAAGGTCGAGATCACCGTCTAGAGAAGGGGAGACGCCTATGGATTCACGCTTCGACGACCTCACACGAGCGCTGGGGGCACCGATGCCCCGGCGCCGGGCCCTGGCCCTGATCGGTGCCGCCACCCTGGGTGCCGCCCTCGGCCTGCGGCCTCGGCCCGCCAGCGCCAGTCACTGCGCCGCCGAGCGCACCTGCAAAACGGACCCGAATTCGGGGAAGCTGATCTGCGTGCGCCCCTTCGGGGGGGACATGAACCCCTCGAAGGACTGCAAGTGCGCCCCCGATGCCAAGGAAGGCGACGGGTGCATCACCGCCCGGCCCCACTGCGGCTCGTCCGACAACCCCTGTTAGCGACCTACGACACGAGCGGGCGAGGGGCCCCCGGGCTCCTCGCCCGCTGACTGCCCGCCGGCAGGGTCACCCCGCTGGCCAGCTGAACCTGGTCAAATTTCCCCTAAGCGCTACCAGCCAGAAGGACTTCTGGGGGGTCGGAGTCGAAGTCGAGACCGTATCGGGATCCCCTCCGACCCCCCCCGGGAGTGGATATGCACGCAATCATCCGTCACTACCGTCGCCGGCCCGTGCTGGCGGTGGCCGGCCTCGTCCTCGCCCTGGCCATCTCGGGCCCCGCCTTCGGGGCCACCGACTGGAGCCGGCAGAAGACCCCCACCCAGAAGCGTCTCCTCGACCTCGCCTTCGTCAATGCCAACGTGGGTGTGGCCGTGGGGCAGGGGGGGATCATCCTGGGTACCGGCGACGGCGGGAACTCGTGGGCCGAGCGGGCCACGCCCGTCCAGGTCGACCTCCGGTCGGTGATCGCCCTGGCCAACTGTGAGGGGGTCCAGCCCTGCTTCTGGGCGGGAGCGGCCAACGGCACGATCATCCTCTCCACCGACGCCGGGCTCACGTGGTGCGCCCAGACCACCCCCACCACCGAGCGGATCAACGGCCTCGTGGCGGTGAACAACAACGAGGTCTACGCCGTCGGCACGAACGGCACCGTCCTCCATTCGACCACCGCCCGGGGCTGTGGGGCGGCGGCCGGATACCAACCCGAGGTGTCGGGGAACACCAGGATCCTCAACGACGTGGTGCGCATGCCCGACGGGACGACCGTCATCGTGGGGGCCTCGGGCACCATCCTGCGCGCCGCCGGCGGTGCCTTCGGCGCCGTCCCCTCGGGCACCAGCCTCGACCTCGAGGGCCTCAGCCTCACCCGCGGCCCCGGCGCCGGCTTCACCCTGACCGCCGTGGGCGAGAAGGGCACCGTGCTCCAGAGCACCGACTCCGGCGCCAGCTGGGCCCTGCGGGCCCCGGCGGGGCGCTTCGACCTCCACGACGTCGCCTTCCCCGTCAACAACCAGACCGGGTTCGCGGTGGGCGACGCGGGCACCATCATGAGCACCACCAACGGCGGCGCCAGCTGGCTGCGCCAGACGAACAACAACTGCAACAACCTCTTCGCCCTGTCC
>JBIOYN010000300.1:0-13564 GCA_044870155.1 Acidimicrobiia bacterium | reverse complement strand
GGCGGCGCCGGCGCCGCCTGTTCGCCGGCGGCGAGGCCGGCCACCACCACCAGGCGCTGCTTGGCCGAGTACTTCAGGTGGCAGGTGGTGAGGGTCAGCGTGGCGGTGGGCGTGGGGTCGAGGACCTCGACCTGGCTGGGGCTCACCACCTTCTTCTCCTCGACCTTGAACGTGTAGCTCCCGGCCAGGGTGGTGACGAGGATCTCGTCACCGGCCTCGAGCTCGTCGAGGCGGTTGAAGGGGGCGCCGTAGGTGGTGCGGTGCCCGGCGATGGCGGCGTTGCCCACCACCCCCGGCAGCGGTGTGGACGGGTAGTGCCCCGGAGCCTTGCGCAGATCGGCCAGCCCCGTGCCCTCCACCACCTGCTTGTCCAGCCCGATCTTGGGGATGCGGATGATGGCCACCGCCTCGCCGCCGGGCGGCGGGGGCGCGGCCGGCGGTGGTGCCGCCCCCGTCGTGGTGGTGGTCGACGGGGCGGCCAGCTTGGCCTCGAAGTCGGACCGGAGGTCGTCCTGGGCCCGGGACGTGTAGAGCCCCGTTCCCCACAGCTGGTAGGCGACGAAGAGCAGGATGAGGACGCCCGTCCCGGTGAGGACGGCACCGATGGCGGAGAGGGCTGAGCGCAGGCGGTCCACTGTCCGATGAGGGTACCGGCCCGCTCGCGCCCGACGGCTGCAGCCCGGGGTGCCCGAGGTGCGGTTCGTACACTGGAGGCGACATCGTCTGATCTCCGGGGGGAGCACTGCCCGTCGTCCGTCTCCGTTCCGCCGTGTGCCTGCTCGCCCGGTTCCCGGCCCTGGCCGGCGTCGACCTCGACGTCGACGAGGGCGAGGCGGTGCTCGTGTCGGGGCCCAACGGGGCGGGCAAGACGACGCTCCTCCGGCTGCTGGCCGGCCTCGTCCCCCTCTCGGGCGGGACCGGTGAGGTCCTGGGCCACGACCTGGCCGTCGACCGTTTCGCCGCCCGGCGTCACGTCGCCCACCTGGGCCACGCCCCGGGCTGCTACGAGGACCTGTCCGTCCGGGAGAACCTGCGCTTCTTCACCCGCGCCGCCGGCGGCAGCGTCGCCGACGCCGATGCCGCCCTCGAGCGCCTCGGCCTCACCCGCCAGGCCGGCCTTGCCTTCTCCCGGCTGTCCGCCGGCCAGCGCCGGCGCACCGCCCTGGCCGCCCTGGTGGCCCGCCGGCCCCGGCTCGTGCTCCTCGACGAGCCCCATGCCGAACTGGACGCCGCCGGCCGCGATCTCCTCGACGGACTGGTGCGGTCGATGACGGCCGAGGGCGTCACCGTGTTGCTGTCGTCACACGAGCTGGCCCGGGCCCGGGCCCTGGCCGGACGGGAGGTGGCGCTGGTGGCGGGCCAGGTGCGCGCCGCCACCGTCCTCCAGGGCTCGGCCGGGCTCTGACTACATCGGCTGCATCGGTTCGGCGGGTGCCGTGTTCCCGTAGGCGCTCTTGGCGTGCTTGTAGGCGCGCTTGTCGAGCTCGAGCACGCGGGCCCGGATCGTCCCCATCTCATCGGAGTTCAGCGTCCGGTGCGAGATCAGCTCCAGGTTCTCCTGCTCCTCGCCGCCCTCCCCCCGGACCTGCACCACGCCTACGCCGGGGGCGTGGTACTTGAACTGGTGGCCGTCCTGGGGCTGCTCGGCGGGGTTCCACTCGTCGACGACGATCACGTCGTTGTAGCAGCCGGTCTTGACACAGACCTCCTGATTGGCCTGGGACACCTGGCCCCGGTCCTCGAACTCGATCTTGGGGGCGTAGCCCTGGAGGTAGCTCGGCGTGCCCACCTCGGGCGTGGCCTGCATGTGGATCCCCGGACGAGCTTCCTCGTTCCCCGGGATCCAGGTGCTCGGGGCGCCGGCGAACTTGCCGTTCTCATACTCCTCGGGGTACTCGCCCATGTTCCACACCGTCCCATCGCCGTCCTGGGCGACGAAGGACAGCTCCTCCTCTTCGAGCGCCCCGTCGCCGTAGTCCCGTTCCAGGACCACCAGGACGCGGACCCCGTCGATCATCTTGGTGACGTCCGAGACCGTGACCACGACCTGGTGGGGCGTGGAGCCGTCGGCGTCGGTCACCGTTCCGTCCAGGACGGTCTCCAGCCCCGGTGTGAGCGGCAACCACTGGTTGTTGACATTGGTCGGGTCGGTGAACTTGTTGCGGTCGAAACTCTCGTCGCTGACGAAGGCCCCCGCCGGCCGCGGGCAGACCAGGACGACAGTGGTGGCAGCCGCCACCAGACAGGCGCGCGCGTGTCGCATTGCTCCCTCCGATCCCCAGATCCCCAGCAGCGCCATGGAGCCATGGCGTGCCCGGAATTCTACGCCAATGGGAGGAATCGGAGCATTCGCCCAATGCGCACAGCAGGAATTCGACGTCGCTCAGAGGAATAAGCAGGGCAACCTCGAAAAATCGGGACGTAACTCCGCCCGCCCCGGGGCGCATCCTTGCGTGGGGGGAAGGTGCAAGATGCTCAAGGTTCGTTCTGGAGTCCGCAGCCGTGTGGCCCTGGCGGCCGTTCTCAGCCTGGCCACGACCGCACCGGTGGTGCAGGGCCTGGCGCCGGTGGCCGGCGCCGACGGCGGTCCGACGGCCACCTATGCCGCCACCGCCCCGACCGGGTACTGGCTGGTGGGGTCGGACGGCGGCATCTTCACCTACGGCGGCGCCAACTTCCGTGGGTCGACCGGCGCCATGAAGCTCAACCAGCCCATCGTCGGGATGGCGCCCACCTACACCGGTGACGGCTACTGGATGGTGGCGTCCGACGGCGGCATCTTCTCATTCGGCGACGCCTCGTTCTTCGGGTCGACGGGGGCCATCAAGCTCAACAAGCCCATCGTGGGCATGGCGTCCACGCCCTCGGGCCAGGGTTACTGGCTGGTGGCGTCGGATGGCGGCATCTTCTCCTTTGGCGACGCCTCGTTCTTCGGGTCGACGGGGGCCATCAAGCTCAACAAGCCCATCGTGGGCATGGCGTCCACGCCCTCGGGCCAGGGTTACTGGCTGGTGGCGTCGGACGGCGGCATCTTCACCTTCGGCGACGCCTCGTTCTTCGGATCGACCGGTGCCATGAAACTCAACCAGCCCATCAACGGGATGGCGCCCACACCCACGGGCCAGGGGTACTGGCTGACCGCCTCCGACGGCGGCATCTTCACCTTCGGCGACGCCGGCTTCTTCGGCGCCGCGCCCTCGCGGCCGGTCAAGCCGGGCACCACCCGCCGGGTCGTGGCCATGGTCCCGTCCCGGAGCGGGGCGGGGTACTGGCAGGTCGCCACCTCCGGCGAGGTCCTGGCCTTCGGTGACGCTCCCGATCTGGGCGGGCCCCCCACTCTGGCCCGCGAGCTGGTGGGGATGGCCGGCGTTCCCGGCACCGCCACTGTGCCCGTGGCCGCCCCGGCGCCCGACCACGACGTCGCCCCCGATGAGGTGCCGCCCGATGCGGCCACCACGACGACCACGGCCCCGGCTCCCTACCTGGGCGCCCCGCAGTACTTCTCCTCGGTGCCCAACTCCACCTGGGGCACGGGGCCCTCCACGGTGGAGGACAACAAGGCGGGCCGGCTCTACGCCCTGGCCGAGGCGGGCGACAAGATCTTCATGGGCGGCGAGTTCGAGTCCATCGTCCCGCCGGGCAAGAACCCGGGCCCCGGCATCGACCGCAAGTTCCTGGCCGCTCTCGACCGCAACACCGGCCAGCCCATCGACTGGGACCCCGCTCCCACCGACGTGGTGCTGGCCCTGGTGGCGTCTCCTGACGGCAAGACGCTGTACGTGAGCGGGCGGTTCCAGAGCATCGCCGGCGGCCCCGCCGGGCGCATCGCCGCCTTCGACGTGGCCACCGGCCAGCGGATCATGTCGTTCAACCCGCCGCCGGCCAACGCCGGTGTGCGGGCCATGGCCCTCTCCGGCGGCACCCTCTACGTCGGTGGTGCGTTCTCCCGCATCGGCGACCAGGACCGTGACCTCGTGGCCGCCCTCGACGCCACCACCGGCGCCCTGCGGACCGACTGGGTGGGGCCCCACAACGGCAGCCAGTGCTTCTTCGGCCAGACCGGCAAGGTGACCGACGGCTGTGGCGGCTTCGTATACGACATGGCCGTCACCGCCGACGGCTCGACCCTCTACGTGGGCGGGGACTTCGTCGACTTCTCCGGCAACCCCGGCGTCATCACCCTCGACGCCATGACGGGTAAGGAGACGTCGTGGCAGGCCGATGACGACGAACGGCCCGTCTTCGGGCTCACCGTGTGGCCGGGGGACGGGAAGTCCCTCATCGTCTCCACTGGCGGGACCGGCGGGCAGGTGCAGTTCTTCGAGTACAAGACGTCCAAGCGGTCCTCCAGCCCGAAGTGGGTCCACAAGGTCGATGGCGACGCCACCGACGTCACTGCCACCCGCGAGCGGGTCTACCTGGTCGGCCACTACGACTTCGTACTCGGCAGCAAGACAACCTGCGGTGCCCCGCCCTGCAAGGGTTCCGTCGACAACGGTGACGAGCCCAACCGGCACCTGTCGGTGTTCGACGCCCGGACGGGGGCCCACGACCTGAGCTTCACCGGCCAGGCCAACACCCCGCAGGGTCCCTACGTGACCATGATCGGCCGGGACCACTGGTACGTGGGCGGGGACTTCACCAACATCGACGTCCGGGCCGGCGGCCAGGAGTACATCCAGCCCGGCTTCGTGCAGTTCCCGGCCATCGACCCCCGGGGCTAGATCTCCGTCGCTTTGCCTCCACGGTGGGCAGCGGTGCACCGTGGAGGCATGACGACCTACCGCACCGAACTCACCCCGCTGTCGTTCCTGCGGCGCTCGGCGGCGGTGTTCCCCGAGCGGATCGCCGTGGTCCACGGCGACCGCCGGTACCGGTACGCCGAGCTCGAGGACCGGGTCGACCGGTTGGCCCGGGCGCTGATCGACGCCGGCCTCCATCCCGGCGACCGCGTCGCCTTCCTGGCGCCCAACATCCCCGCCCTGCTCGAGGCCCACTACGGCGTGCCGGCGGCGGGGGGCGTGCTGGTGGCGGTCAACACCCGGCTCAACTCCGAGGAGGTCGGCTACATCCTCGAGCACTCCGGCGCCCGCTTCCTGTTCGTGGACGCCGAGCTCACGCCCCTGGTCGAGCCCCTCGATGTCGGCGGTCTCAGGTTGGTGCGCATCGACGACAGCGGCGGAGGAGACGACCCCTACGAGCAGTTCCTGGCCGGCGCCCCCGACGAGGCGTTGCCCCCGTGGCCGCCCGACGAGGAGGAGACCATCTCCATCAACTACACGTCGGGCACCACCGGACGGCCCAAGGGCGTGATGTACACCCACCGGGGGGCCTATCTCAACGCCCTGGGCGAGGTGGTCACCGCCTCCATGGGCTTCGACACCGTGTACCTGTGGACGCTGCCCATGTTCCACTGCAACGGCTGGTGCTTCACCTGGGGAGTCACGGCCGTGGCCGGGCGCCACGTCTGCCTGCGCAAGGTCGACCCGGAGCGGATCTGGGAGCTGTTCGCCTCCGAGGGGGTGACCCACTACAACGGCGCTCCCACCGTCCACATCGGGGTGGTGAACCACCCGGCGGCCCGCCGGCTCGACCGCCAGGTCACCGTCACCGTGGCCGGGGCGCCGCCCTCACCCACGCTGCTCGGCCAGCTCGACGCCCTCAACTTCCGGCCCATCCACGTCTACGGGCTGACGGAGACATACGGCCCCTACACCGTGCGGGACTGGCATGAGGAGTGGGCTGAGCTGCCGGTCGAGGAGCGGGCCCGGCTCCTGGCCCGCCAGGGGCAGGAGTACGTCATCGCCGACCGCATCCGGGTGGTGGACGACGAGATGGGCGACGTGCCCCGCGACGGCGAGACGCTGGGTGAGGTCGTGATGCGGGGCAACGACGTCATGAAGGGCTACTTCGACCAGCCCGAGGCCACCGACGAGGCCTTCAGGGGTGGCTGGTTCCACTCCGGCGACATCGCCGTCATGCATCCCGACGGGGCCATCGAGCTGAGGGACCGCAAGAAGGACATCATCATCTCGGGGGGCGAGAACATCTCCACCATCGAGGTGGAGCAGGCCGTGGCCCGCCATCCGGCGGTGCTCGAATGCGCCGTGGTCGCCATCCCCGACGAGAAGTGGGGGGAGCGGCCCAAGGCATTCGTCACCCTGAAGCCCGGAGCCGAGGCGACGGCCGACGAGATCATCGCCTTCTGCCGGGAGCACCTGGCCCGCTTCAAGTGTCCCGCCGCCGTGGAGTTCACCGACCTGCCCAAGACGTCGACGGGCAAGATCCAGAAGTTCGTGCTGCGCGACAAGGAGTGGGCGGGCAGGGACAAGCGGGTGAACTGACTCCTGCGGACCCGAGGTCAGCCGGGAACCTGGCCCTCCTCGGGGAGGCGCACCTCGTGGCCGGCGTCGTCGCCGTCGAGCCCCAGCACCTCACCCAGGACGGTGCGGACCTCGTCATCGGCGCCCGGCGGGTCGGCGACCGAGACCGTGGCGCCGTTCTCCGGGAGCGTCACCTCGGTGCCGGTGGGCGCAGCCACGAGGGCGCTGTCCTCGGTCAGGCTCTGGACGAGCTGAACCAGTTCCCCGAGCAGCTGGTGGACGTCGACCAGACCCGACCCGATCTGGGCCAGATCGGTCCGCACCCGCTCGGCGGCCACGCCGGCCTGCGCCTTCATCCGCTCGGCGGTGGCGTCGGCACAGGTGAGGATCGACGCCGCCTCCTCGCCCAGGTGGCGCAACAGCTCGGTGCGGTCGAGCGCCGGCGCCGCCGCCGGCGCCCTGGTCCCGCCCGGTTTCCGGGCGCTGGCCAGCTGGCGCTCCAATTCCGCGATGCGATCGTCACGCTGAGCGACCAGGCCGGCGACGCTGGCCAGGAAGGCGTGCACCTCCTCGCGCACATAGCCACGCATGACGACAGGAAACTCTCTGCTGGCGATCTGTTCCGGGTTCACCGCCGCCTCCCCAACACGCTCCGTAAGCAATTACTGACTTTAGCTGGGTGGGGTACCCAGCACCTAGACGAATCCTCTCGCACTTCTCGCCGCGGTGTGGGAATGCTGCGCTTGACCGCCATCCGGCGGTCCCACCAGACTGGACGGCCTGGGGCGCCTGGCGCTGGGGACCAGAAGGCGAGGACATGGACGGCCCGAGGGAAATCGATCTCCGCGACGACCGCGCCGCGGCGCCGAACTGCCGCAGCGCGGCAGGGCGCCGTTTCGAGGCGCGCCTCGTGGGGCACCTGCGCTCGTCGGGGTACCCGGCGCGCCGGTCACGGCCCGGGGAAGACCAGGTTGCCGTCCCTTACGACCCCCTCAATCCCGGGCACGTCGCCGACGCCGGGCGGCACCTGGCGCGCTACCACGGGGCGGTGCGGAGCTTCCCCCACCGGTTCCGGGCCGCCGGTCGTCCCGCCCTGCCGTCCCTGGAGCACGCCGGCCCCTACCTGTTGGCCGCCTTCACGGACGCCGCCGGCGCGTTCCTGTCCCCGGCCGATCGGGCCCGCCTGACCCAGGCGTGCTCCTTCCTGTGGAGCCAGTTCATCCGTGTCCCCGAGGCGTTGGTGGATCTCGTCCCCGGGCTGCCGCAGCTGGTCATCCACGGGGCCTACGACGCCTCGGCGCTGATCTGCCACGGCGACCGGATCACCGGCGTGACGGGCTGGCAACATGCCGCCTACGAGCTGCGGCTCCTCGATCTCGGCTCGGCGATCGGTGCCCTCGCCCCTTCCGCGGGGCGGCCCGTGGCCGGCTTCGACGTGGAACGCGGCGCCGCCCTGGTGGCCGCCTACCGGGAGGTCGAGCCGATCCCGGACGCGGAGCTGGCCGCACTGCCCCTCGTGTTCCGGGCCCATCGCCTGATGCAGGTGCTGGGAGGCGTCACCCGTTTCCTGCACGGACGCGGAGCCGCCCCCCAGCCGGAGGCGGACGCCCGCCACCTCGTCGACGTGGTGGAATGGGAAGCCGCCGTGGCCCGATGGCTGGAGAGCGAGGAGCACGATGTGGTCTCCGCCCTGGCCCGCTCGCCCGTCGTCTAGGGGTTCTCCTCCCAGCGGAGCCCGGTCGCAGGCCGGGTCCTCGCCGCCTGCCGGGCCGGGACGGCGGCCACCGCGGCGGCGACCACCCCGGTGGCCACGACCAGGGCCGCGATCGCCGTCTCCCGGGTGACGGCCCGGGGGATGACGCCCGCCCGGGAGGCGAACAGATCCCATCCGGCGTGGCCCGCCGAGACCCCCAGGGGAATCCCCACCACCAACATCAGTGCCACCAGCGTCGCCACCTGCCAGGCGACCGTGGCCCGCACCTGCCGGCCGGTGAAGCCGATCATGCGCAGCACGGCGAAGTCCCGCCTGCGCCGGCGGACGCTGCTGGCCAGGAGGTGCAGGAGGGTGGCCGCGCCGACGAGAGCGAGGAGCCCGGCCATGAGGAAGGGCAGCTGCCGCACCTGCCCGAAGTTCACGATGTCGTCGGGCTGCTCGACCGGCTGGAGGGCGAAGGGCGCCGGGACGGGACCGCCGGGCATCGAAGGCTCGGTGATGGCCACCCGGGCGGCGAACGAGCTCTCCAGCCCGGCAAGGATCTCCCGGCGCGTCGCCCGGGACGTGCCCGGGGCGAAGCGGAGGAGCACGTCGGAGGCGGTGATGCCGGATCCGGCCAGACGCCGGACGGCCTGGTAGGTGACGAGCATGCCCTCCCCGAGTTCGGTGGCGAACGTGCTCGGCATGACCGCCACCCCGACGATCCGCAGGTCCACGGGCCGGTCCCCGCCGGGGCCCGAGACGGCGATGACGTCGCCGACGCCCAGGCCATGACGGCGGATCGTACGGGTTCCGAGGGCCACCTCGTCCGGATGGATGGGAGCCCGGCCTCGGAGGATGGGTGGCAGGGGGGATTCGCCATGCCCGTCGAGGGCCAGCGATCCGTACTGCCGGCCGTCCAGGTTCAGCGGGAGGTCGGTGCCGACGGCATAGCCGCTGATGCGGCCGTCGGCCGCCAGTAGATCCTCGACGGTGCCTCGGTAGTTGGCGCCTCGCTCCCCGTAGTTGGTGATGAAGGCGTCCCAGGACACACCGTAAAGGCGGCGATCGGCGAGCAAGCGGTCCAGGCTGGTGCCGAACGTGAGCGCAGCGGCGAGGGAGGCGATGGCCACGGTCGCCGCCACCACGGTTGTCCGCACCGGCGTGGCGGTCCGGCCGCGGCCCGGTTCAAGGGCCAGGCGGGCTCCCACCACCGCCGGTGGCGGCAGCCCGCCACCGGCCATCCACCGTGCCAGCCGCGCCGGTTTCCGCCTGATCCCCTCCGGGGCGGAGAGCCCCGAGGCGGCGTCCGCCGCCCGCCAGGCCGGCACCAGGGAGGCGGCCACCACGGTGGCCGCGATGGCGCCCATGCCCACCAGAAGGGCGGCGGTATCGACCCACAGGCCAGGGGACGGCTCGATGGTCCGTGCCAGGCCGAGGGGAGTGATCGGCGAGGCGAGCACGGAGGCGACGCCGGCCAGCAGCGCTCCGGCCCCTCCCGCCACCGCGGCCCTCGCCACCCCCAGCGCCAAGAGATCCCGGCGCTGCAGGCCGAGGGCCCGCAGGTTGGCGAAGTCGAGGGACTCGAGGAACGTCTGGCGGGCGAGCACCTGGCCGGTGACCAGGGCGACCACCACGGCGCCGACCGCGGCCAGGAGCCGGAGTGCCTGCGCCTGCACGTCAAAGGTGCGTCGTGACCGGCCGTCCTCGTCAGCGCCCACAACGAACAGGGCGCCCAGCTTCCCGGCCTCGCGGCGGAAGGCGGGGAGATCCGCCCCACCCCGGCGGAGCCGCACGGCCAGGGAATCGGACGTCGAGTCGTCGAAGAGGTCGTGGGCCAGACGGTAGAACGCCGGGGTCATGCGCATGGCGGCCGCCCCCATTACGACGGGCGGGAGCTCGCCGGGCGTGGCGTAGGTGCCCACCACCTGGAAGGTGAGGCCGGCGACGGCCTGGCCGTACCGCTCGGCGACGGCCGGGGTGGTGGGATCGTCGGGATCGAGGAGCGGGATCCGGTCGCCGAGCTCGATGCCGTAGGTGTCGGCGGCGGCGAAGGAGACGGCCGCCTCGTCGGCGCGGTCCGGGTCCGGACGCCGGCCGGAGGTGATCTGGAGGTGACCGATCGACGTGCCCGCCCGCGAGTCCTCGCCGGCGACGTAGGCCACGTCGCTCTGCCCCAGGGTGATGTAGTCGATGACGACCCGAACCGATTCCCGGACCATGGGCAGGTGGGCGATCGCCTCGACATCGGGGTGGTTGCCGGGGACGGCCCCGTCGTCGAAGACGATGGCATCTGCCGGATGGTTGGCGGCGACGAACCGCTGGTGGACGGTCGCCGTTCTCCGGGCCCCGGTGGCGATGGTCAGGACGCCTCCACCCGCCACCGCCACCAGCAGGACCAGGCCCGCCCAGGCTGCCCTTCGGGACTGGAGCTCCGCCCGGAGCCGGTAGAGGATGGCGGTCACCGCTGGTCCCGGAGCTCAGGCCCCCAGGGCCATCAGGAACATGCCGATGGCTGCTGTCACCATCCCATCGTGGCCCATGCCGACCTCCTGACGTCGCTGCCAATGTGCCCATACCGGGGCGGTCCGCACCAGGGAGCGACCATGTCGGTCGCCGGTGATGCCAGCACCACCCCGGCGGCGCGCCGGCCCGAGGGGGTGCCGGCCTCCCGGGGAGCACTAGGTTGTGTCGCCCTACCGCTCGAGACACAAGGGGGGCCGCGATGCGGGTGGTGGTCGATTTCGACAGGTGCCAGTCCAATGCCGTGTGCATGGACGTGGCGCCCGAGATCTTCGAGGTTCGCGACGACAACTTCCTCTACATCCTGAACGAGACACCGGGCGAGGAGATGCGACCCAAGCTGGAAGAGGCGGTGCGGCGCTGCCCCACCCAGGCCATCTCCATCGAGGACTGAGCTGGCGACCGGAGGGTGATGGAGCGCATCGTCGTCGTCGGGAGCTCGCTGGCTGGTCTCTCGGCGCTCGAGGCCTTGCGCTCGGCGGGCTACGAGGGCGAGCTGGTGGCGATCGGTGCCGAAGCCAGCCTGCCCTATGACCGGCCGCCGCTGTCCAAGCAGGTGCTCCAGGGCACTTGGGAGCCGGAGCAGGCCAACCTGCGCGAGCCCGGCCACTACGACACCCTGGAGGTCGACTGGCACCTGGGCCGCCGGGCGGCGGCGCTCGATCTCGATCGGCGCGCCGTGGTCCTCGACGACGGCGAGCCGGTGGCCTTCGACGGGCTCGTCGTCGCCACCGGCGCCACGCCCCGGACGTTGCCCACTGCTCCTCTGGGGACATCGGGCCCCCCGCTGGCCGGGATCTTCGTGCTGCGAACCCTGGAGGACTGCCTGGCCCTGCGCAAGGAGCTGGAGGGCGGACCCCGGGTGTGCGTGGTGGGGGGCGGGTTCATCGGCTCCGAGGTGGCCGCCTCGTGCCGCACCCGGGGCCTCCCGGTCACGGTGCTCGAGGCGCTGCCCGCCCCGCTGGCCCGGGCCTTCCCGCCGGAGCTGGGTGCCGCCTGCGCCGCCCTGCACGCCGGCCACGGTGTCGACCTGCGCACGTCGGTGGGGGTGGAGGGCTTCGAGGGCACCGGCCGGGTCGAGCGGGTGCTGCTCGCCGGGGGCGCGTCGGTGCCCGCCGACGTGGTGGTGGTGGGCGTGGGCGTTGTTCCCACCACCGACTGGCTGGAGTCCTCGGGTCTCGAGCTGCGCAACGGCGTGGTGTGCGACGAGACGTGCGCCGCTTCCGCCCCCGGGGTGGTGGCGGCCGGCGACATCGCCCGCTGGCCCAACCCCCTCTTCGGCGAGGAGATGCGCATCGAGCACTGGAGCAACGCCGTGGAGCAGGGAGCGGCGGCGGCCAAGCGGCTGCTGGCGGCCGAGGGTGCGGCGGAACCGTTCGCGCCCGTGCCCTACTTCTGGTCCGACCAGTACGACACCAAGATCCAGTTCCTCGGACGGGCGGCGCCTGACGACTCCGTGGCGGTGGTGGACGGCTCGCTCGACGACGGCCGCTTCGTCGCCCTCTTCGGCCGGTCGGGCCGCCTCGTCGGGGCCCTGGCCTTCAGCCGCCCCCGCCAGCTGATGGGCTACCGCCGTCTCATCGCCAACGCCACGTCCTGGGACGACGCCCTGGCCAAAGCCGCCTCGGGTTGACCCCATGAGCGCGGAGGCCGCTCCCACGGCACGGTTCGGCGAGCTGGTGGCCCGGCCCGAGGCGGACATCCCCCTCGACGAAGCCGCTGCTCTGATCGGCGCCCATGCCGTCCCCGGGCTCGACGTGGCGCACCAGCTGGCCCGCCTCGACGACCTGGCCGCCACCTGCCCCGCCCCCACCCTCGATGGCCTGTGCCGCCACCTCTTCGACGACCTGGGTTTCGCCGGCAACCGGGGCGAGTACCACGATCCCCGGAACTCCTACCTGCACGATGTGCTCGACCGGCGCAGGGGCATCCCCATCTCCCTGTCGGTGGTGACCGTCGAGGTCGGGCGCCGGCTGGGCGTCCCGCTGGCCGGCGTGGGCATGCCGGCCCACTTCCTCGTCCGCCACCTGGGCGAGCCGGCCGTCTTCGTCGACCCTTTCGACGGCGGCACCCGCCTCACCGAGTCCGACTGCGAGACCATCTTCCGGATCCTGGGCGGGACCGGGGAATGGGTCCCGGCCTATCTCGACCCGGTCGGCCCCCGCGCCATCCTCACCCGGATGCTGGTCAACCTCCAGGGCATCTTCCTGGCGTCCTCGGGCGGGCTCCGGACCCCGGGCCGCGATCTGCACTCCGCCGCCTGGGTGTTGCGGCTGCGCCTGCTCATCCCCGGGGTGAGCTTCCAGGAGCAGGTCGTCGTGGCCCAGACCCTGGGTTCCCTGGGCCAGTTCGACGTCGCCGGCGAGGCCCTGGACAGTGCCGCTGACGTGGCGCCCCCCGAGGTGGCCGACCGCCTCCGCACCCAGGCCCGGGCCCTGCGGTCCCGGAGCAACTGACGAGGGCGTCTACTACTCGAACTCGGCCCGGACGGTGGCGTCGGCCTCCCGGTTCTTGTCGGCCAGGGTCTCCCGGAAGCGCTCCAGCTGCTTGCGCACGTCGGGGTCGGTGGTGGCCAGGATGCGCACCGCCAGCAGCCCGGCGTTCCGGGCGCCTCCGATGGAGACGGTCGCCACCGGGATCCCGGCCGGCATCTGGACGATCGACAGCAGGGAGTCCAGCCCATCGAGCTGCTTGAGCGGCACCGGCACCCCGATGACGGGCAGCGTGGTGGAGGCGGCCAGGACCCCGGGCAGGTGCGCCGCCCCGCCCGCCCCGGCGATGATCACCGACAGCCCCCGCCCCGCCGCTTCCTCGGCGTAGCGCTGAGCCTCCGCCGGGTTGCGGTGGGCGGAGATGACCCGCACCTCCCGGGCCACGCCGAACTCCTCCAGGACGACGGCCGCCGGCCGCATCACCTCGAGGTCGGTGGCGCTACCCATCACGATCCCCACGGTCGCTGCAGTCATGACGAGAACGTACACGTCGGGATGCCAGGATCCCGTCCGTGAGTGACCATCCTTCCGTG
>JBIOYN010000299.1:0-3649 GCA_044870155.1 Acidimicrobiia bacterium | reverse complement strand
ATGTTGTGGTCGAACATGTACTCGGCGGCCTCGCCGAGGTTGATGATCCACTCACCGAGTGCCGGCGGGTGGACCCCGTAGGCCATGTTCTGGTTGTAGACGGAGCACGTGGCGTGGTTGTCCCCGCAGATGCCGCAGATACGGCTGGTGATGAAGTGGGCGTCGCGGGGGTCCTTGCCCTTCATGAAGATGGAGTAGCCACGGAACACGGACGACGTGCTGTGGCACTCCACGACTGACTTGTTGGACCAGTCGATCTTTGCGTAGATGCCCAGGCTCCCGACGATGCGAGTGACCGGGTCCCAGGTCATCTCCACGATGTTGCCGGCCGCTTTCGCCATGCCTATGACGCTCCTTTCACCATGAAGGCCGGTACCCGGTGGTCAGCTCGCGGCCCTTCTTGCGCCAGCTGGGCTCTTCGTCGACCGTCTTGGATGTGACGTTGCGGAGTGCCCGGATGACGTTCCCGTACAGGCCACTGGCCGCGGTGGACACCTTCGAGCCGGGGGGCTCGTCCATGAACGGCATGAACTTGTCGGGGAAACCAGGCATCGTGCAGCCGATGCAGATCCCGCCGACATTCGGGCAACCACCGACCCCGTTGATCCATCCCCGCTTGGGGACGTTGCACTTGACCACGGGGCCCCAGCAACCCAGTTTCACCAGGCACTTGGGGGAGCCGTACTCGGTGGCGAACTCGCCCTGCTCGTAGTAGCCGGCCCGGTCGCAACCCTCGTGGACGGTGGCGCCGAAGAGCCACTGGGGGCGCAGGGCCTCGTCCAGGGGGATCATGGGGGCCGCGCCGGCGGCCTGGTAGAGCAGGTAGAGGATCGTCTCCGACAGGTTGTCGGGGTGAACCGGGCAACCGGGCACGTTGACGATGGGGATTCCAGCCTTGGATCTCCAGTCCCAACCGAGGTGGTCGGCGACTCCCATGGCTCCGGTCGGGTTGCCGGCCATGCCGTGGATCCCGCCGTAGGTGGCGCAGGTCCCGACGGCCAGAATGATCGTGGCCTTGGGGGCCAGGCGGTCGAGCCACTCCATGTGGGTGATGGGCTGGCCGGTTTCGGGGTTGTTCCCGAAGCCGGTGAAGTAACCCTCCTTCAGGAGGTGCTCGTTGGCCACGGAGCCCTCGACGACGAGCACGAAAGGCTCGAGTTCGCCGCGGTCCGCCATGTGGAACCACTCGATGAAGTTGTCGGCACCCTGTTCGGGGCCGCACTCGAAGTCGATCAACGGCCAGTGGACGGCGATCTTGGGTAGCCCGGGCAGGGCTCCCAGTGCGATCTCCTCAATGCTGGGCTGGGTCGCAGCAGTGAGTGCAACGGAGTCTCCGTCACAACTCAGACCGCCCTGCATCCACAGGATATGGACGACACCCTCTTCCAGTTGCTTTTGGGCCATCCCGGCACCACCCCCCTGGGGCGCTTGAGCGCCCGCCACCGCGGCGGGTCGAATGAAGCTGCGGGGGCGACTGTAGGACGTCGCAATTGAAAGGGGAAGAGATGCAGTTTTCGGCGTCTATGTGCGCCGCTCATCTACTACATTTGCCATTTAGAGCAGGGGGTAGGTGCGCTGCTCACATAGCTGCAGGTGGCTCATATTGCGCCCCTAACTCTCGGGTGGCGCGGCCCGGGGTGTCCGCAGGGCATGGATGGCGGCATCACGTCGTTCCACAAGGGCTCGGACGAAGTCGACGAGGTCGCCGGCGGGCGTCTTGTCCGGTACTTCGGTGTCGACCAGGTCGCCCATTTCCCGTAGCGCAAATGCAGCATGTGAGCGCACCGCACCTAGGAAGTCCCGGAACTCCTTGGAAGAAAAAATTCCCTTGGCGGTGAGAACGACGTCGTCGAAACCCTGATTTCCGGTTTTCGCTCCCAGGGCCCACCCGGCGGCGAAGTCGACCAGTCCCACGATCAGCCTTCCAGCTTCGCCTCGAGGTGCAGTTGCACCCGCACGTCCGGATAGATCCGAAGCATGGCAACGGTGGGGGGTGTGATGTGGAAGTGGCGCATGTCCAGCACCTGCTCGCCCTCCACCACCATCCGCTCGGGGGAGGGGAAGGACACCGAGACGGTCCCCTCCATGGCCTGGGTCACCCCATGGAAGGTGAGCTCCCCCTGCACGTGGTACCGCCCGGTGTGCCCCACCGGCGACACCTTCTGGAGCTCCACCACCGCCTGGGGGAAGAGTCGGGCGTCCACGCGCCTCATCAGCTCGGCGTCGTAGAGCTGGTTTCCCGAGGTCAGCTTGTCGATGGGAACCTGCAGCCGGGCGGCGGGCGGGATCCGCACGGAGACGGCGCCGCTGTCGACCTCCGCTTCGATCGACCCCTCGATCCCCGTGGCCCCGAAGGTGATGGGGCCGGCGTTGGAGCGGGCCACGAAGACCACGGCAGCCCGGTCGGGCACGACCCGGAACGACGTGGAGCCGTTGCCGGGCTGCTCCTCCCTGATCTGGTTGCCGTCGCTCACTCAGCTCCTTGCGGTTCGGGGCCGCCGTCGGGTTCAGGCGGGGCTTCCCCGGCGTGTGGGTCGACGAGGGTAAGGACGTGCTCGGCGGCCCGGCGGATCTCGACCACGTCCTCGATCTGGTCTGACCGTAGGTCGGTCTTCTCCAGCCGCTCGATAAGGTCGAGAACGCCGCCGATGCTCTCGATCAGCTCCCTGCCCTGGTCGACGGTCGCCAGGGTACGTCCGGTGACATCCTGACAGATGCCCCGGAGCCCGGCCACGACGACCGCGTCGGAGGGCGCCAGGGCCACCTCGGCCCGGGCGTAGAGATGGCGGACGGCGCCATCGGGGCGGATGATGCGGTACTCGATCATGAGGGGTTGGTGCAGGCTCACGGCCGCGGTCATGGCCGCCCGGACTCGCTGGCGGTCGGCAGGGTGGACGGGCTCGAGATGGGCCTCGATGGTCCCCGCGAAACGGGCCGGGTCGAGGCCGTGGATCCGGTGCAGCTCCTCCGACCACTGCACCGCCCCGGTGCCGACGTCCCACACCCAGCCCCCCACGTGCACCAGCGACTCGCTCTCCCGGAGGCGGACCTCGCTCTCGGCCAGGGCCGCCTGGGCCACTCTCTCGTCGGTCAGGTTCCGGGCGATGACGGAGATGCCCGCCACCTCTCCGGCCCGGTCCCGGATGGGCCACAGGTTGAGCGACACGGGCACGAGCACGGCGTCGTCGCGCCGGGCCTCGGACTCGAAGAGCTGGACGGGCTCACCGGCCAGCACGCACTCGAAGGCCATCCCCGCCTCGTCGTGCTGGCCGGCGGGGAACAGGGAGGTGCCGGGGAGCCCGATGGCCTGGTGGGCCCGGTAGCCGTACAGCCGCTCGGCGCCGTGGTTCCAGGTCTGGATCACGCCCTGGGTGTCGAGGGTGAAGATGGCGTCCGGGGTGGATTCGAGGACAGCCGCCAGCCGGCTGCGGGCCTCCTCGGCCCGTTCGCCGCTCACATCCCGGGCCACCGTTCGCGCCCCTGTCACCCGTCCCCCGCCGTTGCGGGTGGGCGTGACGGCCAGGGCCACCTCGAGGCGGGTGCCGTCCTTGCGGCACATCGTCTCGCTGGCGTCGATCTGCTCTCCCCGGGCCGCAACGTGCTCGACGTCCACGTCCTGCGCCTCCGCCGGCGCCTGGCCCCCCTGTCC
>JBIOYN010000298.1:0-16330 GCA_044870155.1 Acidimicrobiia bacterium | reverse complement strand
TGGACCAGTCGTGCCCGCCCTCGTCGGCCCGCTGCCGCTACACGGTCGTGGCTTCCCACGACCGTGGTCGCCACTGGGCGGCGATCGACCCGCAGCCGCCGATCGGCCGGTCCGGCGTCTCGTCCCTGCGACCGGGCCTCGCCGTACCCTCACCTGACGTTGCCTACGTCTTCTCCGACGCCGGCGACTATCCCGCGGCTCTACATTCCGGCGACCCAGCGCCGGAGCATTGGAAACCCGACCCGCTGCTCGCCCGCACGTCGGACGGCGGCCGGACCTGGGCCACCGCCAAGCCGCCCTGCCCGGCCGACGACGAGGGGGGTTCCTGGGGTGCCGACCTCGCCGGCTCGACCGCCGACGACCTGTGGCTGGTCTGCAGCGACGAGGCGGGCAGCGGCGCGATGCAGCCCAAGCATCTCCATCGCTCATCCGACGGAGGCCGCACCTGGTCTCCCGATCTCGGCACCCCCAACGCCGGCAGCGGCGGTCGCACCGCCGCCGGATCGCCGCTACGAGCTTGCCGAGGCGGCAGCCGCACCAGCATCTCCTGCACGCGCGATGGTGGCCACACCTGGTTCTGGCCCATTCCGAACGGTGCTGACAACCCCCGCGACGGCGGAATCGGAGTGTTCCAGTTCCTCGGCGAGCGCCACGCCTGGGCCATTGGCCAGGACTTGGAGTCAGGCAACGTCAACGTCCTTTGGCGCACCACCGACGGCGGAGAAACATGGTCGCCGAGCCAGATCGCGCCGTAGCGCATACGTGCCTGGAAGCTCTACCCGGATGGGTCTCCTGATCACCCCAGCTACGAGGAGGCGGCCAATAACGTCGGGGCGTGGGCTGGTTCCCGAGAGCGCGGCGGCTCGGCCGGACGACCGGCATGCTTCGCTACGGATCGATCGCCCGCGTTCCTCCTCATTAGCTGGCAAAGGTGCTGGTCAGCCTGTTGCAGGCTGCGGCCAGGGCGGTGGGAAGCCATGCCCCAACGCAGGTAGCCGCGGCTACCTGCAAGTCTGTGTGGAGCTTGCCCGTGAGTTGCAACGGCGCTGGAGTCCTCACCAAGTCGCTTGGGGCGAAGAAGTTGGGAAGCGTTCCGGGCTGGTGGCCGCCAGTCGTTCGGGCGTAGGGCGACGTCGGGATCGGCCGGCGTGGCGGCCAGGGGTCAGTGACACACCCCGTCGTTAGGGTTGACCGGCCGGCGCTGGGCCGGGCGTCCGCTGGGGAGCGGCAGAAGCAGGAGGTGGAGCGTGGCGCACGTCCGGGCCCTTCCGAAGAAGCAGGACGGCAGCAGGCGGTACCAGGTCCGGTACGTGGGGCCGGACGGGCGGGAGCGGGCCAAGACCTTCGCTCGCAGGGTCGACGCCGACCGGTTCGCGGCCTCGGTCGAGAGCGACAAGGCCCGGGGGGAGTGGATCGACCCCCGGCTCGGGAAGACGACGGTGGCGGAGTGGGCTGACGGGTGGCTGAGCCGGCTGGCGCACGTCCGGCCCAAGACCAAGGTCGGGTACGAGAGCCTGCTCAGGACGTGCGTCCTGCCCGCATTCGGGACGACACCGCTCGCCAGGGTTGAGCAACCCGCCGTCGCTGGCTGGGTGGCGGAGATGCGTGCCCGTGGGCTGAGCGCCTCGCGGGTGCGCCAGGCGTACCGGGTGATGTCCAGCCTCATGGCGGCCGCCGTGCAGGGCGGGTACCTGGCCCGCACGCCGTGCACCGGCATCCGGCTGCCACGAGCAGCCCGGCGGGACGCCACGCTGCTCACCGCCGCCGAGGTGGACCGTCTGGCCGAGGCGGCCGGCGAGTACGGCAGTCTGATCTACCTGCTGGCCTACGGCGGGCTGCGCTGGGGCGAGGTGGCCGCCCTACGGCGGCGCCGGTGCGACCTGCTGCGCCGCCGGGTGGAGGTGGCAGAGGCGGTGTCCGACGTGAACGGGCGGCTGGTCTACGGGCCGACCAAGACGTTCGAGCGGCGGTGGGTGCGGCTGCCCGATTTCCTTGCCGAGCAGCTTGCCCGCCACCTCGAGGGCGTCGGAGCCGACCCCGACGAGCTGGTGTTCCGCGGGCAACGGGGCGCCCCGCTCCGGTACCAGAGCTTCCGGCGGGCGGTGTGGGACCGGGCGGTGGCCGCCGCCGGGTTGCCCGACGGCTTGACGCCGCACTGCCTTCGGCACACCTGCGCCAGCCTGCTCATCGCCGGCGGCGCTGACCCCGTTGCCGTCCAGCGGCACCTCGGGCACCGGGACGTGACCACCACCATGAACATCTACGCCGGCCTGTTCCCGAACCGCCTCGACGAGATCGCCACGGCCCTCGACGGGCTGTACCGGGCGGCGCGATCCGCCGGCTGACGGACTTTTAACGGACTGCCGCCGGTTCACGATGCGCTGGAGGGCCGCCAGCGGGCCGTAGACCAGCGCAAACAACAGCGCCCTCGGCAGGATTCGAACCTGCGCACACGGCTCCGGAGGCCGTTGCTCTATCCCCTGAGCTACGAGGGCAGGATTCGTGCCGCCAGGGAACTCCCACGATAGCGCCATGGCGCTACGCTCTTGGAGAGGGAGTGGAGAGGGCGGAGAAGGGGCACGGCATATGAGCATGGACGGGATCATCCTCGCCCACGCAGGCGGGCTCGACGAGATGGCGATGCTGCTGTTTCCCATCGTCGTCGGTGGTGGCGTGTGGCTGATGACCCGCCAGAAGCCGAAGCCGAACCCCGAGGGCGGTGTCGAGAGCGGCGAGGTCCGCAACATCCGGGAAACCCGCCAGCCTCCTCCCCCCCGGCAGAAGTGGGGCGGCAACAAGCCCTGATTTCGCTCACCGCCCGGATCTAGGCCTCCTGTACCATGCCGAGCATGGTCCCGGCCACC
The DNA here is from genome assembly GCA_044870155.1 of Acidimicrobiia bacterium. Classification (GTDB taxonomy): domain Bacteria; phylum Actinomycetota; class Acidimicrobiia; order IMCC26256; family BP-133; genus CAWBJP01. Next base: position 13,466 of record JBIOYN010000298.1, on the reverse strand, counting down.
GTGCTCGTGGTCGACGACGACCCCGTCATCCTCCGCCTCCTCGAGGCCAGCTTCGAGATGGAGGGCTTCACCGTCGTGGGCGCCGCCGACGGTGTGGAGGGTCTGGACCGCGCCCGGCAGGTGCTGCCCGACGTGGTCGTGCTCGACGTGATGATGCCGCGCATGACGGGGCACGAGGTGGCCACCGCCCTACGGTCCGACCCCCGCACGGCCCACATCCCCATCATCTTCGTCACCGCCCGGGCCCAGTCCAGCGATGTCGAGCGGGGGCTCGAGCTGGGGGTGGACGACTACGTCACCAAGCCCTTCGACCCGCTCGATCTCATCGCCCGGGTCAACACCGTCCTGGCCCGCAGCAAGACGCAGTGAACGTCCGGGGACGTTGATCCGCGACGATCTCGCCGCCGCCGTGCGCGCCGCGCTGTCGGCCGCCGGCCTGCCCGACCCGCCCAGTGGGGTGGAGCTCACCCCGCCCAAGGCCCGGGAGCACGGTGACTTCGCCACCAATGTCGCCCTCCAGCTGGCCAAAGGGGTGGGCCGCCCGCCCCGGGAGGTGGCCTCGGCCGTGGCCGACGCCCTGCTGGCCGCGGCGCCCGCCCACCTGGAGCGGGTCGAGATCGCCGGCCCGGGTTTCCTCAACCTCCACCTGGGCCCGGGCTGGCTCCACGACGTGCTGGCCGAGGTGATCCGCCAGGGCGACGCCTACGGCCGCAACCAGACGCTGGCCGGGCGGCGCATCAACCTGGAGTTCGTGTCCGCCAACCCCACCGGCCCACTCCACGCCGGGGGCGGCCGCTGGGTGGCGGTCGGGGACGCCATCGCCAACCTGCTGGCCGCCTGCGGGGCGGCCGTCGAGCGCGAGTACCTCCTCAACGACGCCGGCACCCAGCTCGACCTCTTCGGGGCCTCGCTGCTGGCCCGTTACTGCGGCACCGAGCCGTCCGAGGACGGCTACCGGGGCCCGTACATCAACGAGCTGGCCAGCCGGATGCGAGCGGAGCTGGGCGACGGCGTCGATCTGGTCACGGCCCGGGAGTGGGGCTACGCGGCGGTGGTGGCGGAGGTCAAGGCCGACCTGGCCCGGATCGGGGTCACGTTCGACACCTGGTTCTCGGAGCGCACCCTCCACGAGCGGGGCGACGTCGCCGCCGTGGTCGAAGCCTTGCGGCACAAGGGGTTTGTGGACGAGCGGGACGGCGCCACGTGGCTGCGGGCCACCGACCTGGGCGACACCCGCGATCGCGTCCTCATCCGCTCCGACGGCACCCCCACCTACCTGTGCGCCGATCTCGCCTACCACTCCGACAAGCTCCGCCGGGGTGCCGACCACCTGATCGACATCTGGGGTGCCGACCACCACGGGCAGGTGAAGTCCATCCAGGTGGGCATGCAGGCGCTGGGGGCGCCGCCCGGGACCCCGGAGGTGATCCTCGGCCAGCTGGTGTCGCTCCTGCGGGGCGGCGAGCCGGTGAAGATGTCCAAGCGGGCCGGGGAGGTCATCACGCTGGCTGACATCCTCGACGAGGTCGACCCCGACGTGGCCCGTTTCACCTTCCTGCTCCAGGGCATCGACACGGCCCAGAACATCGACCTCGACGTGGTCACGGCCCAGTCGATGGAGAACCCCGTGTACTACGTCCAGTACGCCCACGCCCGGATCGCCGCCATCGGGCGCATGGCGGCGGAGCGGGGTGTGGAGCGCCGGCCGCTGGCCGAGGTGGACCTGGCCGGGCTGGTGGAGGAAGAGGAGCTCGACCTCCTGCGGTCGCTGGCCGCCTACCCCGAGGTGGTGGAGGACGCGGCGCGCCTGCGGGCCCCGCACCGCCTGGCCACATGGGTCCGGGAGCTGGCCGGGCGCTTCCACCGCTTCTACCGGGAGCGCCCGGTCCTGGCCGCCCCCGACCCCGCGCTCGTCCAGGCCCGGCTGTGGCTGGTGGAGGCGTGTCGGGTGGGCCTGGCCGACGCCCTCGGGCTGCTTGGGGTCTCGGCGCCCGAGCGCATGGAGCGGGAGCCGGAGGAGCCCGGGGAGTGAGTGTCGCTCCCCTCGACCTCTCCCTCCTGCCCGCCTCCGCCTCGGTGACGGCCGGCGGGCGCCTGGCCGTGTCCGGAGTGGACGTGGGCGACCTGGCCGACGACTACGGCACCCCGTTGTTCATCTACGACGAGGAGCACCTGCGGGCCCGGTGCCGGGAGTACCGCAAGCACTTCGGCGACGGGGTCGCGTACGCCGGCAAGGCGTTCCTGTGCAAGGCCATGGCCCGCCTGGTCGACGAGGAGGGGCTCCATCTCGACGTGGCCACCGGCGGCGAGCTGCACGTGGCCCTGGCCGCCCGCTTCCCGGCCGAGCGGATCCTCTTCCATGGCAACAACAAGTCGGTCGACGAGCTGGCCGGGGCGCTGGCCGCCGGCGTGGGCCGGATCGTGGCCGACTCCGACGCCGAGCTCGACCGGATCGAGGCGCTGGTGGAGGACGAGGGGTTCCCCGCCCCCCGGGTGCTGGTGCGGGTCACGCCCGGGGTGGAGGCCCACACCCACGAGTACATCGAGACGGGCACCGACGACTCCAAGTTCGGGTTCCCGGCCCGCTCCGGCGCCGCTTTGGCCGCCGCCGAACGGGTGGCGGCCAGCGAGGCCATGCACTTCGCCGGCCTCCACTGCCACATCGGCTCCCAGATCTACGTGCTCGGCTCCTACGCCAGGGCCATGGCCGTCGTCGTCCACCTCGCCGCCGAGGTGGAGGCGGTCACCGGCGCCCGGGTGGCGGAGCTGAACCTGGGCGGGGGTCTGGGCGTGGCCTACGAAGCCGGCCAGTCGCCCCCCGACGTGGCCGAGTATGCCGACGTCCTGCGCCGGTCGCTGGCCGACGCCGCCCGGGATGCCGGCCTGCGCCGGGTCCCGACCCTGTTCGTGGAACCCGGGCGCTCGATCGTGGCCCGGGCCGGGCTCACCGTCTACCGGGTGGGGACGATCAAGGACCTCCCCGGCGTGCGGACGTACGTGGCCGTCGACGGGGGGATGAGCGACAACCCCCGGCCCGCCACCTACGGCGCCCGCTACGAGGTCTTCTGTCCCACCCGCACCACCGACGCCCGCCCGCTGCGGGCCACGGTGGTGGGGAAGCACTGCGAGTCGGGCGACGTGGTGGTGCGCGATGCCCAGCTGCCCGAAGGCCTGGCCGTGGGCGACTTCCTCGGCACACCGGCCACGGGGGCGTACGGTTACGCCATGGCCTCCAACTACAACAAGGTGCCGCGCCCGGCGGTGGTGTTCGTGGCCGGCGGGATGGCCCGCCTGGTGGTGCGCCGGGAGACGCTCGACGACCTGCTGGCTCTGGAGGAGACCTAGACGATGGGCCCGGGGAAGGGGGTGTCCCCTTGGGGACGGTGAGGGTCGGGTTGCTGGGGTGCGGGCATGTGGGGTCGGCGCTCGTCCGCCTCATCGACATGCAGGCCGACGAGATCGAGGCCCGGTCCGGCGTGCGGGTCGAGGTGGCCCGGGTGGCGGTGCGCAACCTGGCCCGCGAGCGGGACGTCGACCTCCCCGCCGAGCGCTTCACCCACGACGCCGAGGACGTGGTGGCCGACCCCTCCGTCGACGTGGTGGTGGAGGTGATCGGCGGGATCGAGCCGGCGCGCAGCCTCATCCTCGGCGCCCTCGAGCGCAAGAAGCCGGTGGTCACGGCCAACAAGGAGCTGCTGGCCAACTTCGGGCGGGAGCTGTTCGAGGCCGCCGCCGGCGCCGGGGTTGACCTGCTCTTCGAGGCCTCGGTGTGCGGCGGCATCCCGCTCATCCGCCCCTTGCGGGAGTCCCTGGCCGGCGACCGCATCCGGCGTCTGATGGGCATCGTCAACGGCACCACCAACTTCGTGCTCACCCGCATGAGCGAGTCGGGCGCTTCGTTCCAGGACGCCCTGGCCGAGGCCCAGACGCTGGGCTATGCCGAGCGGGATCCCACCGCCGACGTGGAGGGCTTCGACGCCGCTGCCAAAGCGGCCATCCTCGCCTCCATCGCCTTCTCGGCCAGGGTGGTGGCCGGTGACGTGTACCGGGAGGGCATCTCCGGCCTCACCGCCGACGACATCGACTCGGCGCGCCACCTCGGCTACGTGGTCAAGCTGCTGGCCATCGCCGAGGAGGTGGAGGGCGAGGTGGCCGTCCGGGTCCACCCGGCCATGGTGCCCGTCAACCATCCCCTGGCCTCGGTGCGCGACTCGTTCAACGCCGTGTTCATCGAGGCCGAGGCGGTAGGCGACCTCATGCTCTACGGGCGGGGCGCGGGCGGGATGCCGACGGCCTCGGCCGTGCTCGGTGACCTCATCGACGCGGCCAAGAACCTGGCCGGCGGCAGCCGGGGGGCGACCATCGGGGCCGGCGCCCGCAAGCGTGTGCGTCCCATCGACGAGATGCGCTCGCAGTTCTACATCCTCATCGAGGTGGCCGACCGGCCCGGCGTGCTGGCTGCCATCGCCGGTGCCTTCGGGGAGCACGGCGTGTCCATCAAGTCGATGGAGCAGCGGGGCATCGCCGAGGACGCCCGGCTCATCTTCGTGACCCACCAGGCCAAAGAGCGCGACCTGGAGGCCACCATCCACGCCGTCCGCCAGCTCGACGTCGTCCACCAGGTCGGCTCCATCCTGCGCGTCGTCGGAGAGTCCGATTGAGCGGTGAGGTGTGGCCGGGGATCATCGAGGCCTACCGGGACCGCCTGCCCGTCGACGCCGCCACCCCCGTGATCACCCTGCGGGAGGGCGGGACTCCCCTGCTCCCCGCCGAGCGGCTCTCCGAGCAGATCGGGGTCCGGGTCCTGCTCAAGTACGAGGGCCTCAACCCCACGGGCTCGTTCAAGGACCGGGGGATGACGATGGCCATCTCCAAGGCCGTGGAGGAGGGATCCAAGGCCGTCATCTGCGCGTCCACGGGCAACACCTCGGCCTCGGCCGCCGCCTACGCCGCCCGGGCCGGGATCCTGTGCGCCGTGCTCATCCCCGCCGGCCACATCGCCCTCGGCAAGCTGGCGCAGGCGCTGGTCCACGGAGCCAAGGTCATCCAGGTCAAGGGCAACTTCGACCAGGCCCTCAGGGTGGTGCGGGAGCTGGCGGGCACCGAGCCCATCACGCTGGTCAACTCGGTCAACCCCCACCGGATCGAGGGCCAGAAGACCGCCGCCTTCGAGATCGTCGACGAGCTCGGCGACGCTCCCGACGTCCACTGCATCCCGGTGGGCAACGCCGGCAACATCACGGCCTACTGGCAGGGCTACCGCGAGGACCACGCCGCCGGGCGCGCCGGGCGCCGGCCCCGGATGCTGGGGTGGCAGGCAGCGGGGGCGGCGCCCCTGGTGAGCGGGGAGCCGGTGGAGTTCCCCGAGACCATCGCCACCGCCATCCGCATCGGCAACCCCGCCTCCTGGGACGGGGCCATCGCCGCCCGGGACGAGTCGGGAGGGGCCATCAATGCCGTCACCGACACCGAGATCCTCCACGCCTACCGGCTCCTCGCCACCCAGGAGGGCGTGTTCGTGGAACCGGCCTCGGCCGCCTCCGTGGCCGGTCTCCTGCGGGCCGTGGACGAAGGCCTGGTGCAGCCGGACGAGTCGGTGGTGTGCACGCTCACCGGCCACGGCCTGAAGGACCCCGAGCGGGCCATCTCGTCGGCGGAGATGGGCGTGGCCGTCGAGCCCACGGCGTCGGCCGTGGCCGCCGAGCTCGGCCTCTGAGGCGGCCCTCGCGCTCTGGGCGCAAAAAGTCTCGCCCGGTGGGACTTTCTGTGCCCAGAAGCGGTCAGCCTTCGGCGATCCGGCGGGCGAGGACGTCGCGGGCGTCGTCGAGCAGGCCGGCCAGGAGGCGCAGGCGGCCGTCGGCGCCGGGTTCCTCCAGCAGACGCTGGGTGTCCATGGGGCCGATGGGGGACAGGATGGCGGCCTGGTAGGCCGCCACCTCGGGATCGCCGTCGAGGGAGATGGTGGCCGCCGGGGCGGGGAAGCCCAGCTCCACCTGCAGGGCCAGTACCTGGCGCAGGAGGCGCTCCACCTCGGCCCGCAGGGTGGCGGCGTCGGGGCCGGCGGGTTCCTCGGTCAGCGCCTCGACCTCGGCCCGGGGGTAGGGGTCGTCCTCCAGCCAGCGCTGCACCCGGAAGCGGCCCGTGCCCACCGAGTCGAGCAGCCAACGTCCGTCGGGAAGCTCGACGGCCTGGACGATCCGGGCCACCGTCCCCACCCCGAAGCGGACGTCGCCGCCGCCCACCTCCGAGCCCCGTTCGATGAGGACGACGCCGAACTCCCGGTCCCCGGCCAGGCAGTCCTGGGTCAGGGCCCGGTAGCGCGGTTCGAAGATGTGGAGGGGGAGGTGGGCCTGGGGCACGAGCACCGTCCCGAGGGGGAACATCGGGAGGCGCCGGGCCGCGCACACCGGCGTCAGGTGGGGTCGATGCGGAACACGCCGCCGGAGAGGGAGAGGGCGTAGAGCTCGCCGGCGTGGTCCTCGCCGAAGGAGGCGAGGTTCGTGACCTCGAGGCCCAGCGCCCGCTGCTCGGAGACCTTCTCACCGGCCAGGCGCAGCGCCCGCAGCTGCCCGTTGCAGAAGTCGCCGAAGACGTAGGCGCCCGCCAGGTCGGGAATCCGCGACCCCCGGTACACGTAGCCACCGGTCACGGCGCAGCCGTCGGACGTCGGGTACTCATACACCGGGGGCACGTGGCCCTCCGCCGGCGGCGCCGGGTGGGGCCCCGTCCGGGTGCCCTCGTGGGCCGACCACCCGAAGTTGGTCCCCCGGGCCGCGTCCCGGGGGCGGTGGTCGATCTCCTCCAGCGTGTTCTGGCCCACGTCTCCGACCCAGAGGTCGCCCGTCGCCTGGTCGAAGGAATTGCGCCAGGGGTTGCGCAGCCCGTAGATCCAGATCTCGGGCTTGGCCCCCGCCCGGCCCACGAAGGGGTTGTCGGCGGGCACCGTGTAGGGGGCGGTGGGCGACGGCCGGGGGTCGATTCGCAGGATCTTCCCGAACCACACCCCCAGGTTCTGGGCATTGGCGAAGGGGTCGTTGGCGCTGCCCTCGTCCCCCATGAAGAAGTACAGGAGCCCGTCGGGGCCGAACGTCACCTGGCCCCCGTTGTGGTTGGAGAAGCGGTCGGCCAGGGAGAGGATGGGCCGCCCGGTGGCGAAGTCGGCCCGCCCGTCGCGGAAGGGGAGCTCCCGCAGCTGCGAGTCGCCCGAGCGATCGGTGTAGCTGACGTAGAGCAGGTTGCCGTCAGATGAGAAGGCGACCCCGAGCAGACCCTGCTCGCCGCCGGCGGTGATCTCGCCCGACATGTCGACCACCGGCGTGGGATCGGCCTGGCCGTTCCGGACGGCGACCACCCGCCCCCGTTGCCCAGCGATGTAGAGGGTGTCGTCGCCGGTCCGCTGGGCGATGGCCAGGGGTCCGAAGTTGCTGCCCAGGTTCACCACCTGGGTGAGCCGCACCTTGGCGTCGGTCAGATTCGCTGGCTTCGCCGTCGTGGTGGTGTTGGGGAGCGGGAGGGTCGGCGTCGTCACCGCCTGCTGGGTGGTGGTGGATGGCGTCGTGGTGGTGGTCGTCTCCGAGGCCGGCGCTGTGGTCGACGTCGGATCGAGGGCTTCCGTGGCTTTCTGGGCGTTCTTGCCGTCCCCCGAGCACGCCCCGGCCAGCAGCACGAGGGCGACGACGACCAGCCGGGTGGAGCGCACACGACGAGGATACGCGGCCTCCGACGGGCGGCCGACCGCGCCTCGCCAATACCATGCTCCTTCGTGCGTTACGTGGTGTGTATCCCGGACGGAGCGGCCGACGAGCCGCTGGCCTCCCTCGGCGGGCGGACTCCGCTGGAGGCGGCGGCCATGCCCAACCTGGCCCGCCTGGCTGCTCGCGGCGAGGTGGGACGGGCGGCCACCATCCCTGCCGGCCTGCCTCCGGGGTCAGACGTGGGCAACATGTCGATCCTCGGCTACGACCCGGCCCGTTACCACACGGGCCGGGCGCCCATCGAGGCCGCCGCCATGGGGGTCGACATCCGGCCCGGCCAGGTCGCCTTCCGCTGCAACCTGGTGACGATGGACGCCGCCGGGACCATGGTCGACTTCTCGGCCGGGCACATCGCCTCCGAGCTGTCCCGTCCCATCATCGAGGCGGTCGACGCCGAGCTGGGCGGGGGCCGGGACGGGATCTCCTTCCACCCCGGGGTCATGTACCGCCACGTGATGCTGGCCCCGGCCGAGCTGGCCGAGGCCGACTGTGCCCCGCCCCACGACCTCATCGGCCAGGCCGCCACCGCCCCCGCGGGCCCGGCGGCCAAGGAACTGATCGAGATCATGGAGGCGTCGCGTGCCGTGGTGGCGGCCAAGGCGGCCGAGCTGGGAGCCTCTGCCACCCAGGTGTGGCTGTGGGGGCAGGGGACCCGTCCCGCCCTGCCCGCCTTCGCCGAGCGCTTCGGGGTCGAGGGCCGCCTGGTCACCGCCGTCGATCTCATCCGGGGCCTGGGTGTGCTCTCGGGTATCGACCCCGTCGTGGTCCCCGGCGCCACCGGCTACTACGACACCGACTACGAGGCCAAGCGCGACGCGGCGCTGGCCAGCCTGGCCGACCGGGACCTGTTCGTCATCCACGTCGAGGCCTCCGACGAGGCGGGCCACAACGGCGAGGAGGACCGCAAGGTGGAGGCGCTCGAGTTCTGGGACCGGCGCATCATCGGCCCGCTGGCGGAAGCCCTCGACGACCTCGGCCCGTGGCGGATGCTGCTGCTCCCCGACCATCCCACGCCCTGCGCGCTGCGCACCCACACCGCTGACGCCGTGCCCTACCTCCTCTTCGACTCCGCCGAGGACGGGCCCGGGGGCGAGTACACCGAGTCCGCCACCGCCGCCTGCACCCCGGTGGTGGGCCACCACCTCATGGCGCGGCTGCTCCAACGCCAGCCCGCCGTGGGCTAGGAGCGCCGGCTGCTCAGGCGGAGCGGAAGCGGGAGGTGTCGATCACGACCCGCTCGTGGGTCCCGTCACTGATCCGGCCGACCGGGGCATGCACCTCCACCTCGAAGGTCAGCCGGCGGCGCTCCACCTTGGCCAGGCGGCAGGTGACCCGCACCTCCTCGCCCTCACGGGCGACGCCGGTGTGACTGATGCAGACGTGCGTGCCCACCGTCGTCTCACCCTCGTCGAGGTGGGGCACGACGCTGTCCAGGCAGGTGTTCTCGATGAGCCCGACCATGATCGGTGTGGCCAGCACCACCACCGGCAGATGGGGCGGGGACATGTCCGGCGTCACCGTGAAGGTGGCCTCGTGTTCGATCCCGGGGGCCAGCGTCTCGTTCATGGATGGAGTCTCGCGTGCCCTCGTGCGGGCCGGTAGACTCGGATGCGCATTCCGCTCCGTTTCCTGAGAGCGGCTCTCTTCTGCGAGGTTCCCGGCCACGGCCGTCCCGTTTCCTCCTTCTCCGCCGCGGCGCACGCTCGTGCTCGTCGACGGCGAGCACTACCCCACGGTCGTTCGGGCCGCCGTCGAGGAGCTGCGCGCCGGTGGCCGTTCCGTGGTCGGGGCCGTGGTCCTCGGCGGCACCGAGAAGTTGCAGGCCCCGCTCGCCCCGGCCGAGCTCGGCGTCGAGGACTGCGTCAGTGGCGAAGGGCCCCTGGCCGCCCTCCTGGCCGGGCTGGACCGGTTCGCCCCTGACGAGGTGGTGGACCTCTCCGACCAGCCCATCCTCGATGCCCGCAGCCGGATGCTGCTCGCTGCCCACAGCCTGGCCCGGGGTGTGCCCTACCGCGGCGCCGGGTTCTCCTTCGAGGTCCCGCCCCGGCCCCGGCTGGCGGCCAAGCCGTCACTGGCCGTCATCGGGACGGGGAAGCGCACGGGCAAGACGGCGGTGGCAGCCGAGATCGCCCGCCTCCTCAAGGCCGGCGGGCGCCCGCCGGTGGTGGTGGCCATGGGCCGCGGCGGCCCGGCCGAGCCCGAGCTGGTCGATCCCGCCGAGTTCCCGCTCACCCCCGAGGCCCTCCTGGCCCTGTCCCGGTCCGGGCGCCACGCCGCCAGCGATCACCTGGAAGACGCCCTCACCGCCGGCGTCGTCACCGTGGGTACCAGGCGCTGTGGCGGGGGGCTGGCCGGGGAGCCGGCCAGCGCCACCTTCGCCGCCGGTGTGGCTCTGGCCAATGCCCGTCCCGAGCCCATCCTCGTCTTCGAGGGGTCGGGGACAGCCATCCCCCCGGTGGCGGCCGATGTCACCGTGTGCGTGGTGCCCGCCACCGCCGATCCCGAGCTGGTCACGGGATATCTCGGCGCCTACCCCTTGTTGCTGGCCGACCTGGTGGTGATTACACTGGCGGAACAACCGCTTGCCGACTTGGGCGCGGTGGCGGCCCTCGAGGATCGCATCCGGGGGCTGGTCCCTGAGGTTCCGGTCCTACACACCACGTTCCGACCGCGACCGCTCGGGCCGATTTCCGGAAACTCCGTCTTCTTCGCCACCACTGCTCCTCAAGCCGTGTCGGCGACGCTGGCGGCTCACCTCGAGTCGTACGGCGCCACGGTCGTCGGTCACAGCTCCAACCTGGCGAATCGGACCCGGCTCGCCGACGAGCTGGCCGCCGCCGGCCAGGCTGACGTGCTGGTCACCGAGCTCAAGGCTGCGGCGGTCGACCTCGCCACCGGGTTCGCCCTGGAGCGGGGGATGGGCGTTGTCTACTCCGACAATCAGCTGGTGGTCACCGATGGTGACCTCCTTCTCGAAGGCCTCGTCCGTTCCCTCGCCGCCATGGCGGAGCAACGGTTCCAGGAAAAGGGTGCATGACCCAGACTCCCCGCCACATCGTGATCTCCGACGAGGAGCACGCCCTCCCGTATTCGAAGGGCCTCATGGCCAGCTCCATCATGGCCACCGGGCTGGCACCGGCCCGGGCCTTCCACGTCGCCGAGCGCATCGAGGACCGTCTGCACCACCGGGACTCCGACACCATCACCCGGGCCGAGCTGTCCGCCCTGGCCCAGGCCACGCTGGTGGAGGAGGTGGGGGTCCGCTACGCCGAGTCCTTCGCCAAGTGGCAGGTCGTGAACCGGCTCGACAAGCCCCTCATCATCCTCATCGGCGGGGCCACGGGAGTGGGCAAGTCCACCATCGCCACCCAGCTCGCCGGCCGTCTGGGCATCACCCGCATCATCCCCACCGACGCCATCCGCGAGGTCATGCGGGCCATGTTCTCCGAGGACCTGATGCCCACGCTGCACACGTCGTCCTTCGACGCCGTCCATCTGGTCCGCCATCCCATCCCCCGCAGCGCCGACCCGGTGATCATCGGTTTCCGGGAGCAGGTGTCGGTCATCACCCCGGGGATCCAGGCCCTCATCCGCCGGGCCATGGGCGAGGGCACCGACCTGATCGTGGAAGGCGCCCATGTCGTTCCCGGCTTCATCGACTACACGGAGTTCCCCGACGCTGTCGTGGTGCCACTGGTCATCACCGCCGACGACGCCGAGGTGCACCGTTCGCACTTCATGCTCCGGGCCCACGAGACCCGCAGCCGGCCCTCTGACCGGTATCTCGACTTCTTCGACAGCATCCGCAAGATCCAGCGCTACGTGAAGTCGCTGGCCCTCGAACGGGGCGTCCCGCTGGTGCCCTCCTACAACCTCGACGCCACCCTGTCGCAGGTGATCGAACTGGTTGTGAGCCGGGCCATGGAAGGGCTCCCCGCAATGAACGGATCCAGGAGGAAACCCGACAAATGAGCAGTACCACGACCGGGGAGCGGGGTGCCCCCGACAACACCGAATTCGCCGCCGAACGGGCCATGCTTGGCAGCCGCGATCGTGAGCAGCTCCACGAGATCGCATCGGCCATGGGCGTGCGCGGGGCCACCCGGTTGCGCAAGGCGGATCTGGTGGAGGCCATCCTGGCTGCCGCCACCAGCGGCAACGGCATTCCCGAGCCGTCATCGGAGAAGCCGAAGAAGCGGACCACCCGCAAGAAGGACGCCGGCAACGGTGAGGCCACCCGCTCCGAGCCGGCGGCGGCCGAAGCCGACGCTCGGGAGGAGGCGCCCGCCGCCGCCGCGCCCGCACCGGCGCCCGAGCCGTCCGCCCCTTCGTCGCGCCTCTCGTTCGGCCCTGACGACCGGTCCCGCCAGGAGGCGGTCACGGAGGCCATCGGTGGCGGGGAGGACGAGCCGGCCGCGGCGTCGGCGGTGGAGGCGCCGGCGGCCACGACGGGGTCCGGTGCCGAGGGGGCTCGGGCATCGACGGCCGAGGGGCCGGCGACGGCCACCGCCACGGCCGCCCCCCAGTACCGGGAGCGGGAGGCGCACCGGCCTCCCCAGGAGCGGCGTTTCGACGACGACCGGGGTTTTCAGGAGGGACGAGGCCGCCGGCGCCGGCGCCGGGGCCGGGACCGGGGCGGCTACGAGGGTGGCGAGGCCCGTGACCAGCGCCCCGACCAGCGCCCCGACCAGAGGGACCAGCGTCCCGACCAGCGGGAGCAGCGGGAGACCCGGGAACCGCGCGAACCCCGCACCTACGACCAGCCGGCGGCGGATCCCATCGAGGTCCAGGGCCTCCTCGAGATCCGCGACGAGGGATACGGCTTCATGCGCACCAGCGGCTACCTGGCCGGCCGGGGCGACGTGTACGTGTCCGCGTCCCAGGTGCGGCGCTTCGGGTTGCGCAAGGGCGACTACCTGAAGGGCGCCACCCGCCCGGCGGCCAGCAACGAGAAGTACCCGGCCCTGCTGCGCCTCGACGCCATCAACGGCGTCGCTCCCGAGGAGGCTCGCACCCGTCCCCGGTTCGAGGAGCTCACCCCGCTGTTCCCCGACGAGCGGCTGCGCCTCGAGCTCCCCGGGGATCCCAACAACCTCACGGGACGGATCGTGGACCTCGTCTCGCCCATCGGCAAGGGCCAGCGGGGCCTGATCGTCTCGCCCCCCAAAGCGGGCAAGACGACGATCATGAAGCAGATCGTCCACTCCGTGGAGCGCAACAACCCCGAGGTGCACCTGATGGTGCTGCTGGTGGACGAGCGGCCCGAAGAGGTCACGGACATGCGCCGGCACGTGCAGAACGGCGAGGTGGTGGCGTCGACCTTCGACCGGCCCTCGGAGGAGCACACGCAGGTGGCCGAGCTCACCATCGAGCGGGCCAAGCGGCTCGTCGAGATGGGCAAGGACGTGGTCATCATCCTCGACGGCATCACCCGCCTGGCCCGGGCGTACAACCTGGCGGCGCCGGCCTCGGGGCGGATTCTCTCCGGCGGTGTCGACTCGGCCGCCCTCTACCCCCCCAAGAAGTTCTTCGGCGCCGCCCGCAACATCGAGGAGGGGGGGTCGCTCACCATCCTGGCCACCGCCCTCATCGAGACGGGCAGCCGGATGGACGAGGTGATCTTCGAGGAGTTCAAGGGCACCGGCAACATGGAGCTGCGGCTCGACCGCAAGCTCTCCGAGCGCCGGATCTACCCCGCCCTCGACGTCAACG
>JBIOYN010000297.1:0-9191 GCA_044870155.1 Acidimicrobiia bacterium | reverse complement strand
GCGGGCAAGTTCGACAGCATCTCGGCGGCGGCGGAGCCGGGGATGTCCCAGGCCGAGCTCGTGCGCCGGATCAACCAGGTCGTCCCCGACGGGTTCGAGGTCATCACCGGAGCCGCCCTGACCAAGGAGAACCAGGACGCCATGCAGCGCGCCCTGTCGTTCTTCAACACCTTCATGCTGGTGTTCGCCGTCATCGCCCTGCTGGTGGGGGGCTTCATGATCTACAACACCTTCTTCATCACCGTGGCCCAGCGCACGCGGGAGAACGCCCTGCTGCGGGCGGTGGGAGCCAGCCGGCGCCAGGTCCTGGCCGCCGTGCTCGTCGAGGCCATCGGGGTGGGGATCGTCGCCGGCCTCATCGGCCTGGCGGCCGGGTTCGCCGTGGCCGCCGGCCTCAAGACCCTCCTCGACGCCCTGGGGTTCAACCTGCCCGCCGGCGGCGTGGTCTTCACCGCCGGCACCGCCCTGGTCAGTTTTGCCGCCGGCGTGACGGTGACGATGGCGGCGGCCATCTCCCCCGCCCGCAAGGCGGGCAAGGTGCCGCCCATCGCCGCCCTGCGCGACCTGGAGACGAGCAGCGCGGGCTACGGCTCCAAGCAGCGGATCATGATCGGTGTCGCCGTCCTCGCAGCCGGCGCCGGGGCGCTCCTCTTCGGGCTGCTGGGCGGGCCGTCGAACGCCATCTCCTACGTGGGCGGCGGCGCCCTCCTCGTCTTCTTCGGCGTGTCGATCCTGGGCCGGACCATCTCCCTGCCCCTCAGCCGGGTCATCGGCTGGCCCCTGCCCCGGGTTCGGGGGATCGCCGGGCGCCTGGCCCGGGAGAACGCCATGCGCAATCCCAAGCGGACGGCGACCACTGCCTCGGCCCTCATGATCGGCGTCGGGCTGGTGGCCTTCATCACCATCTTCGCCTCGTCCACCAAGGCGTCGTTCTCCAAGACGGTCGACCAGGCGTTCACCGGCGACTTCGTCGTCACCGCCGGCGGGTTCGGCCTGGGTGGCGTGTCGCCCGACTTCGCCGCCCGCCTCAACGAGCTGCCCGAGATCGACGTGGCCGCCGGCATCCGCGCCGGCATCGCCGAGGTCGACGGGAGCCCGGGGCCCCTCGTCGGGGTGGCCGGGGCCGCCTTCGACATCTTCGACGTCGAGCCCGTCGAGGGCTCTCCCGGCGACCTGGCCCAGGCCGGGACCATCGCCGTGTGGGACGAGACGGCCAAGGAGAAGGGACTCTCCCTCGGCGACGAGGTGCCGGTCACCTTCCAGCAGACGGGTGCCCGGACGCTGCGGTTGGCGCTCATCTACGGTGAGAACGGCGCCGCGGGCAACTGGCTGATCGGCACCAGCACCTTCGAGGCCAACTTCGTCGACCAGCTCGACTTCCAGGTGTTCATCCAGAAGGCCGACGGGGTGACGGCGAGCGCCGCCCTGGCTGCGGTGAGGCGGGTGGCCGAGGGCTACCCGGGCACCAAGGTCCTCGACCAGACCGGGTACAAGGCGGAGCAGACGGCCGTGGTGGACCAGATGCTGAACCTGGTGTACGCCCTCCTGATCCTGGCGATCGTGATCGCCCTCCTCGGCATCGGCAACACCCTGGCCCTGTCGATCGTGGAGCGCACCCGGGAACTCGGCGTCCTGCGGGCGGTGGGGATGACCCGGTCGCAGCTCCGGTCCGCCATCCGCTGGGAGTCGGTCATCATCGCCCTCCAGGGCACGGCCCTGGGCCTGGCGGTGGGCGTGTTCTTCGGTTGGTCCATGGTCCGGGCCCTCTCCGACGAAGGGCTCAACACCTTCCGGGTGCCCCTGGCCAACCTGGGCGTCGTGGTGGTCCTGGCTGCACTGGCGGGCGTCCTCGCCGCCGTCCTTCCCGCCCGCCGGGCGGCACGCCTCGACGTGCTGCGGGCGGTCGTAACCGATTGATGATGACCGAGTGGGGACGGTCAGGGCGTGACTCGCCGCTGGGCGAAAGAGCAGAGTCGTTTCCTGGCATGCGGATTGCGCGGTAACCGCCGAACGGCATGCCAGGAACGCGAGTGCGGAACCGCGCCGTGAGCTCGGACCGGTCGAAAGGGGAGCACGCCATGGAGATCGTCGCCGGAGAGCCGCTGGGCAAGGACGAGCTGGAGCGCATCGACGCCTGGTGGCGGGCGGCCAACTACCTGTCGGTAGGGCAGATCTACCTGCTCGCCAACCCGCTGCTGCGGGAGCCGCTGCGCCCGGAGCACGTCAAGCCCCGCCTCCTGGGCCACTGGGGGACGACGCCGGGGCTCAACTTCGTGTACGCCCACCTGAACCGGGTCATCCGCGCCCGTGACCTGGACATGATCTACGTCACCGGCCCCGGCCACGGCGGCCCGGGGCTGGTGGCTTCCACCTGGCTGGAAGGCAGCTACAGCGAGGTCTATCCCTCGGTCACCCCGGACGCCGCCGGCATGGCCCGGCTGTTCCGGCAGTTCTCGTTCCCGGGGGGCGTCCCCAGCCACGTGGCCCCCGAGACGCCGGGCTCCATCCACGAGGGCGGCGAGCTGGGCTACTCCCTGTCCCACGCCTACGGGGCCGCTCTCGACAACCCCGACCTGGTGGTGGCCTGCGTGATCGGCGACGGAGAGGCGGAGACGGGGCCGCTGGCCACCAGCTGGCACTCCAACAAGTTCCTCGACCCCGTCGGGGACGGGGCCGTGCTGCCCATCCTCCACCTCAACGGCTACAAGATCGCCAACCCCACCGTGCTGGCCCGCATCGGCGAGGAGGAGCTCGGCAAGCTCCTGGAAGGCTACGGGTACCGCCCCTTCCTGGTGGCCGGCGACGACCCCACCACCATGCACCAGCTCATGGCCGCCACCCTCGACGCCGCCGTGGGCGAGATCGCCGCCATCCAGGCCCGGGCCCGCCGGGACGGGGACACGGGCCGCCCCCGGTGGCCGGTCATCGTGCTGCGCACCCCCAAGGGCTGGACGGGACCCAAGGAGGTGCACGGCGTGCCCGTGGAGGGGACGTGGCGGGCGCACCAGGTGCCGCTGGCCGCCGTGCGGGACGACCCGGACCAGCGGGCGGCGCTGGAGGCGTGGCTGCGGAGCTACGGCCCCGACGACCTCTTCGACGCCGCCGGCCGCCTCCGGCCCGACGTGGCCGCCCTGGCCCCGGCCGGGGACCGGCGCATGGGCGCCAACCCCCACGCCAACGGCGGCCGCCTGCGGCGCGACCTCGTCCTCCCCGACTTTCGCCGCTACGCCCTCGACGTCCCCACCCCGGGGGCGACGGCGGCGGAGCCGACGCGGGTGCTCGGCACCATGCTGCGCGACGTCGTGCGGCTCAACCAGCCGTACCGCAACTTCCGGATCTTCGGTCCCGACGAGACCGAGTCGAACCGGCTGGGAGCGGTGCTGGAGGTCACGGGCAAGGCCTGGCAGGCGGAGGTGCGGGACGTCGACGAGCATCTGGCCCACGACGGCCGGGTCATGGAGATCCTCTCCGAGCACACCTGCCAGGGATGGCTGGAGGGCTACCTGCTCACCGGACGCCACGGGCTGTTCTCGTGTTACGAGGCCTTCATCCACATCGTGGACTCGATGTTCAACCAGCACGCCAAGTGGCTGAAGACGGTGCGCACGCTGGAGTGGCGGCCGTCGGTGGCCTCGCTCAACTATCTGCTCACCTCCCACGTCTGGCGCCAGGACCACAACGGCTTCTCCCACCAGGACCCGGGGTTCATCGACCATGTGGTCAACAAGTCGGCCGACGTCATCCGCGTCTACCTGCCGCCCGACGCCAACACCCTGCTGTCGGTGGCCGACCACTGCCTGCGGAGCCGCAACTACGTCAACGTGATCGTGAGCGGCAAGCAGCCCTCCCCCAACTGGCTGGCCATGGAGGACGCCGTGCTGCACTGCACCCGGGGGGCGGGCATCTGGGAGTGGGCCAGCACCGACGACACGGGTGAGCCCGACGTGGTGCTGGCCTGCGCCGGCGACGTCCCCACTCTCGAGGTCCTGGCCGCCGCCGCCATCCTGCGGGAACACCTCCCCGACCTGGCCGTGCGCGTCGTCAACGTGGTCGACCTCATGCGCCTCCAGCCCGAGACGGAGCATCCCCACGGGCTGTCCGACCGGGAGTTCGACGCCCTCTTCACCACCGCCTCCCCGGTGGTGTTCGCCTACCACGGCTACCCGTGGCTGATCCACCGCCTGACCTACCGGCGGGCCAACCATGCGAACCTCCACGTCCGCGGCTACAAGGAGGAGGGCACCACCACCACCCCCTTCGACATGGTGGTCATGAACGACATGGACCGCTTCCACCTGGTGATGGACGTGATCGACCGGGTGCCGGGCCTGGGTGCCCGAGGGGCCCGGTTGCGCCAGCTGATGGTGGACAAGCGCACGCTCCACCGGGCCTGGACCCGGGAGCACGGCGAGGATCTCCCCGACGTGAAGGAGTGGCAATGGCCCTCACCATGACGGCGGCCACGGGGGCGCCGTACTCGCCCTGGCCGGGACACGGCGACCTGGAGCGGGCGGCGGGGGCGCTGGCCGCCCGCCTCCCCGCCGAGCTGGGGTCCCTGGCCCGCCTGGCCTACACCTACCGCTGGTCGTGGATGCCCGGCGGCGCCGAGGTGTTCCAGGCCGTCGACGGCCACCGCTTCGAGCTGTGCGGCGGCAACCCCGTGCGCCTGCTCCAGGAGGCGCCCACCGCCTCCCTCACCCGGGCGGCGGGCGACGCCGCCCTGCTCGAGCGGGCGGCGGAGCTGGAGGCCGCCGTCCTGGCCGACCTGGCCCGGCCCGCTCTCGATGCGCCGGTGAGCGACGCCCGGCCGGCGGTGTTCCTGTGCGCCGAGTTCGGGATCCACCCGTCGCTCCCGGTGTACGCCGGGGGCCTGGGCGTCCTGGCCGGCGACCTGCTCAAGCAGGCCTCGGACTCGGCCGTTCCCCTGGTGGGAGTGGGCCTCATGTACCGGCAGGGCTACTTCCGTCAGCGGCTCGACACCTCCGGCTGGCAGCACGAGTACTGGGTCGACACCGACCCCGAGCGGCTTCCCGCCGCCGCCGTGACCGACGCCGGCGGTGCGGTGCTGACCGTCCCGGTCGAGATCCGGGGTCGGATGGTGACGGTGTCGGCGTGGCGGGTGGACGTGGGCCGGGTGGCCCTCTACCTCCTCGACACCGAGCATCCCGAGAACGAGCGGGTGGACCGCTGGATCACCAGCCGGCTCTACGCCGGCGACGGCGCCACCCGGCTGGCCCAGTACGTCCTCCTCGGCGTGGGTGGCCTCCGGTTCCTGGCCGCGCTCGGGATCGAACCCGGCGTCGTGCACCTCAACGAGGGCCACGCCGCCTTCGCTCCCCTGGAGCTGGCCCGGTCGGCGGTGGCCGCCGGGGCCGAGCCCACCGCCGCCCTGGAGGCCGCCCGGCGGCGGACCGTGTTCACCACCCACACGCCGGTGGCGGCCGGGAACGACACCTATGGATGGGGCGAGGCGCAGGAGGCGCTGGGGTCCCTGCCCGGCGCCCTCGGCCTCCCCGTCGACGACGTCCTGTCCCTGGGCGAGTCCCATCCCTTCGAAGGCCGGGTGGGCGTGACCCAGCTCGGCCTGCGCCTGAGCCGGGCCGCCAACGGCGTGTCCCGCCGCCACGGGGAGGTGGCGCGGGCCATGTGGAGCCCGCTGTTCCCGGGCCGGGCGGTGGAGGACGTCCCCATCGGGCACGTGACCAACGGCGTGCACCTCCCGACGTGGATGGCCCCGCCCCTGCGGGCGCTGCTCGGCCACCACCTCGGTGCCGGCTGGGAGGGCCGGGCCGCCGACCCCGGGGTGTGGGCCGGCGTCGACGGCATCCCCGACGCCGACTTGTGGGCGGCGCGCAACGAGCAGCGGCGAATCCTGGTCGATTACGTCCGGGAACGCAGCACCGCCGACCGGCTCAGCCGGGAGGAGCCGGCCGACTACGTCGGGGCCGCCGCCCGGGTGTTCGACCCCGACGTCCTCACCGTGGGCTTCGCCCGGCGCCTGGCCGTCTACAAGCGGCTGCACCTGCTCATCCACGACATGGCCCGGGGCCTGGCCCTTCTGGGCGATCCCCGGCCCATCCAGATCCTCATCGCCGGCAAGGCCCATCCCCGCGACGACGAGGCCAAGCGCCTTGTCCAGAACCTGTTCACCTTCAAGGTCGTCCCGCCCGTGGGCGGCCGGGTGGCCTACCTCCACGACTACGACCTGGCCGTCGCCTCCGTCCTGGTGGCGGGCTGCGACGTGTGGGTCAACCTGCCCCGTCCCCCCCAGGAGGCGAGTGGCACCAGCGGCATGAAGTCGGCGCTCAACGGGGGCCTGCAGCTCTCCGTCCTCGACGGCTGGTGGCCCGAGGCCTACGACGGCACCAACGGGTGGGCCGTGGGCGGCGAGGTCGACGCCGACGGCGGCGCCCAGGACGCCCGCCACGCCGGCGAGCTGTACCGGCTGCTGGAGGACGAGATCGTCCCCGCCTTCTATGAGCGCGACGCCGGCGACGTCCCGGTGGAATGGGTCCGGCGCATCAAGTCGTCGCTGCGCACCATCGGCCCCCGGTTCTGCGCCGCCCGCATGCTGTCGGACTACGTGGCCGGCCCCTACACCGGCTGATTCTGTCGCCGCCGAAGTGACGTCCGGCCTGCCGGTTCGGGACCTTTGCCGCGGCTCACAGGGGGACCGGAGCCGTAGGGTCGTTCCGAGATATGCGAGATCCCGACCCGGAGGAGCGGCACGATGTCGAAGGCGACCCTGTCAGACGCCGACACCAAGGTCCTGGTGCGGGAGTACGCCCGGAACCTCGGGCTCGACGAGCGCGCCGTCGCCGCCGCCCTGCAGCACCTGCAGGCCCACACCAGCCGGGGCTCGGGACGCGCCCTCGGAGAGGCGTGCGCGTTCCTGCGCTCGTGGTTCGGGCACCCGTCCCACCGGGCGGCGGCGGCCGCCTGAGGCGGATCCGCGGGTTCTCCTCACCGCCGAGCGGGGCGACAGCACCCGCACCAGGGTGGCGAAGAGCACCGCCCCCGTCGACAGCAGCGCCGCCCACTGCACCAGCGGGTTGCCGGCGTCCGTGCCGGCGGTGAGCAGGTGGACGGTGGAGAGGGCCCACAGCGGGAGGCTGGTGATGTGGACCACCCGCCACAGGCGGGCCGGGAGCCGGCGCCGGGCGAGCGAGGTGACCTCCACCGCCACCAGGAGGTAGAAGGCGGCGATCCCCCAGGCCACGGGACCCGGCTGCCAGGCGGAGGCCAGGGGGACGAGCAGGTCGGTGAGGCCGAAATGGACGTAGCTGTCGGCCACCAGGGCGGCCAGGTGGAGGGCGACGAAGACCGTGGCCAGGCCGCCCAGGAAGCGGTGGAGGTCGAGCAGCCAGGCGGGGGCGGCGCGCTTCCCCAGGAGCCGGGTCGACAGGGCCAGCCCCCACAGGACCGAGGCGGTGCACAGGGCCCAGCCCACCAGTCCGGTGGCCCGGGCGGCGTACCACCACAAGTGCGTGTTCATGTGAGGTACCCGTCCAGTCCTGGGAGATGGACGACCTCTCCGCTTTCCAGCACCAGCACGCCGGTGGCCCCGAAGGAGGTCACCAGCGCCGCGCCCGCTTCGGGCCCCGCCACCAGGGCGGCCTTGGCCAGCACCTCGGCCCACAGGGCCCCGCCGGTGACCACGGCGACGGCATCCACCCCGCTGTCGGCGGGGGCGCCGGTGGCGGGATCGATGAGGTGGTGGAAGGTCCGGCCGTCCCGCTGCCAGGCCCGGCGCAGCCGGCTGGAGGTGGCCACGGCCCCATCAGCCAGGGCGAGCACGGCCAGGTCCCGGCCGGGATGATGAGGGTCGTCGATCGCCACCAGCCAGGCGTCGCCTTCGGGGGGCACACCCGCCACCCGGACGTCGCCGCCCAGGCTGGCCATCACCCCGCTGGAGCCGGCGGCGAGGACGGCGGCCGCGGCCCGGTCGGCGGCATGCCCCTTGGCGATGCCGCCCAGGTCCAGGGCCACACCGGCGGGCAGGGCGACCAGTCCGGTTTGGGGGTGCAATGCGATGCCGGCGCATCCGGGCACCGGGGGCATGGGTGCCCGGATGGCAGGACCTCGGGGAGCCACGAGCTCGAAGCTGCGGTCGTAGCCGGTGGCGGCGAGGACGGGCAGGACGGTGGGGTCGAACCGGCCGCCGGTGAGATGCCAGGCGTCGACGGCCGCCGCCACCAGGGCGAAGGTGTCGTCGGCCAGGAGGAAGGGCCCGCCGGCGGCGGCGTTCAGCCGGCACAGCTCGCTGTCGGGCCGGAACCGGCTCCAGCGCGCCTCGAGGGAGAGCACGAGCTCACGGGCCGCCTCCAGGCCCTCGGCGGTGCCGCCCGTAGCCAGAAGGTGGACGTCGGTGCCCATGGCCCGGAACGCCATCTCGGCCACCCCGACGGCGGTGTCAGCTGCCATGGCTGCGGGCGACCGGCGGGCGGGCCGACGGCCGGGCGGCGGCCACGGAGGGGGACGGCGGCGCCGGCGTGGCCGAGCCGGAGGGGACCTCGATCCAGTGCCGGCGGACGACCACCACCTCGGGGCCGGGCTCCGGGGCGGACGGGGCGGCACCCGCCGATGGAGCCGGCGGCGCGGTCCCGGAGGTGACGGCCAGCGCCGCCACCATCGACAGGGCGGCGGCGGAGCTGGCGCCGGCGGCGAGGATACGGGACGAGGCGGCGGGATGGGGGCGGCGGCGGCGCCCGCCGGTGAGGCGGGCCATCAGTCGTCGTCCTCCTCGTGACCATGGTCCGCCTCGTGCTCCTCCTCGTCGTGCCCGGACCGGTCGGCGCCACGGTCGTCCACCGACCCGCCGGCCGGGGTGCCGGTCACCGTCCCCGTGGTGGGCACCGGGAGGTAGACGTCCTCGTAGCGGATGGTGGCCGGGGACGACTCCGCCCCGGAGGCATCAACGGTGCGGCTGATCTGGCCGGCGTCGAGCTTCCCCACGGGGCTGGCTCCCACTCCCCCGAATCCGAGGAGGCCGAGGTTGGCGGCCACCGCGGCCACGGCCCCCACGGTGGTGGCGGCGGTGGCGGCGGCGATGGCGACGGCTCGTCTGCGGTCCATCTGCTGCTCCCTTCGACGATGTGTGGAGGTCATGGGTCGAAGGTACGGAAGCGTCGCCCAGGGAGCGGGCAGCACCAGGTGAGCGTTGGGCAAAGAATCGGCGGGCCGGATCTCGG
>JBIOYN010000296.1:0-4336 GCA_044870155.1 Acidimicrobiia bacterium | reverse complement strand
CTGGTGGCGGGCAACGGTGTGGCGCTCGACGTGCCCGAAGTGACGGCGGCCGAGGTCCGCTGGCTCCAGCGGCTGGCGGACGGCGCCACCGTGAACGAGCTGGCCCGGCAGTCGAGCTACTCGGAACGCGAGATGTTCCGGCTGCTCCAGCGCCTGTACCGCCGCATGGGGGTCTCCGGCCGGGTGGCCGCCATCGTGAAGGCGGCGCGAACCGGGCTCCTGAACGACCACACCGAGGCCGAGCCGGCGTCTCTAGGAGGCGGCGTCGTCCCGGGGGCTGCGCCGCATTCCCGCCCGCTCGCCCCGGGTGACGAACTTGGTCGCCATCTTGCGTGAGGCTTCGTCGATCATCTCGTCGCCGAACATGACCGCCCCCAGGCGCTGATCCTCGGTGGCCGCCCGGTAGGCGTCGAGGAGGTCGTGGGCCCGGTCGAACTGCTCCTGGGTCGGGCTGTAGACCTCGTTGCACAGCTTGACCTGGTCGGCGTGCAGCGCCCACTTCCCGTCGTAGCCCAGGACTCTTGAGGAAGGGCCTGTCGGAGCTCGTCGAGCCGCTCGGCCCGCCCTTCAGGGGGCGGGCCCGGGAGCCGGGGGTCGTTGCCCAGCATTTCGACGCCCGGTCGGGGAGCTGCTCTCCTTCGCCCGTTCTACCGGCCTGTCGGCGCTGAGGAGGCCACCGGATCCCCGACCGCCCCAGGCGCTGGCCTCGGTAGCCGGCCCGGTCAGTCGCCGTCGGCCGAGGTGTAGGGCCGCTCGAAGGGCTTGGCCGCAGCCTTGGTGGGGACCAGCACCTTGCGCCGGAAGTAGCAGACCTCTTCGCCGCGCTGGTTGTAGCCCCGGGTCTCGACGGTCACGATGCCCCGGTCCGACTTGCTCTTGGACTCGACCTTGTCGAGCACCTTGGACTCGGCGTAGATGGTGTCGCCGTGAAAGGTCGGGGCCCGGTGCAGGAGGCGCTCGGTCTCGAGGTTGGCGATGGCCTTCCCGCTCACGTCGGGGATGCTCATGCCGAACACGAGCGAGTAGACGACGGGGCCGGCGACCACGTTCCTGCCGAACTGGCTCTGCTCGGCGTAGAAGTTGTCGATGTGCAGGGGGTGGTGGTTCATGGTGAGCAGGCAGAAGAGATGGTCGTCGGCCTCGGTGATGGTCTTGCCCGGCCAGTGCCGGTACACGTCGCCGACCTCGAAGTCCTCGAAGTAGCGGCCGTAGGGTCGCTCGTGCACGGTCATGGCGCGGGAGCCTAACCCGGCCCTTTTGGCCGCTTCTTAAAGCGCGGCGTCGCCGTCGTAGAGCTTGAACACGACCACGCTCCCGGGAGGCGCGGCCTCGAGGCAGAGGCGGCAGAGCACGCACTCGTCGAGATTGTCAGCCACGATCTTGAGCGCGCCGGAGTCGGCCAGCTCGAAGATGTCGACGGGGCAGACCTCGATGAGCTTGGCGACCAGGGCGGCGTCGGCGGCGTGGGCGTCGTCGACCTCGACACCGATGAAGAGAGCGTCGACCCTCATGCCAACCGCGCCCTCACCAGCTCGGGGATCTGGGAGATCTCTTCGGCCACGGTGATGCCCGCCTCGGCCAGGCGCGTGATCTTCTCGGCGGCCGTGTCGGCCTTGCCCTCGACGATGGTGCCGGCGTGGCCGAAACTCATGCCCGGCATCTCGTCCATGAACTTGCCCGCCATGAAGGCGACGATGGGCAGGCGCGAGTTGTGCTCCGTCACCCAGGCGGCCAGCTGGGCCTCCATCCGCCCGCCGGGCTCGGTGTAGATGACGATGGCCTCGGTGTCGGGGTCGGCCTCGAAGAGGGGCATGAGCTCGGCGTAGGTGGAGCCGATGATGGCGTCGCCGCCGATGGAGACCGCCGTCGACTGACCCAGACCGGCCGCCGTCAGGGTGGAGGACATCTCGGTGGTCATCCCGCCCGAGCGGGAGATGACACCGATGGGGCCGGGGATGTAGGCCTTGGCCGCGTTCCGGGCCGGGCCGCCGATGCCGCCCATCTTGATCACGTCGGGGACGATGATCCCGAGGCAGTTGGGCCCGATGATGCGGGCCCCGTGCATGCCGGCCAGTTCCACCATCTGGGCCACGTCCCGGCGGGGGATGCGCTCGGTGACGACCACCACGAGCTTGACGCCGTTCTCGATGGCCTCGAAGACGGCGTCCAAGGCGTTGGCGGGGGGGACGGTGACCACGGAACCGTCGATGGGCCGGCCGTGGTGCTCGACGCACTGGGCCACGGTGTCGAAGACGGGCACGCCGTGGACGTCACGGCCCCGGCGCCCGGGCGTGACCCCGCCCACGATCCTGGCGCCTTTGCCGTAATCGAGGCACTCCCGGGTCAGGTTGACGGCTTCCCGGCCGGTGATCCCCTGGACGATGAAGGTGGTCTCGGCGTTGAGCAGGATCGCCACGGCTCGCCGCGGCCGATCTTCTCGACGGCCCGCCGGGCCGCCTCGTGCATGGACACGCTCCGATCGACGTACTCCACGCCGTAGCGCTCGAGGATCTTGAAGCCCTCTTCCTCCCAGGCTCCGGGGATCCGGAAGATGGCGATCTTCTCGGCGGGATCGAAGCCGAGGTCGAGGCAAGCCTTGATGACGCCGCGGGCGACAATGTCGACCCTGGTGTTGGAGACGATCGACATCATCACCGCGATCTTGTCCACGCCGGGCTTGCCGAGGACCAGCTTGGCCAGACCGGCGGCCTTCTTCACCGACGGGTTGCCGCCGATCTCGCAGTAGTTGGCCGGGCGTCCGCCGTGCGCCCGGACGGCGTCGAAGAGCGTCAGCGACCCGCCGCCGGCACCGATGACCAGGCCGAGGTTGCCGTCGAACTCGGTGACGTTGCCGGCCACCCCCCGGTGGTCCATGGCGTCGACCGCCTCGCCGGCCAGCTCGAAGGGTGTCGCCTCCCGCGCCAGGCGGGTCTCCTCGTCGCCCACGCCCAGCTCGCCGAGCAGCGCCTGCTGCCGGGAACGGGCCTCGTTCTCCATCTCCATGTGGGCGTCGAGCGCCACGAAGGTCCCGTCCTCCAGCTCCCCGAGAGGATTGATCTCGGCCAGGGTCATGTCGTGGTCGACGAACACCTGGGCCAGACGGGTGAGGACGGGCACCAGCCGGTTGAGCCGGGACCCCGTCACCCCGATGGAGGCGACGACCTCCTTGGCGGCGAAGTCGCTCATGGGCAGGAGGTTCGAGAAGTGGCGCCGCCCCACGTGGTCGGGGTGCTCTTCCGCCACCTGCTCGATGTCGATGCCGCCCATGTCGGAGAACAGCATCACCGGTTGCTTGCGCAGCCCGTCCCAGACCACGCCGGCGTAGTACTCCCTGGCCACCGACGCCCGGGTGTCGACGAGGACGCCGCGCGGCAGATGGCCGTTGATCTCCAGGG
Organism: Acidimicrobiia bacterium; assembly: GCA_044870155.1. GTDB lineage: Bacteria > Actinomycetota > Acidimicrobiia > IMCC26256 > BP-133 > CAWBJP01. Next base: position 941 of record JBIOYN010000296.1, on the reverse strand, counting down.
CCAGCACGCGCCGGGCGTGTTCGGTGGCCTCTTCCGGGCTGTCGGCGAACTGCACCCCGCCCGCCTTCATCCGCCCGCCGGAGAGGACCTGCGACTTGATCACCACCGGGCCGCCGATGTCGGCGGCGATGGCCCGCGCCTCGGCCGGCGTGGTGGCATAACCGAACTTGGTGGTGGGGATCCCGGCCCGCCTGACGATCTGGCGGGACTCGTACTCGAAGAACCTCACTGGCAGGACGCTATCGGGTGGAGAACCCGTAGGCCTCGGCCAGCTCGGGGTCCTTCTTGGCCAGCATCTCGGCCAGGTGGACCATCACCTGGCACTGCTTCCAGGTGGCGTCGTCCTGCATCTTCCCGTCGATCATGTGGACGCCCCGGCCGTCGGGGATGGCCTCGATGACCCTCTTGGCGAAGCGAACCTCTTCGGGGTCGGGAGAGAAGATCCTCTTGGCGATGTCGATCTGGACGGGGTGGAGCGACCAGGCCCCCACGCAGCCGAGGAGGAAAGCGGCCCGGAACTGCGTCTCGCAGGCCAGCGTGTCCTTGATGTCGCCGAAGGGCCCGTAGAAGGGGAGGATCCCGTTGGAGGCGCAGGCGTCGACCATCCGGGCGATGGAGTAGTGCCAGGGGTCCTGCTGGGCGGTGACCCGAGGAGCGTCGAGATCGTCGTCGCGGGGGTCGTCCATGACCCGGTAGCCGGGGTGGCCGCCACCCACCCGGGTGGTCTTCATGCGCCGGGAGGCCGCCAGGTCGGCCGGGCCGAGGCTCATGCCCTGCATGCGGGGGCTGGCGGCGGCGATCTCCTCGACGTTGGTCACGCCCAGGGCCGTCTCCAACAGGGCGTGGACGAGGATGGGCCGGTCCAGGCCGGCGCGGGCCTCGAGCAGGGCCAGGAGGCGGTCCACGAAGTGGATGTCCCAGGCGCCCTCCACCTTCGGGAT
>JBIOYN010000295.1:0-7236 GCA_044870155.1 Acidimicrobiia bacterium | reverse complement strand
GTGGTGGCGGGCGGGACCGCCGCCCCACTGCCATGGGCCGACACGCCGGCGAAGACGACGGCGACGACCGCCATCGACCAGCCTCCGAGCAAACTCCGGCGCGCCGCGGCGCGCCTCCGCAGATTCCCCAGCACTGTTCCTCCGATGCCCCAGGCACCATCGGTCCCTCCCGCCCTCTACCCAGTTGGGGCGGAATGGGATGTACCGGTTGCATCGGCGCGTTCGGTGCTGCGGTTGAGCGCGCAGAGTGAGATTTGGCGCGCTAGGCGCGGCGCTCCCAGATGGCCACCGTGTTGCCGTCTTTGACGAATACATGGGCCAGGCGCCATCCGTCGGCCCACCGGTGGTTACACTCGTCGGCGAACTGGCGGACGCTCAGATCGGCCTTGTTGACAGTGGCGTCGTAGTGCTGCTCGGCCATCGGTGTCCTCCTCTGGGCCAGCGTCGTCCCGAATGGTGCCACTGCGCACGACATCCGGCGCAGCTGCTGATTCAGAATTGGAACCGTGGGACTTTACGACCCCCGATACGAGCACGACGGCTGCGGCGTGGCGCTGGTCGCCCGCCTCGACGGCACCGCCTCCCACGAGACGATCCGCCGGGGCCTGACCTCGCTGTCGTGCATGGAGCACCGGGGCGCCGAGGGCGCCGACGCCGACACCGGCGACGGCGCCGGCATCCTCCTCCAGCTCCCCCACCGCCTGTTCCGGGAGGAGGCCGGCTTCGAGCTGCCCGAGCCCGGGCGCTACGCCGTGGCCGTGCTCTTCCTGCCCACCGCCGCCGACGAGCGCAACGAGCTGGAGAAGCTGTTCGGCAGCGAGCTGAGCCGCCGGGGCCTCGTCATCCTGGGCTGGCGGGACGTGCCCGTCCGCCCCGAGCACGCCGGACGCGTGGCCCGCACCACGGCGCCCGTCATCCGCCAGCTGTTCATCGGCTGCCCCCACCACATCGAGGACCAGGACGCCTTCGAGCGGGCCCTCTACGTCGCCCGGCGGTCGGCCGAGATCGCCTCCGGTGAGCGGCTCATCATCCCCACCTGCTCGTCGCGCACCGTGGTCTACAAGGGCATGGTGAGCGCCCCCCAGCTCCCCCGCTTCTACCCCGACCTCCTCGACGAGCGCACCGAGTCGGCCCTGGCGCTGGTGCACTCCCGGTTCTCCACCAACACCTTCCCGAGCTGGGAGCTGGCCCACCCCTACCGGATGATCGCCCACAACGGCGAGGTCAACACACTGGAGGGCAACCGCAACTGGATGCGGGCCCGGCACTCCCAGCTCGAGTCCGACCTGCTGGGGCCGGCCCTGGCCGACCTGCACCCCATCATCCGCCCGGGCGGATCCGACTCGGCCATCCTCGACAACGTGGCCGAGCTGCTGGTCATGGCGGGCCGGTCACTGCCCCACGCCCTCATGATGATGATCCCCGAGGCCTACCAGGGCCGGGACGACCTCCCCGAGCCGGTGCGGGACTTCTTCCGCTACCACTCGTGCCTGATGGAGCCGTGGGACGGGCCGGCGTCGGTCAGCTTCACCGACGGCCGGGTCATCGGGGCCACCCTGGACCGCAACGGCCTGCGTCCGGGGCGCTGGGCGGTGACCAAGGACGGCTGGGTGGTCCTGGCCTCCGAGACGGGGACGCTCCCCATCGAGCCGGCACTGGTGCAGGCCAAGGGCCGGCTGCGACCCGGGCGGTTGTTCGTGGTCGACCTGGAGGCGGGCGAGGTCTTCGCCGACGGCCAGGTGGAGGCGGCCCTGGCCGCCCGTCAGCCCTACGGCGAGTGGTACGACAGCGCCGTCCTCAACCTCGAGGACCTCGCCGACGTGCCCGAGCGCCTCCGGCCCGTGGAGCCGCTGCGCACCCGCCAGCTGGCCTTCGGCTGGACGGCCGAGGACGTGCGCATCCTGGTCAACCCGCTCGCCACCAAGGCCAAGGAGGGGGACGGGTCGATGGGCAGCGACGTGCCCCTGGCCGTCCTCTCCGACCAGGCCCCGTCCCTGTTCAGCTACTTCAAGCAGCGCTTCGCCCAGGTCACCAACCCGGCCATCGACCCCATCCGGGAGAGCATCGTCATGAGCCTCCAGACCGGGGTCGGCCCTGAGCTCAACCTGCTGGAGGAGACGCCCAACCACGCCCACCAGCTGGTCATGGACCAGCCCGTCCTCCAGAACCACGAACTGCGCCGGCTGCGGTCCGTCGACCACTACGTGTTCGCCACCGAGACGCTGGACTGCACCTGGCCCGTCGAGGAGGGCCCGGCCGGTCTGGCCAGGGCGCTGGACCGCCTGTGCGGTGACGCCCGCTCGGCCGTCGGCGTGGGCACCACCATCATCATCCTCTCGGACCGGGCGGTGAACTCGGAGCGGGTGCCCATCCCCGCCCTGCTGGCCGTCTCCGCCGTCCACCACCATCTGGTCCGCCTCGGCACCCGGCTGCGCACCGGCCTGGTGGTCGAGTCGGGTGAGCCCCGCGAGGTGCACCACGTCGCCTGCCTGCTGGGCTACGGGGCCAGCGCCGTCAATCCCTACCTGCTGCTCGAGTCGCTACCGGACATGATCGCCTCGGGTGAGCTGCCGGCGGGGATGACGGTCGAGGAGGCCACCGCCAACGTGGTGGCCGGGATCGGTAAGGGCCTGCTCAAGGTCCTGTCCAAGATGGGGATCTCCACCGTCCAGTCCTACACCGGGGCCCAGATCTTCGAGGCCGTGGGCCTCGATGCCGATCTCGTGGACCGCCACTTCCACGGCACCGCCTCCCGGATCGGGGGTGTGGGCCTCGACGTGCTGGCCCGCGAGGCGCTCGACCGCCACGCCCGGGCCTACCCGGCACGGCATGACACGCTCCTGCCCCCGGGCGGGGTCTACGCCTGGCGGCGTTTCGGCGAGCTCCACCAGTGGAGCCCGGACGTCGTCTCCCAGCTGCAGCGGGCGGTGGGGCTGCGCACCCGGGGGCCCGGGGGCGTCCCCCTGGACGATGCCGAGGAAGGCGACGCCCGCGCCGCCTACGCCGAGTTCGCCCGGCTGGCCAACGAGACCAACGGCCGACGGGCCACCCTGCGGGGTCTGCTCAAGTTCAAGGAGGCGCCCGAGCCGTTGCCCCTGGAGGAGGTGGAGCCGGCGGCGGAGATCGTCAAGCGCTTCGCCACCGGGGCCATGAGCCTGGGGTCGATCTCACCCGAGGCCCACGAGACCCTGGCCGTGGCCATGAACCGTATCGGCGGGAAGTCGAACTCCGGCGAGGGGGGCGAGGACCCCAAGCGGAACACCCCCGACGAGCACGGCGACCGGCGCCACTCCGCCATCCGCCAGGTGGCCTCGGCCCGTTTCGGCGTCACCATCGACTACCTGGTCCACGCCGACCAGCTCCAGATCAAGGTGGCCCAGGGGGCCAAGCCGGGCGAGGGCGGCCAGCTGCCCGGCCACAAGGTGAGTGACTACATCGCCCAGCTGCGCTACGCCACCCCCGGGGTGGAGCTCATCTCGCCGCCACCGCACCACGACATCTACTCCATCGAGGATCTCAAGCAGCTCATCTACGACCTGCGTTGCGCCAACCCCGAGGCGTCGGTGTCGGTCAAGCTGGTGGCCGAGGTGGGGGTGGGCACGGTGGCCGCCGGCGTGGCCAAGGCGGGTGCCGACCACGTGGTCATCGCCGGCCACGAGGGGGGCACCGGATCGTCGCCGCTCTCGTCCATCCAGTCCGCCGGCCTGCCCTGGGAGCTGGGCCTGGCCGAGACGCAGCAGACCCTCGTCCGCAACGATCTGCGCAACCGCATCATGGTCCAGGTCGACGGGCAGATGAAGACGGGCCGGGACGTGGTGGTGGCCGGGCTGCTCGGCGCCGAGGAGATGGGCTTCTCCACCGCACCGCTCATCGCCACCGGCTGCATCATGATGCGGGTCTGCCACCTCAACACCTGCCCGGTGGGGATCGCCACCCAGAACCCCGAGCTGCGCCGGCGCTTCGAGGGCACACCCGAGCACGTCGTGAACTACTTCTTCCTGGTGGCCGAGGAGGCCCGGGAGATCATGGCCCGCCTGGGGATCGCCCGTTTCGACGACCTGATCGGGCGTTCCGACCTCATGGAAATCGACGCCGCCATCAGCCACTGGAAGGCGTCGGGGGTGGACCTGTCCGCCGTGCTCGAGCCCGCCGCCACCGACCTGTCGGTGCCCCGGCGCAAGATCATCGACCCGCCCGCCGTCCTCGACGACCACTTCGACCACCAGCTCATCGCTGCCGCCCAGCCGGCGATCCAGACCGGTGAACCGGTGCACGTCGCCGTCGAGGTGGCCAACCGCAACCGCACCGTGGGCGGGTTGCTGGCCTCGGCCGTGACCCGGGCCTGTGGCGGGGACGGCCTGCCCGACGGCACCATCCGCGTCTCGCTCTCAGGCTCGGCGGGGCAGAGCTTCGGCGCCTGGCTCCCCCGGGGCGTCGAGTTCACCCTCGACGGCGACGCCAACGACTACGCCGGGAAGGGCCTCTCGGGGGGCGTGATCGCCATCCGGACACCCGAGGAATCCACGTTCGTCGCCGCCGAGAACGTCATCGTGGGCAACACCGTCCTCTACGGGGCCACGTCGGGTCGGGCGTTCTTCTCCGGACTGGCGGGCAAGCGCTTCGCGGTGCGCAACTCCGGGGCGCTGGCAGTGGTGGAGGGCGTGGGTGACCACGGCTGCGAGTACATGACCGGCGGCAGGGTGGTCGTCCTCGGTGAGACGGGGCGCAACTTCGGGGCGGGGATGAGCGGCGGCATCGCCTATGTGCTCGATGAGCGGGGCGTTTTCCCCGGGCGCTGCAACCTCGACCTGGTGGCCCTGGAGGAGCTCGACGACGACGATCTCGAGTGCGTGCGGGAACTGGTGGCCGAACACCACCAGCGGACGCGCTCCGCCGTCGCCCTGGCCCTGCTCGAGGGGCCGGCCGAGCGCTGGCGTAGGTTCGTGAAGGTCATGCCCAAGGACTACAAGCGGGCGTTGGAGCAACTGGCCGCGGCAAGGACGGCCTGAGTGCCCGACCCGGTCGGCTTCCTGCGGATCCGGCGCGCCATGTCCGGCGACCCCCACCGGGACCCGGCCGAGCGCGTCCACGACTACCACGAGGTGTTCACCCTGCTGCCCCGAGAGGAGGTCCAGGAGCAGGCGCAACGGTGCATGGCCTGCGGCGTGCCCTTCTGCCACAACGGCTGCCCGCTGGGCAACCTCATCCCGGAGTGGAACGACCTCGTGTACCAGGGCCGGTGGCGGGAGGCCTACGAGCGCCTCGACTACACCAACAACTTTCCCGAGTTCACCGGCTTCACGTGCCCGGCGCCGTGCGAGTCGGCCTGCGTGCTCGAGATCAACGACGACCCGGTGATGATCAAGCAGATCGAGCTGTCCATCATCGAGCGGGCCTTCGAGGAGGGCTGGGTGGTCCCCCGGCCGCCGGCGCAACGGACCGGGAAGCGGGTGGCGGTGGTGGGCTCCGGGCCGGCGGGCATGGCCGCCGCCGCCCAGCTCAACTACGCCGGACATGCGGTGGTGGTCTTCGAGCGCGACGAGGCACCGGGCGGGCTGCTGCGCTTCGGCATCCCCGATTTCAAGCTCGAGAAGCGCTTCGTCGACCGGCGGTTGGCCGTCCTCGAGGCCGAGGGCGTCGAGTTCCGCTGCAACGTGGACGTGGGGAGTGACATCACCGCCGAGGAGCTGCGGGAGACGTACGACGCCGTGGTGGTGGCCGTCGGCGCCCGCCTCCACCGGGAGCTCGACGTCCCCGGCGCCAGGCTGGAGGGCGTCCACCTGGCCATGGACTACCTCTACGACCGCAACCGGGCCGTGGCCGCCACGGTGTCAGCGGGGGCTCCCCGCGCCGTGTCCATCCGCCACGAGGGGACCATCACCGCCGCCGGCAAGCACGTGGTGGTGATCGGGGGCGGGGACACGGCCGCCGACTGCATCGCCAACGCCCACCGGGAGCAGGCGCTGTCGGTCACCCAGCTCGACCGCTATCCCCCGCCGGGCGGTACCCGGCCCCGGGAGATCACCACCTGGCCGGAGGCGCCCAAGCGGCTCCCTTCCACCTACGCCCTCGACGAGGGCGGTGAGCGCCACTTCGACGTCGTCACCCTGGCCCTGTCCGGTTCCGGCCCCCGGGTGGAGATGGTCCACACCGCCATCTCGGCCGGCCCGCCCACCTTCGAGCCGCTGCCCGGCACCGAGCGGTCGTTCCCGGCCGACCTGGTCCTGGTGGCCATCGGGTTCTCCGGACCCGAGCCCGACGCCTTCCTCGACCAGCTGGGGGCGACCGAGGACGCCAGGGGCAACATCGCCGCCCCCGGCTACGCCACCTCGGTGGACGGCGTCTTCGCCTGCGGCGACGCCCGCCGGGGCCAGTCGATCGTGGTGTGGGCCATCAACGAGGCCCGGGAGTGCGCCACCGTGGTTGACCGCTACCTGGCGGGGCGTTAGAAGGAATTGCCCGCCTATTCCAGATCAGCTCCCGCAACATGAGCGCAATGGAACGGGAGATGATCGAGGCAAAATCCCTCTGGTTGACATCATGATCGCCACCGGGGTCCCCATCTCATGCCGGAGCGCTCCTCCGGTCCCGCTACTCACGATCAGGACATCCGGGTTCAGAGCCCGGCCAGGTCAGCGATGTGACGACGCCGGGGCGCATCCCCGCCGTGGGTGTCAGGACGCTCCGCAAGAGCGAAATACGGGAACTCGGATGTGCTGACCCGCCGGCCGTACGCCTTGTGGGACCAGGTGAGCTCGGAGCTGGGGTTCACGCTCATGTCGCCTCCTCGGTTTTGGGTGCGGCACTCGCCGCCCTGACGAGACGATATGGCGAAAACAGAAGGCCGTCTTTCGCCGAGGCGACAGTACGGGAGTCCCCGCCCCGACGTGGCGGGTCAGGCGACGGCGGTGGAGCCCGGGTCGTCGGCGAACTGGGTCTGGTAGAGCTCGGCGTAGCGGCCGCCGGCGGCCAGGAGCTCGTGGTGGGTACCCCGCTCCACGATCCGGCCACCCTCGATGACGAGAATGACGTCGGCGGCCCGGATGGTGGACAGGCGGTGGGCGATGACCAGCGCCGTCCGCCCGGCCAGGGCGTCGACCAGGGCCGCCTGCACGGCCGCCTCCGAGGCGGAGTCGAGATGGGCGGTGGCCTCGTCGAGGATGACGACCCGGGGCTCGGCCAGGAGCAGGCGGGCGATGGTGAGGCGCTGGCGCTCGCCGCCCGAGAGGCGGTAGC
>JBIOYN010000294.1:0-6061 GCA_044870155.1 Acidimicrobiia bacterium | reverse complement strand
CCTCGGTGCCCACCTCGCGCGCCACCCGGGTGACCTCGTCGGCGAAGGCCTGGAGGGTCTCGGTCATGGAGTTGATGGTGTCGGCCAGGGCCGCCACCTCGCCCTTGGCCTCCACCGTGATCTTCTGGGACAGGTCGCCCCGGGCCACGGCGGTGGTCACCTGGGCGATGTTGCGGACCTGGTCGGTCAGGTTGCCGGCCATGAAGTTCACCGAGTCGGTGAGGTCCTTCCACGTGCCGGCCACGCCGGGCACGTCGGCCTGGCCGCCGAGCTTGCCGTCGGTGCCCACCTCGCGGGCCACCCTGGTCACCTCGTGGGCGAAGGACCGCAGCTGGTCGACCATCCGGTTGACGGTCTCCTTCAGCTCCGCCACCTCGCCCCGGGCGTCCACCGTGATCTTCTGGGACAGGTCGCCGTTGGCCACCGCCGTGGTCACCAGGGCGATGTTCCGGACCTGGTCGGTCAGGTTGGCCGCCATCTGGTTGACGTTGTCGGTCAGGTCCCGCCATGTCCCGGCCACGTTGCGGACCCGGGCCTGCCCGCCGAGGCGGCCCTCGGTGCCCACCTCGCGGGCCACCCGGGTCACCTCGGCGGAGAAGGCCGACAGCAGGTCCACCATCGAGTTCACCGCCGCCGCCATGCGGGCGTACTCGCCCTTCACCGGCCGGCCCTCGATGGTGAGCGGGATCTTCTGGGAGAGGTCACCGGCGGCCACCGCCGAGATCACCCGGGCCACCTCGTTGGTGGGCCGGACGAGGTCGTCGATCATGGAGTTGACGGCGTCGACGCGCGTCACCCACGTGCCCGTCACGGGGCCCATGTCGACCCGCTCCGTGGTGCGCCCGTCGCGGCCGATGGCCTTCGACACCCGTACCATCTCGCGGTTGAGCCGGTTGTGGAGCCCGATCAGGTCGTTGAAGGCCTTGGCCACGTCCCCCGCCAGCCCCGCTTTTCGGGCCGACAGCCGGACGCTGGGCTCGCCCGCGGCGGCGGCCCGCAGGCCGACCAGCAGCTCGGTGAGGAACCGTTCGTCGGGCGAAGGCGCCCCGTTGGGCGATCCGCTCTCGGACGTCTTTCGGCCCTTGGACGCGACGGGGGCCAGCTGCATGACACCACTCCCGGTGACTTCCAGCCAGCCCTCTGAGAACGTTTGTAGCAGACGTCCGGGGGTAGGGAAAGGAGGCGCGCGGCCGGTTCAGGCCGATTTCGACCGGTCGTGTTTCGTCCTTCGCGTGATCGGGTAAGACTGAGGGACCGGTTCCGGCGGGGCTTCATCCAGCCCTTTGCCCCGCTGGACCACGAGGGCGATGCAACGACGAATCCGGGGCCCACCCGCCCCGGTTTCGGCGCGCCCGGAACCGGTAACGTCGAGCCGATGCCCAACGTCGATGATCTCTACGGGTTGCCGCTTCAGGAGTTCATCCCGGCCCGGGATGCCAAGGCCAAAGAGTTGCGGGCAGCCGGGCACAAGGAGGAGGCGGCCGAGGTCAAGTCCGCCCGCAAGCCGTCGGTGGCGGCGTGGGCGCTCAACCAGGCCGCCCGCCGTCATCCGGACGAGATGGCCGCCCTGCTGGAGGCCGGTCAGGATCTGGCCGAGGCTCAGCGCGCCGCCCTGGCGGGCGACGCCGGTGGCCTGCGGGAGGCGAGCCGGGCGCTGGGTGAGGAGGTGGAGCGTGTCGCTGCCCGGGCGGCGGGCTTCCTGGAGAAGGCTGCACCCGTCCAACGAGAGCGCATCGCCGCCACCCTGCGGGCCGCCGCCGCCGACGAGGCCGGCGCCGATCTGCTGCGCCGAGGCGTCCTGGTCGAGGACCTCGAACCCGCCGGCTTCGGGCTCGACGTCCTGGCCGGGACTCCGGCGGCGCCGCGGCGGCGGGCCGCCACCCCGAAGAAGACGCCGGCCACCGAAGCGGTGGAGGAGGCGCGCCGGAACCTGCGCCGGTTGGACGCCGCCGCCGAGGCGGCCGACGCCCGGGCTCAGCGCCGGGCGGAGCGGGCGGAGGTTGCCGCCCGCCGGGTGGCGGAGGTCCACCGCGAAGCGGAGAGCCTGCGGGCGGAAGCGGAGGAGGCGGCCGGCGAAGCGGTGGCGGCCCGCCGGGAAGCCGAGGCCGCCGCCGAGGCCCTGGCCGAGGCGGAACGGGCGGTAGACGCGACGTAGCCCCCGCGTCCCTGGGGGAGGATCAGGACGGGGGGGCTACGTCAGTCCCACTCACCAAAGTGTTGATCGGCATCCCGCCGGGTGGACTTGAGGCCGGGAGCGAAAAATCTTTTCCGGTGGCCTAGGGGGCGGCCGTCGTGGTGGTGGTCGTGCTGCTGGTCGTCGATGTGGGGGCCGGCTGGGCGGGTGCCGGCGTGCCCACCGCCACGACCACCACGACGCCCGAGGTTCCCTGCCCACCCGGGGCCCCGCTGGTGCGGGAGTAGTACGGGAACCGGCCCTCGGCGGTGAAGACGTAGGTGAACTGCTGGCGGTCGTCGAGGCATTTCCCGGGATTGGCGTCGGAGCACTCCGGGCTGGAGTCGAAGGAGCCGTCGTCGGCCGTCACGCTATGGACGTGCCCGGGGTCCTTGTTGGTCCAGGTGACCTCCTGGCCCACCTCGACGGTGAGCTCCCGGGGGTCGAACTGGCGGGTGACGATATTGACGTCGTGGCCCCCGGCGGCCCCACCCTGCGGAGCGGTGAGGACCAGCGTGAAACCCATGGTGAGCAAGGCGAGGACGACCACTTTGGTCGGCGCGGGCATCATGCACCCCTTCCCCCCCACCCGTGGGCGATGGTAGCCACGGAGCCGTTGGGGGACAAGCACCCTGGGTGGTACCGTTCCCACTCGGCTGACCCCAGACGATCGGTGCTCGGGGACGATCACGGACGGAGGCCCGACATGCTCATCCGACGGCCCGGCCAGGCCTGGCACCAGATCCAGCCCGTACTCCACGACGAGCGCGCCCTGCAGACTCTTCTGGCCCAGTCGCCAGGGTTGTTACCCAGTCCGGGCCCGGGCGAGCTGGCCGTGGCGGCCAACTTCAAGCTGGGGTCGACCAACTCCATCGACATCCTCGGCGTGGGCATCGACGGGCGGATCGTGCTCGTCGAGTGCGGCCGCCAGGAAGGTCCGGGGCGCAGGCCCATGGGCGGCGCCGCCCTCACGGTGGCCGCCGGGCTGTGGCGCACCCCCTTCGAAGAGATCGACGCCGCCTTCGCCGGGCGCGCCGGGGTGTCGCTGGTGGAAGCGGCCGCCACGCTGGCGTCGGCCGCCGGCTTCACCTTCGACGAGGGCGCCTTCCGCGAGGCGGTGACCGCCAGCCTGGCCGCCGGCACCTTCCTGCTCGTGCTGGCCGTCGACACCGTCACCGACGAGGTGCGCCAGGTCGTGTCCTACCTGAACGCGGGTGCCCGGCCCGGGCTGTCGGCCGTGGCCCTCGGCCTGCGCTACCTGGCCGAGGACGAGATCGAGATCCTGCTGCCGTCGGTCTACCGGGGCGAGAACCTGGGGACCGAGCCGGTCGTGGCCGCGCCCGCCCCGGCCGTGCCTGCCGCCGCTCCGGCTGCGGCCGCCGCTCCCGCCACCGGTCCGAGCCGTTCGCTGCCCGCCCGGCCCGCCGTGCCCGCCGCCGCTCCGGCGCCGCCGGCGCCCACCCGGGCGGTGACGGCGCCGACCGCCACTGCCCCAGGTACGGCCACCGCCACCGCCACCGCCACCGCCGAACCTGAGGCTGCGTCGGCTCCGGCGGCGGGTGGTCAGACGGTGAGCGACTCCGAGGCCGAGGCCGCCCTGTTCAAGAGCCTGTCCGAGGCCTGCCTGCCGGCCGCCGTGGAGTCGGTCCGCCGGCTCTACGACATCGCCAGCATGCGGGGCAAGGAGCTGCAGTGGGGCCAGGGTGAGCACCCGTCGGTCACCGCCGTCTTCGACATTGCCGGCGCCCCGGTCGGCGTGTGGAGCTGCTACACGGACCTCAAGCCCAGCTTCGTCATCAACTTCGAGTGGCTGGTACCCCATGTGTCCCCGGCCAGCCTGCAGAAGCTGGCCGACGCCCTGGGGCAGCTCCAGAGCGTGCCCGAGCGCCTGGCCGGCCTGTCCGACGCCGGCTACCGCCGCCGGCTGGCCCTGGCCGTCAACGCCGTCCTGGCCCAGCCCGGCTCGGCCGACGTGATCGCCAAGGCCGTCGACGAGCTGCTCGAGAACGCCGCCTCCGAGTCGCCCTCCAGCTGACGCCACTCGAACCGGCGTTTCTCAGCCCCGAGAGGCGGGGCTCAGAAACGCCGGTTCGTTCGTTGGCCGGGCGCTCGGGGGAATTCGCCGGTCGATGTCTCACCTGACCGGGAGAATGGGGCCGTGCGACGGAAGCGGCGCGTGCTCGGGCTCCTGGGGGCGGTCATCATCGCCGTGGCCCTGGCTGCCAGCCGCCAGGCCGGGGGCCCGCCGGCCGCGCCCGCCGGTGGCGAGACCGCCGTGGTCCGCGTCGTCGACGGCGACACCCTGGTGGTGACGGGGGGCGTCCGGGTCCGGCTCATCGGCATCAACACACCCGAGTCCGTCGACCCCCGCCGGCCGGTGGAGTGCTTCGGGAAGGAGGCGTCGACCGCTCTGGCCCGCCTCGTTCCGCCGGGCACGCCCGTCCGGCTCAGCTACGACGTGGAGCGGACCGACGAGTTCGGGCGCACCCTGGCCTACCTCTACCGCATCTCCGACGGCCTCTTCGTCAACGCCGCCCTGGTCGAACAGGGATACGCCCAGCCCATGACCTTCCCGCCCAACGTGGCCCACGCCGGCGAGTTCGCCGACCTGGCTGCCCGGGCCCGGCAGGGGAGCGTCGGGTTGTGGAGCGCCTGTCCCCATTGATCCCCGAGCGCGGTAATGGTGCCCGTTCGCGCGTTTTGTGCAAATGCTCGCGCTTGCAAGCGGAAGGCGTTTCTGTCAAGCTACTAGTGGGTAACTTAGTGACGGGACAGACGCCGAAAGGGTGCAGCGATGGGTGACTTCTCCCTGGCCCTCAACGAGGACCAGCTCCAGATCCAGAAGTGGGTGCGGGAGTTCGCCGAGCGGACCATCCGGCCCGCCGCCGCCGAGTGGGACGAGCGGGAGGAGACTCCCTGGCCCGTCATCCAGGAAGCGGCCAAGATCGGCCTCTACTCCTGGGAGACCATGGCCCAGCTCTTCTCCGACCCCACCGGGCTCCTGATGGGCATCGTCAACGAGGAGCTGTTCTGGGGTGACGCCGGGATCGCCCTGTCCATCTTCGGCACGTGTCTGGGCGTGTCCGGGATCATGAACAACGGCACCCCTGAGCCGGTCATGACCTGGATCCCCCAGTGCTTCGGCACCGCCGAGGACATCAAGCTGGCTGCCTTCTGTGTCACCGAGCCCGGCGCCGGCTCCGACGTCTCGTCTCTGCGCACCCGGGCCGTGCGCGACGGCTCCGACTGGATCCTCAACGGCCAGAAGTGCTTCATCACCAACGGCGGGATCGCCGACGTCCACGTGGTAGTGGCCACCGTCGACCCGGCCCTCGGCTCCCGGGGCCAGGCCTCCTTCGTCGTCCCGCCCGGCACTCCCGGCCTGTCCATGGGCAAGAAGGAGCGCAAGATGGGCATCCGGGCCAGCCATACCGCCGAGGTGCTCTTCGACGACGTGCGCCTGCCCGCCGAGTGCCTGCTGGGCGGCGAAGAGAAGCTCGAGGCCCGTCTGACCCGGGCCCGAGAGGGCGGCAAGACCAACAGCCAGGCGGCCATGCGCACCTTCGAGGCCAGCCGGCCCATCGTCGGCATCCAGGCCGTCGGCATCGCCCGGGCCGCCTACGAGTACGCCCTGGAGTACGCCAAGGAGCGCACCCAGTTCGGCCGGCCCATCATCGAGAACCAGGCCATCGCCTTCATGCTGGCGGACATGGCCACCGAGATCGACGCCGCCCGCCTGCTCTGCTACCGGGCCCTGTGGCTGGCCCGCAACGGCGACGGCTACCAGATGGCCGAAGGCTCCATGAGCAAGCTCAAGGCCGGCCGCACCGCGGTGTGGGTCACCGAGCGGGCCATCCAGATCCTCGGCGGCTACGGCTACATCCGCGA
>JBIOYN010000293.1:0-3551 GCA_044870155.1 Acidimicrobiia bacterium | reverse complement strand
GCCACGAGCGGAAATGGCACGGGGTTCCGCACGCACGCGTCGGCATCGGGGCGGCTGACGTAGGGCTCGGCCGCGCAGCCGAGGGCGAGCCCGGCGGCATCGCCGGCGAGAAGGGCCGGCTCCGTGGGGTGAAACGGAGCCGTGACGAGCTCGACGTCGAAGCCCGCTTCATGCAGCTGAGGGAGGACCGTGGAGTTCGTCGGGCCCATCATCACCGCCGGGGGTGATTCCCCTATGGCGGCCCAGACGATGGTGCCCAGCGCCTTTCCGTCGAACGTGAGCGCTCCACTGCCCGAGTCCCCGCCGATGACGGCGGCGTTGGCCACGTACCAGCCGTCGAGGGCGGGGCCGTGCTCCGGTCCATGAACCTGGACGAGCTGGGCGACCCGGCCGCGTGCCGCCTCGGGGGATGACAGGTATACGCCGTTGCCGTAGTGGAGGATCGGCGTCCCAGGAACGAACATCTCGGCGACGCCGGTGGGCCCGCCCCAGCGTCTCATGGACGGGTTGACGTGGTGATGCTTGTCCTCGTCGACACGGATGAGTGCGAAATCGAGGAACGGTCGGGCCGGGTCGCGCCGGTACCGGCGGTACACGACCGTCCCGATCTCGCCCACCCCGGGCACTGCGACCCGCCCGCCGGGAGCCCCTGTGCAGTGGGCGGCCGCGCCAATGTAGAGAGCCACGCCGTCGGTGAACACGAAGTTGAACGAGCACCAGGCGCTCCCGGCGCGAAAGAGGGCGCCGGGTTGGATGGGACGGTGTCGCACCGCCTCGGCCCCGGCAGCAGGCGGGAAGAAGGCCCCCAGGAGAAGCAGGCTGGAAGCGGCGACGCACAGGAGCACCCTCAGCCTCAGACGACCGTGATCCGAGGATCCCATGAGAACGCTCCTTACGGGCGAAGTTCTTGAGGACCTTCCCCGAGCGCCGAGACCAGTGGCTCGGGCAGACCCGCGTGCTCCTTCAGGAACCCGGCCACCAGGCGACCCGCCTGAGCCACCCGAACGATATCGGGGGTCGCGAGTCGCGCCACGACAAGCCCCTCCGGTTCCTGGTGGCGGAGAACCCGCTCGTAGCACATGAGGTCGGCCCAGCGGGGGAGATGCCGGGCGTGGATCGAATCTGCGGCCAGCTGGGCGGCCACCTCGGCGACCTGAGGTGCGTAGTCGGGGGGCTTCGGCTCGAAGGCGCCCAAGGCGGGCTCGATGGCAGATTCGGGCGCGCCCACATCCCGCAACACTCCGGCCAGGTACCTGTCGAAGGACCGGGACACCGCCCGCATGTAGTGGGTGGGAAGGAGGGCGGTGGTGAGGCGCTCGCCGACGAGTTCGAGGAGGGAATCTCCCCCGAGCCGGAGGGCGTGGCCGGCGATGGCAACCAGATTCAGGGTGGCCAGGACAGTCCCCTCGCACAGCAGCCAGCGCACCGAGAAGTCAACGTCGTCGACCGCCGCCGGTGTCCAGCGCCCCGCGAGAGATCGCAACGTCGCGATCGTCTGCTTCAAGGCGGGGAACGGGTCAAGGAACCAGACCTCGGAGCAGAGAAGCCAGTAGGCACGCTCGAGATCCGCCTCCGCGGCGCACACCTTTCGCACATGTGCCTGTTCGCCAACCCATTTGACTCCGAAGACCCCTCGATTCGCGGTCTCCTCGATCCTCAGGTTTGCTTCCCGCCGCTCGAGGTCCTCCACCGACTGGGCGATCACCCCCAGGGGGAGGGCGAGCTCCCGAACCCGTCGGCTGGGTGGGAGCTGAGTGGTCAACTCTCCGGATCGCGCCCCCGTCACCTCCATCAGTCCCCGAAGCCAGATGGCCCTGTCGAGCGGCCTCGATGCCCTGCTTCCCGTGCCCGCCTTCGCCTCGCCGATCGTGCGCCGCAAAGTCAACGTGGAGTCGATGTCGATGGCGAGGAGATCGACATCCGTCACGAGGAACGGCTCCGAGGCGAAGTGACGCTTCAGATCGATCCCGCGACGGGCAAACGCGCCCTCCCAGAACCAGACCTGGGCGACGCGCGCTTCCAGGAGCTCCCCGGTGTTCCATTCGGCGTCTGAGAGGAATTCCCGTTCCACCGGGGACCGACCCGCCCTTCAGTGCCTTCTCCGGCGGGTCTGCCAGGCCAGCCAGAACGCCCCGCCCGCCATGAGCGCGCCGCCGAGGAAGGCCATCTGCCGGTCGACCTCACTTCCCGCTCCCGATTCGGCTGCGGGCCTCTCCCGCTCCAGGGCCTGCCCGTCGCCAGGGGCCTCCGATCCATCCGGACCGGGTGGCAACGGTGGGAGTGGACCTGCCGCGACCTGATTCGGTCTGGAGAGTTCTGGCGGAGTCCGGTCCGCCGGCGACTCGCGATTGACACTGGGAGCGGTGTCGTCGCTGGTCGCTACGGCTGCCTTGGGCTGTAGAGTCGGGGCTGCGGGCGGTGGAGGAGGCACGGGGCCGGCGGCCACCCTGACGGTGGTCGACGTCGTGAGTCGTTCGGTCGGGGCGGTCGCGGCCTGAGTGGTGGTCGTCACCGGAGGACGGCTGGTCGTTGTCGTTGTGATGGGCGGGCGCCTGGTGGTGGTCGTGGTCGGCGGGACAGTCGTGGTCGTCGAGCTTGTCGACGGCGGAGGGGTCACCACGTTGACCACGCCTTTCATCGAAGGATGGATCTTGCAGTGGTAACGGAACGACAGCGGCTCGTCGAAGCTCCGGGCGAACGTCCCGCCCGGCGGAACCTGCCCGGACTCAGCGTTCTGCTGCGAATCATCGGCCACCACGGAGTGGGTGTAGGCGCCGGTGTTGGTCCACACGACCTCCTCGCCGACGGTGGCGGTGAACTCGTCCGGCATGTAGCCGAAGTCCATGATCTCCGCTCGAGACGACGCGGTCGCCGGCACCGAGGCGGCACCCAGACTCAGGGTGGTCCCTGCCAGTAGAACTGCTGCCCATCGCCGTCGTACGTGCAACAGACCTCCCCGCGAGACCTGTCTCTCGCCGACCGGGCGTAGCGATCTCCGCGGAAGACCATGGCCCCAGCGCTCATGAAACCGCGCCCTGCCCGGCCAATTTTAGCTGTCTTTGACATTGGTTGACCATGGCTCTGGCGGCGAGGCCCTGGCGCCCTCCCGAGCACCGTTCGACGGCGAGTCGTCGAGCGCCTGGCGATAGGCGTTCTCGAGAAGTTCGAGCCCGCGTTCGGGACTGAAGCGCTCCTTCCATCGGCCATAGGCGGCCTCCCCCAGTCGGCACGCTTCGTGATCGTCGGACAACCGCCGAACCGCATCTTCCCAGCCCCGGGCGTCACCAGGCTCGACCAGCAGCCCGGTTTCCTCCTCGACGACCACTTCCGACATGCCGCCGATGCGGTTGGTGATCACGGGCACCCCGGCTGCGTAGGCCTCGAGGATGCTCCGGGGCTGGGCCTCGTACCACATGGACGGTAGGACGAGGGCCCGCGCTCCGGTGAGTATGGGACCCAGCTCGGTGGGGGCCACGAGCCCCCGAAACTCAACCTGCGGCGGTGCCATCGATCGGAGCTCCGCCTCCTGGGGACCGCTGCCCACCACCACG
>JBIOYN010000292.1:0-3755 GCA_044870155.1 Acidimicrobiia bacterium | reverse complement strand
CCTGGCGCCGGTGGCGGCCGGGGTGTCGGCGCTCCTCGGCGCCAGCTGGGTCCTGCGGCTGGGCACGTTGGTGCTGGCGGCAGCGGCGACGGCGGCCGTCCGCATCCCGGCGGCCAAGACGCTGGCGCCGCCCGTCGCCGCCCTGGAGGTGGCGGAGCTCCGGGCCCGGCCGGTGCTCCTGGCGGCCACGGCCATGGGCCTGCTGCGGACGGGTGTGGGCTTCCTCACCTTCGTGGTCGCCTTCGCCCTCAAGCGCAGCCACGAGCCGGCGTGGCTCTTCGGTCTCGTGCTCGCCGCCGGCGCCGCCGGCGGCCTGGTGGGAGCGGTGCTGGCGCCGCCCCTCCGCCGGCGGGTGCGGGAGGAGGCGATCCTGATCGGTGCCCTGCTCCTCCCCGCCGTGGTGGCGATCTTCGGTGCCCGGGGCTTCTCCCGGGTGGGGGTGGCCGTGGTGGCGGCGGCGGTGTCCGTGGGCGCCTCGGCCGGACGCCTGGCCTTCGACAGCCTCGTCCAGCGCGACGCCCCCGACGCCGCCCGGGGCCGGACCTTCGCCCGTTTCGAGACCCGCTTCCAGCTGGCCTGGGTGGCCGGCGCCTTCGTCCCCGCCGCCGCCCCCATCCCCGGCCGGCTCGGGTTCCTCATCCTGGCCATCGGCCTCGGGTTCGCCGGCCTCTCCTACCTGGCCGGCGTGCGCGCCAACCGCGTGTCGGCGTGAGCCATTCGAGAGTCAAGGGCGCATTGAAGGCGGCCGCGATGGGTACCGGCCGGGCGTCCGCCGGTCGCCCTCCGAACCCACCGGCGTTCATATCTGGCAGCTGTCGCCCGTCAGGAACGCCAGAACAGTCCGCGCTACTGGGCGCCCCTGTTCCGGCGTGCATAACTGGCACCTGTCGCCCGTCAGGATCGCCGAGTCGGTCAGAACGTTCGGGCCGGCCGCGTCAGCCGATGGCGGCGCCCTCGGGCTTGCGCTCGGGAACGTCCCGGCCCATCCAGGCGGCCAGCTGCCACATGCGCTCGGCCAGGGTGGCGAGCTCGGCGGGGAGCAAGGCCTGGGGGCCGTCGCACCTGGCCACCTCGGGGTGGGGGTGGACGTCGATCATCACGCCGTCGGCGCCCGCCGCTACCGCCGCCAGGGTCATGGGCGCCACCAGCGACCGGGAGCCCGTGCTGTGGGACGGGTCGACGATCACGGGGAGGTGGGAGCGGGCCTGGACCACGCTGACGGCGGAGAGGTCGAGCGTGTTGCGGGTGGCGGTCTCGAAGGTGCGGATCCCCCGCTCGCACAGGATGATGTGGAGGTTCCCGGAGGAGGCCGCGTACTCGGCGGCCAGCAGCCACTCCTCGATGGTGGCGGACAACCCCCGCTTGAGCATCACCGGCTTACCCGTGATCGAGCAGGCCCGGAGCAGGTCGAAGTTCTGCATGTTGCGGGCGCCGATGCGGAACACGTCGACCACGTCCACGAGGGCGTCGACCTCCTGGGGATGGAGAACCTCGACCACCACGGGCAGGCCGAAGCGCGCCTTCTGCTCGGCCAGGATCTCGAGCCCGGCCGGCCCCAGCCCCTGGAAGGCGTAGGGCGACGTGCGGTGCTTGTAGACGTCGCCGCGCAACAGGTTGGCGCCGGCGGCGGCCGCCGCCGCGCACGCCTCCCCGGCCTGAGCGGCGTTCTCGATGGCGCACGGTCCGGCGATGAGGGAGAAGGTGTTCCCGCCGATCACGCCGGCGCCCACCGGCACGGCCGAGCGCCGGTGCCCCTCCCGGGCCGCCACCAGCTTGTAGGGGGCGGACACCCGCACCGTGCGCTCCACGCCGGGCAGCACCGAGAGGTGGGAGAGGTCGCCGGCGGCGTCCACGTCGCCGATGGCGCCCACCACGGTCGTCTCCTGGCCGCGGGAGACCGAGGCGTGGAGCCCATGACGGGTGAGGGCGTCGACCACCCCTTCGATCTCGGCTTCGGTGGCCTGGGCCTGCATGACCACGATCACGGTCGTCCTCCCCTGCATACAGACCCGGGGTGCGGGGTGTCCCCGGAGAAAAAAAACCCCGGCCGGTCGGCCGGGGCGGTCCTGCGTCGAGGGTGCTGCCGTCAGCCGGCGACCCCCGGGGACGCCCCGGGGCCAAAGAACCAGCGGCGATAGGTGCGCGTCATCGAGCCGATGCTACCCGTCGAGTTCCAGCCGGGCCAGCCAGAGCCCGGGCGCCTCCAGCTCCGCCGGCGTGGGGAAGGACTCCTCCCTGCTCAGCAAGGGCTCGAGGCCGTCGGACCCGGCCCGCTCGACGACGCCGGCACAGAAGGCGGCGGCGGTGTCGTGAGTGCGCCCGCTGGGATCGAGGCCGAGCAGGCGCTGCACGAACCGGTCGGCCTCGGACCGCTCCAGCCGGTGCCGGCGCCGTGCCTCGCGGATGGTCGCCAGCGAGGGGATCATGGGACCGGCCAGGCGCTCCACCACCTGGTCGGCGTAGCTCTCGAGCACGGCGGTGGTGAGCTGCAGGCGCTCGAGGACGGCCTGCTGGGCGGGGGAGCTCATGGCGCCCAGCATGGCGTCGGGGTCGCCGAGGAGACCTTCCAGCGACGACGGGTCGGAAAGGTCGAGCGCACCCAGTTGCGACTGGATGGCTTCGGGATCCACCCGGAACGAGGACACGTACTCACTGGCCAGGCCGACGAGCCGGGCCCGGACCCAGGCGTGGGAACAAAGGCGGGCGCGCACGGACTCCGACAGGGCCACGTAGTAGCGGAGGTCGTCGGGAGGGATCGACCAGGCGGCGTGGAAGGCCTCGAGGTTGGGGATGATCACCGCCGGCGGGGTGGGATCGGGGACGGGCAGCAGGAAGTCGTGCTGGCTCAGGAGCCCTTGTGACAGCTGGCCCACCATGAACCCGCACTGCACACCGAGGAGGAGCGGCCCCAGCGCGCCCATCATGCCGGCCAGCGGGTTCAACTCCGGCGGGAGCGCCTCCGGCGTCGGCGCCTCGCCCTGCAGGGTGGTGGCCAGGCGCTCGAGGACGGGCTTGAGCTGGGTCAGGCCCCGCTCGGCCCACTCCGCCCGGCCCAGGGCCTCGAGCGCCGGGCCCGGTGACGGCTGGCCCGTCTCGGCCAGCACGCGGGCCTCGGCCGCCGACGCCACCTCGGTCAAGCGGGCCCGCTCCTCGGGCCCGACCGCCTGTGATTCCGCCGGTTCCGGCCGTTCGGTCCCCGGCATGCCCGGCATGCCCGGCATCCCCGGCAGCCCCGGCAGGCCGGGGAGGAAGCCGCCCGGTGCCGGGCCGCTGCCCGCCACCCAGCGGGCCACCTGGGTGGCCACCTGCCAGTGCACGGGGCCTCCGGCCTGGAGGAATCTCAACATCTGATTGATGTCAAAGCCGCCGAAGCCGAAGGGTTGAGGGGGATCGCTCACTGCCTGTCAGTCTATGGGGATGGCGGCGGTTGCGATCACCGGGGTCTCCGGGTTCCTGGGACAGGGCCTGCTCCGGTGCCTGGCCGCCCCGTCGCCCCCGAAGAGCCCCGCCGGTGCTGGCATCGTCGGCCTCGACATCGCCGCTCCGGCCTTCCGGTCCCGGGATCTGGCCATGCACCTGGTCGACGTCACCCGGGCCGACCTCGTTCCGTTGCTGGAGGGCGTCGACGTCCTCGTCCATCTGGCCGGCGTCCACGACGCCATCCCCGACGAAGACCTGATGGCCCGGGTGAACGTGGCCGGTAGCCGCCGGGTGCTGGAGGCGGCCGGCGCCGCCGGGGTGGGGAAGGTGGTTAT
>JBIOYN010000291.1:0-9670 GCA_044870155.1 Acidimicrobiia bacterium | reverse complement strand
GGCTCCCAGCCGGGTTTCGCTCACGCGCCAGGTCGGGGTGGGAGCGTCAGGCGGGGCGGCAGTTGGTGGGGCCACCGCCGGCGGGGAAGTCGCAGACGTAGGTGCCGGGCGGCATCGACGTGGCTGTGGTGGCGGTGGAATCGGGTGCCGGCGGGGATTCGGGGGCGGAGGGCGCCTCCGGGGCCGGCGGGGACTCGGGCGGCGTCGATGCGTCGGGCGCGAAGTTGTAGGGCTCGCCGCAGGCGGCCAGACCCCCGCCCGCCGGCACGCGGCAACGGCGCAGGCCGGTCCGGTCGCCGGGGAAGCTGTGCTCGTCGAGCGTCTCGCCGGCGGGCCGGCACATGTTCTCCAGCTCGGAAGACACCAGGCAGTCGAGGGCGGGGGTGACGTAGCCGTCGAAGGCCAGGCACCGCAGTTCGGGCTCCGCGCTGCAGGCCAGCCGGACGGCCCGGCCCGCCTGGAGGGCGAGCATGGTGGCGGGCGGTGACCGGCGGAAGAGCTTGATCTGGCCCGCCGACACCCGGCTCACGATCTTGAGGGTGGGGGCACCGGGCTCGCCCGGGGAGCGGACCCCACCCTCGAGGGACAGCCCCGCCTGGCTGCGTCCGAACAGGTTGAACTCGCCCGCTCCCACCCGGGCGGCCGCCTCCACGGTGGCGTCCCAGGGGACGGTGACGGACGCCTCGCCCGCCCCCATCTCGATCTTGACCTCGGTGGTGCCGGGCGGGAGGGCGAGCTGGGAGAGGTCGACTCGGAGCTCGCCGAAAGCGTGGCGGTAGACGGCGGGCACCTCGGCCGTGGAGGTGGGGGTGACGACCCGGTAGCCGGCGACGCCGTTCCACCGGCCGAGGAGGAGGGCGACGACCACGGGGACGACGAGGGCGGCGGACGCCGCCGCCACCATGGCCGGCCGGCGGGAGCGCACGAGCACGGTGCCCAGCAGTCCCAGGGCCCCGAGGGTGACGAGAGCGAGGAGGACGGGAAAGCGGAGCTGGACGGCGTCAAGCGCCCACAGCGCCGT
Source organism: Acidimicrobiia bacterium (assembly GCA_044870155.1). GTDB lineage: Bacteria > Actinomycetota > Acidimicrobiia > IMCC26256 > BP-133 > CAWBJP01. The sequence continues at coordinate 8,649 of JBIOYN010000291.1, read as the reverse complement.
CAGCAGGGCGCCGCCCAGGGTGAACCACAGGGCCAGGAGCCAGCCCGAGGCCCGGGCCCCGAGGAGCACCCACTCGCTGGCCGTCCGCCAGTTCCGGACGCTCCCGGCTGGGCCCGTCCCGGGGGCCCCGGGAGGGGCGGGGACGGCCGGTACGGGCCCCGAGCCCGCCGCCCGGGGGGCGCCACCCCCGGGCGGCGGGGTCCCTCCCGAAGGCGGCGGGGGGGTGCCACCTCCGGAACCGAACCCGCCGCCCGGAGGGAAGCGGCTTCCGCCGGAGGAACCGGCGTCGCGCTGGCTGCGGCGCCGGAGCAGGTACAGCCCACCCCCGGCCAGGAGCAGCAGGCCGGCGAAGCCGCGCACGGGGAAGTCGGGGTTGTAGCCGCCGAAGTCGCCGGCGAAGGGGTCGATGAAGGGATGGAACATGGCGCCGATGGTGCCGAGCACGGCGATGGCGAAGGCGGCCACGATCCCCGCCACCTGCAGGGCGCCGAGGCCGGCGATGACGGCGATCCCGATGCGCAGGAGCTTGGCCGTGTCCCCGGGCGCCGGCTCCAGCGGGCGTCCGGCGGCGGCGTCCTCCTCGGGCAGGATCACCCAGGCGATGAGATAGAGCAGGATGGCCCAGCCGGTGAGGGCGCCCACCGCCAACCCGATGCGGACGAGGGTGGGGTCGTGGCCGGCGGCGGTGGCCAGCCCGGCGGCCACCCCGCCCAGCTTCCGGTCGTCACGGGACCGCACCACGGACAGCGAGCGGCGGGGGGCGTCCGTAGGAGGGGGAGGCGGGGGCGAGGACGGCGGGGGGGGCGGCGGCGGGGAGGGCGAGTCCACGGCCGTCGCCGGGCCGCCCGGGGCCCGGGGTGTCCCCGAAGGGGTGGACTCGCCGGCGGTTTCGGAGTCGCCGGGCTCGGAATCGGTGTCGTGCTCGCTCATGGGGCCATCCTGCGCCTCGGGGCCGACGGGCGGTATCGGGGATGACCCTGAACGATCCCTGAGGTCGCCCCCGGGACGGCGCCGGGCGGTTCCCGATGGTGGTGACGCCCGCCCGATGCGATCATCGCAACCATGGACATCACCCGGTACCGGCGCGGCCGCTGGATGGGAGGCGTCTCCACCGGCCTGGCCGTCCGCTTCGGGCTGTCGGTGGTGGCCGTCCGCATCTCGCTGGTTCTGCTCGCCCTGGCGGCGGGGCCGCCGGTGGTGGTGGCCTACTTCGTGGCCTGGGCCATGCTGCCGGCCGACGACGGAGAGGGGTCGCCGGGCGTCGGGTCGGGGCCCGTCCGGGCCGCCCGGCCCGGGTCGGCGGCGGAGGCGGTGGCGGGGGCGGCGGTGGTGGTGGGCTCGGTCCTGGTGCTGGCCGAGTTCTCGGACTGGCTCCCCCGCAGTGTGCTCGTCCCCGCCCTCCTGGCCTGCGCCGGCGCCGCCCTGGTGTGGGGCGGGCGGATCGGCGACCGGGGCTCGGCCGGCGCCGCCAGCCGCATGCGGCCCCTGCGCGTCGCCCTCGGCGTCTCGCTGGTGGTGGCGGGGGGTGTGGCCATGCTGGCCACCATGTCCGGCGTCCGCACCATCGGGCGCAGCCTGGCCGGCGCCGCCGTGGTGGTGGCCGGGATCGCCCTCATGCTCGGTCCAGGCCTGGCCCGCCTGGCCCGCAACCTGGGCGACGAGCGCCGCCAGCGCATCCTCTCCGAGGAGCGAGCCGACGTCGCCGCCCACCTCCATGACGGTGTCCTCCAGACCCTGGCCCTCATCCAGAAGCGGGCGGGCGACGACAAGGAGGTCCGCAGCCTGGCCCGGCGCCAGGAGCGGGAGCTGCGGGACTGGCTCTACGGCCGTCCCGACCTGTCCGAGCCCGACGGGGTGGCGGGGCTGCTGCGCCGGGAGCTGGCCGACGTCGAGGACCGCTACGCCGTCCGCCTCGACGCCGTGCTGGTGGGCGACGCCCCCCTCGACGAGGCGGCCCGGGCGCTGGTGGCCGCCGGCCGGGAGGCGGCCCGCAACGCCGCCACCCACGCCGGCGTGGACACCGTCGACGTGTACCTGGAGGTGGAGCCCGAGCGGGTGTCGCTGTTCGTGCGGGACCGGGGGACGGGCTTCGACCCGGCTGCCGTGCCCCCCGACCGCCGCGGCCTGGCCGACTCCGTGCTGGGCCGGGTGCGGCGCGCCGGCGGGACGGCCGAGGTCCGGTCCACCCCCGGGGAGGGGACGGAGATCGAGCTGTCCGTGCCCCGGTCCCGTGCCGGCGCCGGGGCGGGCTCGAGTCAGGAGAAGAAGTGAAGCGGGTCTTCGTGGTCGACGATCACGCCCTGGTGCGCTCCGGGGTGCGCAGCGAGCTGGCCGGGGCCCCCGGGGAGGGGGGTGTCCCCCGCATCGAGGTGGTGGGGGAGGCGGCCGACGTCGATTCCGCCGTGGCCGGCATCCCCGCCGCCGCCCCCGACGTCGTCCTGCTCGACGTGCACCTGCCCGGCGGGGGAGGGGCCGAGGTCATCCGCCGGGTCCTGGCCACCCACCCGTCCACCCTGTTCCTGGCCCTGTCGGTGTCGGACGCGCCTGAGGACGTCATCGCCGTCATCCGGGCCGGCGCCCGCGGGTATCTCACCAAGTCCGTGTCCGGCGTCGAGCTGGCCGAGGCGGTCGAGCGGGTGGCGGCGGGCGACGCCGTCTTCTCGCCCCGCCTGGCCGGGTTCGTGCTCGACGCCTTCGCCGGGTCCGTTCCCATCCCCGCCGACCCTGAGCTCGACCAGCTCACCGCCCGGGAGCGGGAGGTGCTGCGGCTCATCGCCCGGGGGTATGCCTACAAGGAGGTGGCCCGCCAGCTGTCGCTCTCGGTCAAGACGGTGGAGACCCACGTCTCGTCGGTGCTGCGCAAGCTCCAACTGTCGAGCCGCCACCAGCTCACCCGCTGGGCCACCGAGCGCCGCATCGTCTGAAAAGCGCCGTCACCGACCCTCGACGGGGGTCTCGCCCTCCAGGCGGGCGATGGCGGATGCCAGGCGGCCGGCGGCCGCCAGCGTGCCCAGGTCCTCGGCCAGTTGGTCCGTGGTCTTGGCTCCGAAGCAGGCGCTGGCCACCGCCGGGCGGGAGAGGCTGAAGGCCAGGCACAGCTGGGCCACGGTGGCGTCCGCCTTGGCGGCCAGCTGCGACCAGGCTTCGATCTGATCGAGGATGCCCCGCTCCCGCAGCTTCTCGATGCGCTGGGGACCGTGCCGTCCGGTGGCCCCGGGCCGGTTGTACTTGCCCGTGAGCAGCCCGCCGGCCAGGCAGTGCGAGGCGACCACGGCGATCCCGGTGGCGGCCAGCGCCTCCCGGGCACCCGGGCTCTCCACGAATCCCCGGTCGATCACGTTGTGGGGCAGCTGGACGGCGGTGGGCGGCGTGAGGCCCTCGGCGGTGGCGAAGCGGTGGACCTCGACCAGTAGTTCCGGCGACCAGTTGAGGCCGCCCCAGGCCCGGAGCTTGCCCGCGGCCACCAGGGCGTCGAGGCCGGCTACCAGCTCGGGCACCGGGAGCTCGTCGGGTGGGGTGGCGCAGTAGACGACGTCGATCCAGTCCGTGCCCAGCCGTTCCAGGGAACCGTTGAGCTCGGCTTCGATCCCCTCGTCGGGGAAGAACTCGAACCACAGCTTGTCGGCCATCACGATCTCGGCCCGGGGATGGCCCGTCCTCCGGAACAGCTCGCCGAAGAGGACCTCCGACCACCCCGTCCGCATGGGCGCCCGGCCCGTGTGGTCGTCGTAGCGGGCGTCGTCGAAGAACGTGACGCCCGACTCCAGGGCAGACCGCATGACGGACAGGCCCTGGTCGCGGTCGATGAGCTCGAAGGTGAGCCACGAGCCCAGGCACAGGGCGCTCACCTCCAGGCCGGAATCACCCAGCGGTCGGTATTCCATCGGCGGCACGCTACCGGCGCGACGAGGGGAGGGCCGCAGCCCTCCCCTCGGGGGTCTCTTCCGGCCCCGGGTCTAGCGCTGGCGGCGCTCGCCGTCGTGCCTGGCGGCGTCACCGTCGTGGTCGCCACCGTCGTCGCCGTGATGGTCGCCATCGGTCTTCTCGGCGGAGTCGTCAGCGGCGGAGTCGTCAGCGGACGGCTCGGGGTGGTTGGCACGCCACTCGGCCCGCATCTGCTCCCACTGCGCCTTCTGCTCCTGCCAGTCGGCCTGCCACTGCTCGACCATGGCCTGCCACTCCTGGCGCCACTCGGCCAGCTGGGCTTCCCAGTCGGACCGCCACTCGGCCAGCTGCTGGCGCCACTCCTCACGGTTCTGGCGCCACGCCCCACGGCGGGCGGCCCGCTCGGCAGCCCGCTGGCGCCAGCGCTCGGCCCGTTCCTTGCACTTGTCGCTCCAGGCCTGGGCCTTCTCGGCCTTCTCGGTCTGGCCCTTGGCCTCGAAGTGCTCGGCCCGGCGGTCGGCCCACTTCTCGCACCGCTCGACCCAGCGGTCGAAGCGCTCCTGGTGGTCGGGGTCGGGGTCCTCGGGCATGTCGGGGACGGCGGCAGAGTCATCGGCCACGGGCACGGGTGCCGGCGCCGGGGCCGGGTCGGGAGCAGGAGCCGGGTCAGGAGCCGGAGCCGGGTGGGGAACCGGAGCCGGGTCGGCCGGGGCCGGGTCGGCGGGGGCGGGGTCGGTGGTGCTGTCGTCGGCCGGGGCCGGGTCGGCCGGCGCCGGGCAGGGAGCCGGGTCGGCCGGGGCGGGGTCGGTGGTGGTGTCGTCGGCGGGGGCCGGGTCGGTCACCGTCGTGTCGGCGGCGGGGGTCACCACGGCGCCGCCGTCGCCGGTGTCGCAGGCGACCGGGTCGGCCGGGGTATCGGCGGGAGCCGGGTCCACCTGCTCGGGAATGGTGTGGGGTCCTTCGGCTTCGGCGCCGTCCAGGGCGCCGGCGGCAGCCAGCCCCCCGGTCAGGGTGAGCACGGCGGCCAGAGCGCCGGCGGCGAGTCGGGTGGAGAGGTTACGGGGCAACACGGTTGACCTCCGGTACGTGAGGGACGAGCTGGCGTCGAGAACGCGCCGTCGCCCGGGGGGAGTCGGAGTGCCGGCTGACACCGGGCGGCCGCAGCTCGCGCCGCTGCGGTTGCGGGGCCTGCCCGAAGGGGGGACGGCTGGTTCTGCGCCGGTCACGAAGTCCACTTCGGCGTCCGCGGCCGCGGCTCTTGCCCCTTGAAGAACGTTTAACGCCCGGTTGAGCGGTCCGCCCGGCAGGCGCCCGGACGGCCACGGGGAGCAGGGGGTACTGTGGCGCCGTTCCATCGCAGGCGGCCACGCCGGCTCCCCGGCTCCCCGGCTCCCAGGTCTGGAGGCCTGGCGATCGGCGTGACGGCCGCCCTTCAAACCCCGGAGGATTGTGCGGCCGGAATGATCCACGGCGGAGGCCGGGGTATTCGTGACCGAAATGGAAGCAGCCTCCTCGGCGGTGACGGACGAGACGCAGGATCTCCTCGCCCGCTACCTCGGCTACCAGATCCGGCCCGCCGAGCTGGCCGTGTGCGTCGCCGGGGAATCCACCGAGGCGGACCGGCCCGGGTCACCGGTGGCCTCCGGGCTCGCGGAGGCCCACTCCGAGATGCTGTTGGGGCTGCACAGCGTCTTCGCCACCGGTCGCGACCCGGAGGTTCGCGCCGAACTGGCCGCCACCTACGACGAGTTCGCCCTGAGCCTGGCCCGGCGGTTCCACACCCGGCGGGAGACAGTTGAGGACCTGAGCCAGGTCGCCCGGATCGGGCTGCTGCACGCCATCGACCGGTTCGATCCGGCTCTGGAACGGCCCTTCGTCGTGTTCGCCCGGGCCACCATCGTGGGTGAGCTGAAGCGCCACGTCCGGGACCGGACCTGGGTCATGCGCGTGCCCCGCTCGCTCCAGGAGCACTACCTGGAGGTGGTACGCGCCGCCGACGACCTCGCCCAGGAGCTGGGGCGCTCACCGGGCATCCCCGAGGTCGCCGAGCGCACCGGGTTGTCCGAAGACCACGTCCTGGAGGCGATGGAGCTGGGCGTCGTGCAGCACCCGGCCTCGCTCGACGCCCCGCTCCCCGACGGCAAGGTCCTCGACCCGGGGACCGACGACCCCGCCCTGGCCGCCGTCGAGAGGAGGGTGTATCTCGCCGGCGTGCTCGCCCGGCTGCCCGAGACGGAGCGGACGATCCTCCGCCTGCGTTTCATCGATGGGATGACCCAGGCCCAGATCGGCGCCCGCATGGGGGTCAGCCAGATGTACGTGTCCCGGATGCTGTCGCGGACGCTCAGCCGTCTGCGGGCCCGGGCCCCGTCGGGCTGAAGGCGCTTCCGCGGCCTGGAGCCTTCCCGGGCGGTGCCCGTCAGCCGTTAGCGTGGGACGCCGAACGCCCCAGTACCCAGGAGGAAGCCGTCATGCCGACCGAACGGGAGAACCCCCGCTGGCGGGGCCTGCACCACCTGGCGCTCGTGACCAACGACATGGACGCCACCACCCGCTTCTACCACGGGGTGCTCGGGGCCCCGCTGGTGGCCACCGTTGACACGGGTGACTTCAAGCACTACTTCTTCGACTTCGGTCCCGGCAGCACGGTGGCGTTCTTCGAGTACAAGAACACGGAGATCGAGAGCTACGCCAAACCGGCGGGGATGCCCTTCCCCCGGGCGGCCCAGTTCGACCACCTGTCCATGGCCCTGCCCGACGAGGAGGCCCTGCTGGCGCTGCGGGAGAGGTTGAAGGCCGCCGACTGCGAGGTCACCGATGTCATCGACCACGGCTTCCTGCGCTCGGTGTACTTCAGCGACCCCAACGGGATCGCCCTGGAGGCGACGTACTGGACGCTCGACGCCACCGGCCGTCCGGCTGACTACGGCGACCGGCGCCTGTTCGCCGACGAGGACCCGGTGGCGGCGGTGACGGAACTGGACCGTGACGGCCGGCTGTCACACCTGCCGGCGACCCACCTGGTCGACGAGGTGAAGGACCTCTACCGGCCGGGCGCCGGCTGAGGCGACGGTTCCAGGATCAGCATTCCCTCACTGGCCTGGTCGGCGTCAAAAGCGGCGGCAACGAGTTGGCGGAGGCGATCGACGACGCCGTGCACTTCCCGCACGTGGCGAAGGTCTGACGCGTGATCGTCGCTGATCTCACGTGTGCCCACGGGGAGGATTTTCCCCCCTTGAGGTTCCCTTAAACCTCGCTCAGTGGCTGGAAATTCACGGTAGGCGAGAGTTCGCCGACCGATCGGTCGCGGTATCTGTCGTTCTCAGCTAGCGGTCAGCTGCCGTCGACGGCGATGGTGGCGACCAGATCGTCAATGGCGCCCACGACCGGCGAGCCCGGGACGGTGCCGTTGACCACGACGGAGAACACCGCCCGGCGCCCGCCGGCGGTGGTGAGGTAGCCGGAGAGGGCCCGGCCCTCGTCGATCCAGCCCGTCTTGGCCCGCACGTTGGCTTCGGCCGCCGTTCCCCGCAGCCGGCGGGCCAGGGTGCCCGTCCGCCCGGCCAGGGGCAGCGACTCGAGCAGGTAGGTGCCCCACGGCTGGGTGGCGGCGGCCCGGAGCAGGTCCTGGAGTTCGCGGGTGGAGCGCCGGTCCTGGCGGGACAGGCCCGAGCCGTCGGCGCTGTGGCCGGAGAGGTGCACGCCCAGGGCGGCCAGGGTGGCGTCGGCGGCGGCCACGCCGTCGGCGGTGCTGCCCGCGCCCCGGACCCGGCGGCCCAGCTCCTTGAGCAGCAGCTCGGCGAAGAGGTTGTCGCTGCGGACGAGCATGTCGGTCACCAGCGCCCCGATGTGCGTGGAGGCCAGGGCGGCCACCGTCGCCGAGCCGGGCGGCGAGGGGGCGGCGACGTCACCACCGGCCACCGAGATGCCCTGGCGGGCCAGGGCGTGGCGGAAGCGGGCCAGGTTGCCGGGGACGGGGTCGGCGGCATAGGCGGCGTCACCCCGGAACTGGTTGCGGTCCACCACCAGGGCGGAGAGGGGGCCGATGAACACGGGCACGTGCTCGGGCAGCCAGCCCCCCGCCCCCCGCAGCGAGTCGTAGCGGCTCTCGTCCGCCACCAGGGCGCCCGCCCCCCGGGTGACGCCCCGGGCCCGGACGGCGGCGGCCAGGGCGTCGAGCGAATGGGGTCCGGAGGTGGTGAGAGTTGGGTCGCCGCCACCCACCAGGATCAGGTCGCCCACCAGGGTGGTGCCGTTCTGGGCACCGGTGGCCCGCACCTCGGTCACCAGCGTGTCGGTGATGGGCACCTGAGCCAGAACTCCCATGGCGGTGATGAGCTTCTGATTGGAGGCGGGCAGGAGCGGGAGGTCGGCGTTGCGGGCCGCCACCTCGCCGAACCCGTCCAGCCACACGGAGAGCCCGACCTGGAGCCCGGCCAGCCGGGGGTCGACGGCGAGGCGGGCGTCAAGGGCGGCGGTGAGCGGGTGGGGAGCCGGCGGCGGGCTGGCGGCGACGGCCGGCGCCGGCGGGGCGGTGGGGGCGGCGGCGGAGGGGGCGGGGGAGGGGCCGGCGGGGCGGTGGCGGAGGCGACCGTCTGCTGGAGGCCGGCACCCATCGTCGGTGTGGCCATGGCTCCCGGGCCCCTCGGACCCTGGTCCCGGCCGCCCGCTCCCGTCCTCGCCCTGGGCGTGGTCCGGGGCCCGGCCGGCGCCGGCCTCCACACCGCCTCCCTGGCCGCCGGCCTCCAGCAGACGGTCGCCTCC
>JBIOYN010000290.1:0-3739 GCA_044870155.1 Acidimicrobiia bacterium | reverse complement strand
ACCTGCTTGCCGCGGTTGTCGCCGTCGCGCTCGCGGACGTTGACCTTCTTGATCTGACCGGCCCACTCCGGGTACGCCTCGTAGTCCTCGATCACGGCCATGATCGCCTTCGGGTCGGCGTTGATGTCGATCGAGCCCTGCGTCTGGTCGGCCATCGCACATTCCCCCATCTCGACGGGCACGCGAGCCCACGTATCCTTCCAGCCGTGGCCGACGTGCGTCGAATCCTGCTCCTCCGCGGTCTCCGCGCGTTCGCATACGGGTTCACCAGCATCGTGTTCGGCGTCTACCTCGCCGAGGTCTTCACGCACGCACAGGCCGGGTTGATCATCACCTGCGCGCTCGCGGGGTCGGCGGCGTGGTCGGCGCTGCTCGGCGCGCGCGGTGATCGCATCGGCCGCCGCCGCGCGCACGTTGCGTTTTCGATCGCCATGACCGGCGCGATGCTCATCTTCTCGTTCACGATCGACTTCATGGCGACGTCCGACACCGGGGAGAGCTGGCTCCACTTCGAGCTCGCCATCGTCCTCGCCCTGGTCCCCCTCGGCTGGATGACCATGGTGGCGGCGAACCTCGGCGCCCTCCGCAACCGGCGCCACGGCACGGACGACCTCCTGACGTCGCTCCCCACCACCGCCGCCGCCCGCACCGTCGCCCACAACCTCTCCGCCCTGGCGACCGTGCCGGTGGCGGTCGCCTTCGCCGCCGTCTGCGCTGTCCTCGTCCAGGCCAACGTGGATCCCACGGGCTCCTTCGACCCGGCCGAGCTCGGCACCGGTGTGCTGATCGTGGTGGGCGCAGGGGCGGTTGGCGTGCTGCTGGCCCGCTGGCTCCCCTGGCCGGCGGTCTGCCTCCCGGCCATCGGGGTCACGATGTTCATGCAGGGCAAGCTCACGGACCTCGGCCCCGGCCCGGGCCGCTGGCTGAGTTTCGAGGTCGACAACCTCGACAGCTTCGCGACCATCGAGGTGCGCCTCACCGGCTGGCACCTCGCCTGGCTGGCGGCGTGGATCGCCCTGGTCGCCGTCGCCGGTGTCGCCCGGCACGGCACGCCCCGCCGCCTCGGCGTCGTGGCCCTCGGGGTCGCGGTGGTGGCCCTCGGAGTCGGGTTCGTCCAGACCCGTCCGGTCAGCGCCGAACAGGCCGCCGCCATGGCCGACTACATCACCCGGCCCGCCGCCCACCAGACCTGCCGGGAGCAGGCCGGCGTCCGCTACTGCGCCTACGGCAACCTCGGGACCCGCGTCGCCGACTGGGCCCCCCCGGTCGAGGGCGTCATGATCCGGCTGCCCGCCTCCGTACGGGGACGTGCCCTCGAGGTCACGGAGCGGCCCAATCCCGTGGTCGGCAACAGCGCCTGCGCGCCGGTCGGGCTGCTCGGCACGCTGCCCGGGCCGGTCCGCGACCGTCTGACCCCCGAAGCGGTCTGGCCGGCCGACGGGAAGGTCCACCCCGGCACGGACACGTGGCCCTGCTCGAGCGAATCGGTCGATGGGCTGTTCCTCGGTGTGCAGACGGGGGCGTGGGCCGTCGGCCTGCCGCCCGCACCCTGGCACCTCGACCAGCACTGCCGGGCTCCGGGACAGGCCCGGGCGGCGGCCGCCCTGTGGCTCGGCGCCCAGTCCACCCCGGGGGCGGCCGAGGCCATGGCCCTGCTTCCCGAACGCTCGGAACGAAACGCCGCCGGCGAGCTGACGTACACGGACTGGACCGACCCGCCGGCATGGGGCGTGAACTGGTCGGCGGGCGACGTGGCCGCCGCCCTCGCCCTCCTGGACCGCCCGCCCGCCGCCGTCGCCGCCGTCCTGGGGGCCGGCTGGGATCACTTCACCGATCCCGCCACCCCGACCTCGGAGCTGCTGGCCCAAGCCGGCGTGCCCGGACCGGCCGGGGCGGTGCCGGTCGCCACCGGCGGGCCGGGGATGTGCCCGTGAGCGGCGTCCCCTTGATGACCGGCCCTTCCCCGGGGCTTCGCCTGCGCTGGCGCCAAGTCCCTCTACTCCTCCCCGGGACGATCCGGGCGGTGCCCTGGGGTCCGCTCCTCGGCGGTGCCGCCCTGGCCCTGGCCATGGTCCACCTCGGCTCTGACGAGCCCGGCTCGCTCATGCTTCGTCTGCACCTCGGTGCGGTGCTGGTCTGCGCCGGCGCCGCCTACGTGGTCGACGACCCCGCCGCCCCGACCCTGGCCTGCTCACCGACGTCGCTGCTGGGCCGGCGTGCCTTCCGGGTGGCGGGGGCGGTGGTGGCCGCCGGGGCGACCTGGGGTGCCCTGCTCGTCGACGTCCGCTGGGTCGCCGGGACCGACGGGTGGGTGCCCGCCTCCCTCACGCTGCAGGCCGCGGCCCTCCTGGCCGCCGCCCTCTCCATGGCGGTTCTGGCCTCACGGGTGGCTCCCGACGGCCGGGGCGGAGTGGCGGGCTCCGCCGCGGTATTGGTCCTGGCCCTGGTGTCCGTCGCCCTCCCCCGGGAATGGTCCCCCTTCCCCCTGGGGCAGGGGGGGTCCTCCGCACGCCCGGCCCTCCTGCTCGCCGGGGGCGTGGTCGCCTTCTGGTCCGCCAGCCTTGACCCGGCGAGCCGCTCGGCCTTCCGAATTCGTTCCCACGTTGGTAGCCGATCTCACGGTGCGTAGTAGAGTGGGGTATTCACGGGATTTCGCCCGTGCCGGCGGCGCTGCTCCAGACCCTGGTCGCGCATCTGATTTTCAGATAAACCAGGACGTCGGACATGCGAGTCGGAAAGAGAGTTGAGATGGGTATTTCCGTAGGTCTTCTCCTTTTTGCCGTCGGTGCCATTCTGCGTTTCGCCGTCAGCACCGAGGTCGATGGGGTCAACCTGGAAGTCGTCGGTGTGATCCTCATGATCGTCGGGGTCGTGGGAGCACTGGCCTCCGCCGTGTTCTGGAGCAGTATCTCGCCCTACGACCGGCGCCGGTCATCAGTCGCACCGCAGGACGGCACCTAGGTCCAGCGCGTGAGGACCTTCCGGCGTGCCGCCGCCGGAGTACTGCTGGCCATCCTGGCGGTGGCCGCACTGCCGCCGCTGCGGGAGGCGGCTCTCTACGGGGCCACGGCCGCCACGCTGCGGGCCGCCAGCCGGTGGGCGGGGGACGTCCCCGCCTTCGGCGGGCTGTCCGCCAACACCCGGATCGTGGCCGTCGACGGGCGCCTGCTGGCCACACTCCAGGAGGAGAACCGCCGGCCGCTGCGCCTTGGTGACATCCCCCTCCCCGTCCGCCGGGCGATCCTCGCCGCCGAGGACGAGGACTTCTACCGCCACGCCGGCGTCAACCCCACCGCCCTGGCCCGGGCGGCGTGGCGGAACTTCCGCGGCGGCCACCAGGGCGGCAGCACCGTCACCCAGCAACTGGCGAAGACGAACTTCACCACCGGGGCCCGCACCCTCGACCGCAAGATCGACGAGGCGCTCATCGCCGGCGTGCTCGAACGGCGCCACACCAAGGACGAGCTCCTCGAGCGCTACCTGAACCAGGTGTACTTCGGGGAGCAGGCCTACGGGCTGGCTGCCGCCGCCCAGACCTTCTTCGACGTCGACCCCGCCCGGTTGTCACTGGCGCAGGCCGCCGCCCTGGCCGGGAAGATCCAGGCGCCGGACCGCCTCGACCCCCGCACCGATCCCCGGGCGGTCGTCCGCCGTCGCGACGCCGTCCTCGCCAACATGGCCGAAGAGGGCTGGCTCACCGGCGCGGAGCTGGCCGCCGCCCGGGCCGAGCCGCTCACCC
>JBIOYN010000289.1:0-52004 GCA_044870155.1 Acidimicrobiia bacterium | reverse complement strand
AGCGCCTGGTCCCAGCCCGTCATGCCGCTCTTCAGCGCCGAGCACAACCGGCGACAGGTGGCCGAGGAGCTCGACCTGCTGACGCGCCACCTGGGGGTGGCGGCGCCGGAGGTGTCCGGCTTCTGGGTGCCGGAGCGGGTGTGGGACACGGCCGCCCTGGCGCCGGTGGTGGGCGATCCGGGGCTGGCCAACGGTGGGTACCGCTACGTGCTCCTCGACGACCGGCTGGCCTACCCGGCGGCGCACCGGGCCGGGTTCGACCGGGAGACGGCGCCGGGCCGTTCGCCGCTGCCCGCCTCCGCCGCCGGCCCGCCGCCCCTGCTCCCCGCCCCTCCGGTCCCCGGCGACGCCGGCGCCAACGGGGACGGTCCGGGGCGGCAGCGGGACGGCGCCCATCTGCGACCGTGGCGGGTGGCCGGGGCCGGCGGCCTGGTGGCTGTGCCCATCTCCGGAGACCTGCGCTACGCCGTGCCGCCCAGGGACATGGCGGCGTGGCGGCTCCTGTTCGACACCCTCGGCGCGGCGCGTGCCGCCGGTCGGGGGACCCTGGCGCTCTACGCCGACGACCTGGAAAAGACGGCGGCGGTGGGTCCGTGGACCAGCGGGGCGTGGCGCCGGTCCGGGGTCGACGCCTACGAGGGCCTGTTGCGCTGGCTGGCCTCCACCGACAAGGTGGACACCGTGCTGGTGGGCCCATGGCTGGCCGCCCATCCGCCGTCCGACACCCGGGCGGTGGAGCCCGGCACGTTCTACGAGCTGGCCGCCGGCGGCGCCGGCGACGACTACCAGCGCTGGTGGGCGTCGGCGCTCTACGCCCCCTACCGGGCCCACCTGGAACGCCTGGAAGCGACCCTGTCGGCCGGCCCCCCCGGCCCCGCCACCCCGGCCGGCATTCCACCGGCGTTCCTGACGGGCGACAGGTGCCCGGCAGGAACGCCGGAACACCCGTCCCGCAACGGCGCCGGGGCCCGGGCCGCCTCCCGGCTGTGGGACCTGGCCTGGACGCAGCTCATGGCCGCCGCCTACGAGACGGCCTGGCACGGGCTGGGGGCGAGCCCCGACGAGCCTGCGCCCTGGGCCCGGGCCGCCGCCTCCCACGCCCGGGCCGCCCTCCACACCGTGGCCGCCGCCCGGTTCCCGGCGTCATGCGGCGCCCGTCAGGGCAACGGCGGGCCCCGGGTGTGGAGCGCCGATCTCGACGACGACGGCGAGGTCGAGGTGGTGCTGGCCAACGACCGGCTCTTCGCCGTCCTCTCGCCCCGCTTCGGCGCCCGTCTGGTGGCCCTCTACGACCTGTCGGCCGGCGCCCTGGTGGTGGGCAACCCGGCGGACGACTGGAACTGGCAGGAGGACGTCAACCGCTACATGGAGGTCCCGGCCAACCACCCCGGCGCCCTGGCCGACGTGGGTCACGAGAACGAGCGCTGGGAGGTGGCGGCCACCCGCCTCCTGGGCGATGGAGCGGTGGAGGCGGAGCTGCGCAACGTCGAGGCCGGCTCGCCGCTCCTGGGGTCGACCAAGCGCGTGCGGCTCGGCCCCGACGCCGACCACCTGGACGTGGCCTACGACCTGGCCGAGGCCACCGAGCGCTTCCGGGTGGAACTCGGCCTCTCACCCGACTACCTGGTGCTGCTGCGGGAGGGGCGGGCCACCGTCACCACCGTGCACGACGGCCGCCGGCGGGGGTTCGCCGCCGGGGCGGCGGAGGTGTGGGTCGACCTGCCCCCGGGTCAGCCGCTCGTCTGGGAGACCCCGCCTTCCCGCCCCGCCGGACACGTCCTGGTGCTGCGGGTGGCGGCGTGGCAGCCCTCGTTCGGGTTCCGCCTCGGGGTGGGGGACCGTTCCCGGCCGGCCGAGATCGACCTGCGCACCGTGCCGGCCGGCGCCGTCCGGCCCGTCCACCGCCGGCCCGAGCAGGACAGGGTGGCACCGGCATGAGCGGGAACGACTCCCGGCCCGCGGGGGAGCGGCCCTCCGCCCGGTTCGGGCTGCGCCAGGCGTTCCGGGTCTTCGGCCCCTTCGCCCGGCCCCACCTGCCCACGCTGGTGCTGGCCCTGGTGCTCGTGCTGTCCAGCACCGCCTTCCGGCTGGCCAAGCCCTGGCCCCTCGCCTTCCTGGTCGACGAGGTGCTGGGCAAGCCCCGGACCGACGCCAGCTTCGAATTCCTCGTGCTGGTGGTGGTGGCGGCCGTCATCGCCATCGCCGCCCTCGAAGCCGCCGTCGACTTCATCCGCAGCTACCTCATGCAGATCGTGGGCCAGAAGGTCGCCTTCCGGATCCGCGTCGCCCTCTACCAGCACCTCCAGCGCCTGTCGCTCGCTTTCCACGACCGGGCCCAGACCGGCGAGCTGCTGACCCGGGTGACCCGCGACGCCGAGCCCGTCCAGGCGCTGGTCACCGACAACCTCCTCGAGGCCGTGTCCTCCGGCCTGCTCGGCATCGGCATGGTGGTCATCACCTTCACCCTCGACTGGCGCCTGTCGCTGGTGCTGCTGGTCATGACCCCGCTCATGGCCGTCACCAACACCCGCTTCCGCCGCCGCATCAAGGCCGCCGAGGTCCGGGCCCGCAACCTGGAAGGCGACATGACGTCGCTGACCTCCGAGGTCCTGTCCTCCATGCGCCTGGTCAAGGTGTTCGGCCGGGAGAAGCATGAGACCGAGCGGTTCGAGTCGGCCGGCGGCGAGGTGCTGGAGGCCAACCTGGCCCTGTCCCGCACCGAGTCGGCGTTCTCGTCCTGGCTCGGGGTGGTGCCGGCGCTGGGCCTGGCCGCCCTCCTCGCTCTGGGGGCCCACGAGGTGCGCGCCGGGCGCCTGGAGCTGGGCCAGCTGCTGGTGTTCACCTCCTACCTGCGCGACTTCTACGGACCCACCCGGGCCTTGTCCCGCCTGGCGGCCAAGGCCAGTCGCACCAGCGTGCGGGCCGAGCGCATCGCCGAGATCCTGGCCACGCCGCTCGCCGTCACCGACCTGCCCGGCGCCCGGCCCGCCCCCCGCCTGAGCGGCACCGTCCGCTTCTCGGGCGTGACGTTCTCCTACGTGCCCGGCCGGCCCGTCCTCCACGAAGTCGAACTCGAAGTTCCCGCCGGCCAGGTGCTGGCCCTGGTGGGCGCCACCGGGGCGGGCAAGACGACGCTGGCGGGCCTGGTGCCCCGGCTGTACGACCCCGACTCGGGGGCGGTCCTCATCGACGGGGCCGACATCCGCAGCTTCACCCTGGAGAGCCTCCAGGCCCAGGTGGCGGTGGTGCCCCAGGAGTCGGTGCTGGTGCGGGCGACGGTGGCCGAGAACATCGCCTACGGGCGGCCCGACGCCACCCGGGCCGAGATCGAGGCCGCCGCCCGGGCGGCCAACGCCCACGACTTCGTCTCCGCCCTGCCCCTGGGCTACGACACCCTGGTCGAGGAGCGGGGCGAGACGCTCTCGGGCGGGCAGCGCCAGCGCCTGGCCATCGCCCGGGCCCTGGTGCGCCAGTCGCCCGTCCTCATCCTCGACGAGCCCACCTCCGGGCTCGACATCCGCTCCGAGCGCGTCGTCCTCGACGCCGTGGAGCGCCTCATGGAGGGCCGGACGACCATCGTCATCGCCCACCGGCTGTCCACCGTGCGCCGGGCCGACCTCATCGCCTACCTGGAGGACGGGCGGGTGGTGGAACGGGGCAGCCACGAGGAGCTGTGTGCGCTGGGCGGCAGCTACGCCGAGCTGGTCGCCCTGTCGCGCGGTGACGCCCTTGCCGATCCAAAGGAGACCGATGAGCATCACCAAGGACGTGAAGGCCGAGCTGGGGCGGCGGGTGGCCGCCGCCTCGGAAACGGAGTTCCTGGAGGCCCACTTCCGGCCGCTGGTGGAGGTGGCCAACGGCGGCCCCTCCGGGAACGGAAACGGCCACCAGGCTGACTGGGGCGTCCGCGTCATCCAGCTCGACTCCACCGGGGCGGCCACGGTGGAAGTGCGCCGCAACGGGGGCCGGGCCGTGTTCGCCAAGTTCTTCCCGCCCGGCACCGAAGGGCGGGCCATCCACGACAAGCTCGTCCGCCTGCGGGAGGAGGGCGGCTTCGGGCCCGGTGCCGCCTACCAGGTGGTGGAGCCCCTGGCCTGGATGGGTGACCTCGACCTGCTGGTGTGCGCCGAGGCGCGGGGGCCATCGGTGGCCGACGTGCTGGGCGGCGACGATCCCGCCGCCCGCCTCACCGCCGTCCGGGAGGCGGCCACCTGGCTGGGGCGGCTCCACTCCACCCCGCTGCGGATCGGGAAACCCCACTCGATGCTGGTCTCCACCGAGATCCTGTCTCTCACCCGGCGCCTGGCCAAGGTGGCGGCCGAGCGACCCGAGCGCGTCCCGCCCGCCCTGCGCATGATCGAACAGCTCGAGGCCCTGGCCCTCGACACCGTCGACGGGCTGGCCGTCCAGAGTCACGGCCAGTACCGCCCCATCCACGTGTTCCTGGGCGCCGAAGCCGGGCACGACAGGGCGACGACGGTGATCGACCTCGACCGCTCCCGGCCGTCCGACCCCGCCCGCGACACGGCCGAGTTCCTGCACCGGCTCCGGCGCCAGCTGACGGGCGACGGCCGCCGCGCTGAGGAGGTGGAGGCCGCCACTGACGCCTTCCTCGACGCCTACCGGGCGGCGGTGCCCGACGCCGCCGCCTGGTTGGCCAACCTCCGCTTCCACTGGGCCCGCTTCGTGTTCCACTCCATGAACCGCAAGCTGAAGAATGGCGACAGCCCCGAGGACGACCGGGCGGTGCAGACCTACCGGGCCGACTTCTCGGCGCTCATCGAGGGCCGGCTGCCCGCCGATGCCTGAGCTCGACCTCACCCCGGGGGCCGGCCTGCCCCGTGCGGCGCTGGAGCGCACCTTCGACGCCGGCGGGTGGCAGGACGTCGAGGCCCTGCCGCTGGGCAAGAGCCAGCACTGGCGCCTGACCACGACGCGAGGGTCCTTCGTGCTCCGGCGCTCCTACCGGGCCAAGACGCCCGAGGCCGTCCGCTTCGAGCACGAGCTGGTGGCCCACCTGCGGGCCCGGGGGTTCCCGGCCCCCGAGTACGTCCCCACGGTGGATGGCGATCCCTGCGCCCTCGTCGAGGGCTGGCTGTGGCGGATGGCCCGCTTCGTGGCCGGGCAGCCCGCCTCCGCCGGGGTTCCCGGCCAGGCGGAGGCGGTGGCGGCGGCGCTGGCCCGCTACCACGGGCTGGTCGAGGGCTTCTCGGCCTCCGTCCCCACCCCCGACGCCGCGCTCGTGCCCGTGGCCCTGGCCGAGCGGCTGGCCGCTGTCCCCGCCGAGGAGCGGTTCCTGGCCAACGTCCCCGACGGACTGGCCGCCCCGCTGCGCTTCGCCCTGGCCGAGGGCAGGGCCGTCCGGCGCCGGCTGGAGGACCTGTACCGCTCGCTCCCCCTCACCACCATCCACGGCGGCTGCCGGCGGGGGAGCGCCCTGTTCGACGGGGACCGGCTCCTGGTCGTCCTCGACTTCGACAGCGCCCACGTCGAGGCCCGGGCGCTGGACGTGGCCGTCGCCGTCCACGACTTCGCCAAGGTCTACGGCGACCCGGCGTCGCCCGACTACAAGGTGCACCTCGACCGGGCCGTGGCCGCCCGTTTCGTGGACGCCTACCAGGACGTCTCCCCCCTGGCGCCGGCCGAGCTGGAGGCCATCCCCCTGCTGCTGCTGGCCAAGCGGCTCAAGCGGGCGCTGGGCCGCTACGCCCGGCTCCTGGCCGGCGACCCCTTGTCGGCCAACGACCTGCGCAAGATCACCCTGGAGCTGGCCCGGGTCCGATCCCTGGGCCAGGGCGATGAGCTGCTGGCCGCCGTGGAGCGATCGGGAGGAGGCTCGTGAACTTCCTGATCATCTGTGTCGACGCCCTGCGGGCCGACCACCTGGGCTGTTACGCCGGCACCGATCGGGGCACCCCCCACATGGACCGCCTGGCGGCCGGGGGTGTGCGCTTCGCCAACGCCGTCAGCCAGGCGTCGTGGACCCACCCGTCGGTGGCGTCGATCATGACCGGGCTCTATCCCAGCCAGCACGTGATGGGCGGGCCCCGCCCGGGGGGTGAGGGCACCAAGCTCACCGCTCTCCATCCCGACCTGCCCACCCTGGCCGGCTGCCTGGGCGGGGCCGGCTTCGCCACCGCCGCCTTCGTGGCCGGCAATGCCTACCTGAAGCCGGAGTTCGGGATCACCGCCGGCTTCGGCCATGTCGAGTTCCGGACCACCACCGACGGCGCCGCCGTGGTCGACGACTTCGAAGCCTGGCTGGGCGAGGCCGGGGACGGCCCCTGGGCCGCCTACGTGCACCTGATGGACGTGCACAGCCCGCTGCCCGCCGAGCTCTTCCCCACCCGCCCGCTGGTCGAGCGGGGTGTCGATGCCGCCGTGGTCGACGCCGGGCCCGAGACCCTCCTCAGCTACTACGCCGCCGGCGTCCGCCGGGCCGACGCCCACATCGGCCGCCTGCTGGCGTTCCTGGAGGCGGCGGGACGTGGGGAGGACACCTGGGTCGTCCTCACCGCCGACCACGGTGAGGAGCTCAACGAGCACGGTGTGATGCTGAGCCACGGCCAGAGCCTGTACCGCCAGCTGGTGTGGGTGCCGCTCGTCGTCCGCCGGTCCGACGGCGTGGGCGCCGGCAACACTCCGGCGCCGCCGGTGTCACACATCGATCTGCTGCCCACACTCCTGGAGGTGGCGGGCGTGCCCGTGCCCGACGTCCCCGGCTGCAGCCTGCTGCCCTGGTTGGGCGCGGGTGCCGGCCCGGCCGCCAACGGGGAGGTGGCGTTCTCTGAACTGCTCAAGCGGGTGCGCTACAGCCGGTCGGTCACCACCGCCGAGCACCACTTCATCGAGACGTTCCACGTCTCGAAGGCCCCGCCCGCCCGCCTGTCCGACCTGACTCCGGGCACCCCCCTGGAGATCAAAGGACAGGCGGTGGGCGGCGGTTTTCTCCCCACCAAGGTGACCATCGGCATCCCCGGGCCGGACAAGCTCCTGGGGCTGGTGGAGCGCGTCGACCCATCGGACGGGGCCGTCACCGTCCTGGGCTTCGACTTCACCGTCGATGCCACCACCGACCTCGTCGGCCTGGACAAGGGCCCCTTCCCCCTGGCCGAGCTGGTGCCCGGCGACCGCATCAACGTCATCCTGGACCCGCCGGGCCCGAGCGGAGGCGGGCGGCGCGCCCGCAGCGTCATGTGGCGCAAGCCCGGCGGCGAGTCCAAGCTCGAAGGCCCCGCGGAGTCCGTGGTCGACGCCGGCGGCGGCGCCGTCACCGTCGTGGTCATGGGTCGCCCCGTGCGCATCGACCCCACCCAGACGCGTCTCGTGCACCGCCACGACAGCTCGAGGAAGTGGCAGCGGGAAGAGGTGCTGGCCATGGTCCGCGCCGGCCAGTACGTGGCCCGGGAACGTGAGCTCTACCGCCACGTGGCCGACCCCGCCGAGTCCGAGAACCTCGTCGACGCCGAACCCGACCTCGCTGCCGCCCTCGAGCGTCGCCTCGACGCCTGGGCCGAGCGCACGGCCTCGTTCCAGGCCCCGGGCGCCCTCGTCGAGCTCGATCCCGAGACCGAAGCCCAGCTCCGCAAGCTCGGCTACCTCGCCTGACCTGCCGGTCCGGCGTTCCTGACGGGCACCCGTCGCCCGGCAGGAACGCAGGGTCAGACGACGTGGCCGGCGCAGGCGTCGAGGAGCTCGGCTTCGTGATCCTCGAGCCAGGCCAGCCTGGGCACCTCGAGCTCGAGGGTCTCGATCAGCTTCAGGGCGTCCTTCTCCTCCTGGGCCACGACGGTGTGCTTGGCCACGAGGTTGCCCGCCTTGCCCGCCACCTTGAGCAGGCGCTGAGCCCGCATGACCTGGGCCAGCCGCTCGGCTTCACCGGGGGCGAGGGGCTCCTCATTCTGGTAAGCCACCATGAACGTGCGGAGACGTGGGAGGTCGAAGGCCCCGGTGTCCTCCTTGGGACGCCGGGTGAGGGCCCGCAGGGTGTAGGCGACGTCGAGGGCCCGAACCTCGTGGGCGGCCCGCTCGTAGTCGAGGACGCCGGTGAGCCGGGTCCCCTCGAACAGCACGGCGGAGACGCCGAGCGAGCCGTGGGTGACCATGCGGGGCAGCTCGCCGTCGGCCGAGAGCAAGGGGCCGGCGGCGGCGAAGCGGGGCTCGATCACCTCCCACGCCCGGGCGAAGCGATCCCGGCTCTCGACCCCGGTGAGCTTGGCGACGAGCTCGCCCGCCCGCTGGACGAGTCCATGCCCCCCGGCCAGGAGCCCCATCTCCGAGCCCAGCGCCGGCCGGGCCCCCTCGGGCAGGTCACGGCCCTCCCGGTGGAAGCGGGCCAGGGCCCGGGCCGACTCGGCCAGGTGCCAGGGATCGGCCAGGTCGCCGAAGGCCCCGGGGATCCGCTTGGTCACCAGGCACAGGGCGCCGTCGACGAGCGCCCAGGGCTCGCCCGTCCGCGTGGGGACGACGGCCGGCGCCGGGTAGCCCCGGGCCCGCAGATGCTCGAGCAGCGCCACCTCCTGGTCCATGCCCGCCTCGGTCTTGCGGGGGTTGGAGACCCGCACCACGAAACGATCCCGGTCGGTGGTGACGAAGTACGACGTGTTGGTGGAGCCCTTGGGCGTGCGGCGCCAGTCCTCCCAGCGCCCCAGGTCCCAGACCCGGGCCACGCCATCGACGGCCAGGACGGCCCGGTCCCGGCGCCGGGGGAGCGGAGGCCCGCCGGCGCCGCCCGTCATGCCCGCTGCCGGTAGAGGGCGTGGTCGACGACGGCGACCATGGCGGCGGTGTCGAGCGTCCCCCCCAGGAACCCGTTCACCCGGTCGATCTGGCTCCGGGGGTCGTCCAGCATCTCGTTGTAGCTGACCCGGAGCACGGCGAAGTTGGGCTGGCGGTCGAGCCAGGCGAAGAGCGAGGCGACGTGGCCCGAGAAGGCGGCCACCTGTTGCTCCACCGGCCGGTCGTCAGGGGCTTCACCCTGGCGGGCCAGCATGGCCTGCTGGGACGCCAGCATCTCGGCCATGTCCCGTTCCATGAACACGACCCGGTAGTGGTGGCCCCCCGGCAACTCGGGCAGCAGCGCGGAGACCATCTTCACCACCCGGCCCCGGGCCTCGGGCAGCCAGGCTTTGTCCACCTTGAGCTGCTTGACCCGCTCGAACTCGTAGTAGCCGCGGGGGTTGTCCTCGTCGGGCCGGCGCACGCCGTCCACCAGGACGGGGAGGCCGCCCGCCTCCAGCATGCGCATCATCATCGAGGTGCCACAGCGCGGCAGCCCGGCGACCACCGCGATCTCATCCCCGATCGTCGGCTGCGTCCCCACGGAGACATTCTCTTCGGCCACCGCCCACTCCTGCCGCTTTTCCGACAAATCCCGACAAAAGCCGCACTTGACCCATTTCGCCCCGCTGATTCAAACTGGGCGGGCCAAGAGAGACAAGTGGTGGGGGCCCGCAGGTTTCTCAACGGTTTCGGGGATGGGGATGGCGGTCAACAAATCTGCGTCACGCGGGCCCGATCGGCTGGGGGACGGCGCCCCGGTGGAGGCCGGCGACGTCACCGAGGTCCTGGCGGCCGTAGCCGGCGAGGGGTTGCGACTCACCGGCTGCGACGGCCGGGTCCTCCAGGCGTCGCGCCACCGCCCGGTGGTCAGCTACCGGGTGAGCTACGAGGACACCGGAAGCACGACGTCCGTGCTCAAGATCGTCATCGGCAAGGCCTACTACCGGGGTGGCGGGGCGGGCACGTTCGAGCTCATGCGCCACCTGTGGGCCCGGGGCTTCTCCGACGACCATCCGCTGTGCATCACCGAGCCGATCGCCTGGATCCCGGAGACCAAGGTCCTCCTCCAGGGCCGGGCCGGCGGGCATCCGCTCTACGACCACCTTCCCGCCCCCGAAGGGGGCATCTCCCGGGTCCGCGCCGCCGGTCGTTGGCTGGCCAAGCTCCACGCCGCCGCCCCCGGGTCGGCGACCGGGCCGCTGCCGTCCCGCTTCGAGACGGACAAGCTCACGAGCTACGCCTCCGCCCTGGCCGACGCCCATCCCAACCTGGCCGGGCGCGTCTCGGCGGTGGCCGAGGCCGCCGCCTCCGCCCTGGAGGTCGCCGGTGGCTCTTCCCTGGTCATCACCCACGGCGACTACCAGCCCAAGAACATCTACGTCGGCAGCCGGCGGACGACGGTCATCGACTTCGACCGTCATGCCCTCGCCCCCCCGGCCCGGGACCTGGCCCACTTCCTTGGCCAGTGCCTGACCATGTCGTGGGTGCGCACGGGCTCCTTCGAGCGCATCGCGCCGTGGAACCAGGCCTTCCTCGCCGGGTACGGCACCGCCGGCCGCGGGGTGGAGCTGCTCCCGGCCTACCTGGCCCGCACCTTCCTCGAGATCCTCTACTACAAGCTGGTGGTGAAGCCGGTGGCCGATCCGAGCTTCGCCCCGGCGTGGCTGGAACAGTGCGAGGAGTGGATGTCGGGGGAACTCCCGGTGCCCCCCGGGTGACCGCAGGGCGAACCCCGGGCAACACCTGAAGGATTCTCACCGAGCTTTCAGGTTGCTGCGAATATCGTCGAAACCGTGGGGGTTACACCGCCGGTTGAGGTGACGGTCAGGCTGTACGGCTGGAGCTCGGGGGAATCCGAGGTGGAGCTCTCCATCCCCGAGACCAGCGATCTGGGAAGACTGCTGGCCGCCACCTCACCGGACGAGCAGGCGCTGCTGTTCGCCCGCTTGCGCCGCCACCTGCTGGGCGAGGTGGTCGACGCCTTCGCCAGCCTCGAGTCCCCGTTGGAGCCGGCCGGCCGCTGACTCACTGCTTGGCGGTGGCTGCTATCTGGTTGACGGCGGCTGGGCCCGGGTAGTTCAGCGGCCAATGGCAATCGCGGGTGTTGCCGAGGTCGAAGCGCGCCCAGCACCGCTCGTGGAGTGGTTCTCCACCGCCGACCACAAGCGGATCGGCATCCTCTACATGGTCACCGCCTTCGGCTTCTTCCTGGCCGGCGGCATCCTGGCCAGCTTCATGCGGGCCGAGCTGGCCGAGCCCGGGACGCAGGTCCTCTCCGCCCAGCGCTACAACGAGTTCTTCACGATGCACGGCAGCATCATGATGTTCCTCTTCGCCGTGCCCATGGCCGCCGGCCTGGCCAACTACCTGGTGCCCCTCCAGGTGGGCGCCCCCGACATGGCCTTCCCCCGCCTCAACGCCCTGTCCTACTGGCTCTTCGTCGGCGGCGGTGTGGTGATGCTCTCCGGGTTCCTCACCGCCGGCGGCGCCGCCGACTTCGGCTGGACGGCTTACGCCCCCGAGTCCAACAGCGTCTACTCCGCCGGCGTGGGCGGCGACCTGTGGATCACCGGCCTCATGCTCACGGGGGTGGCCAGCGTGCTCACCGCCGTCAACCTGGTCACCACCGTGATCGGACTGCGGGCGCCGGGCATGACCCTGTTCCGCATGCCCATCTTCACCTGGAACATGGTGGTGGTGAGCCTGCTCATCCTGCTCGCCTTCCCGGTGGTGACCGGCGCCCTGGCCATGCTCTTCACCGACCGGCGCCTCGGGACCCACTTCTTCGAGGCCCGCGCCGGCGAGCCCATGCCCATCCTGTGGCAGCACCTGTTCTGGTTCTTCGGCCATCCCGAGGTCTACATCGTGGCCCTGCCCTACTTCGGCGTGGTCACCGAGGTCATCCCCGTCTTCTCCCGCAAGCCCCTCTTCGGCTACAAGGCCTTCGTGCTCGGCACCCTCGCCATCGGCGCCTACTCGGTGACGACCTGGGGCCACCACATGTTCGCCACCTTCGCCGTCAACAACCCGTTCTTCGCCGGGACGACCATGCTCATCGCCGTCCCCACCGGGGTGAAGATCTTCGGCTGGGTCGCCACCATGTGGGGCGGACGCCTGCGCTTCGACACCCCCATGCTCTACGCCACCGGCTTCCTCGTCGTGTTCCTGGTCGGCGGCCTGACCGGGCCGATGCTGGCCGCCGTCCCCTTCGACGTCCACGTCCACGACACGTACTTCGTGGTCGCCCACATGCACTACGTGCTCTTCGGCTCCGCCCTGTTCGGCCTCTTCGCCGGCCTGTTCTTCTGGTACCCGAAGTTCACCGGCCACCGGCTGTCCGAAGGGTTGGGCAAGGCCCAGTTCTGGCTCATGTTCGCCGGGTTCAACCTCACCTTCTTCCCCCAGCACCTGCTCGGCCTGCGGGGGATGCCCCGGCGCATCGCCGACTATCCGAGGGGCCAGGGCTTCGAGGACCTGAACCTGTTCTCCAGCCTGGGCCACGTCCTGTCCGTCCTCGCCATCGTGCTCTTCCTGGTGAACGTGGCCCGGTCCCGCCGCCGGGGCGCGCCGGCCGGCGCCGACCCCTGGGGCGGCTACTCCCTGGAGTGGGCCACCACCTCGCCCCCGCCCCCCCTCAACTTCGTCGAGCTCCCGCCCATCCGCTCCGAGCGCCCCGCCTTCGACGCCCGCCACGCCCCCCAGGACGGAGGGTGACGGGCATGCCACCGGAACTCGTGAGGCTTTTGCCAGCAATTGCTGGCAGAAACCTCACAGAATGCGGGGCGGCGTGAAGTCGGCGGCGGTCGTCATGCTGGGGCTGGGGGTGTTCCTGGCCCCCTGGACGGCGATCTACTGGATGGCGGCGCACGAGCACGGCGGGGCCATCGCCCTCCTGGCCACCGTCATGGCGCTCCTGTTCCTCGGCGCCTACCTGTTCCTCCAGGCCCGGCGGACGGGCGGCCGGCCCGAGGACGACCCGGAGGCCACCCCGGCCGAGGGGGCCGGCGAGGTCGGGGTGTTCCCCACCCGCAGCCCGTGGCCGGTGGTCATGGGGGGAGGGGCGGCGATCATCGCCTTCTTCGGCGTGTTCAGCCGCTGGCTGGCCGTCCCCGGTCTGGTGCTGCTGCTGCTGGCGGCGGCGGGTCTGGCGGCGGAGTCCTCCCGGGCCCGTCTCTGATTCATGGGTAGCATCGCAATCGCCGGCCTCGTCTCCGGTGGAGGCGCCTGATGTCGAAGCCCGTACGCCGGGAACAGGCCTTTCTGCAGCTCCTCAACGCCATCGCAGTGGCCGCCAACGAGGCCGGGACGGTGGAGGAGGCGCTCCAGCGAACGCTCGACCACGTGTGCGCCTACACCGGGTGGGCCGTCGGGCACGTCTACTTCCCGGCCGGCGACGGGATGCTGCTGCCAGCACCGCTCTGGCACCTGGCGGACGACGACCGCCTCCGCGGCTTCCGGGAAGCGACCGACGAGACGGCGATGGCGGTGGGCGAGGGTCTCCCCGGGCGGGTGGCGGCGTCGGGGGAGCCGGCGTGGGTGCCCGACGTCACCGCCGACGGCAACTTCCCCCGCATCGAGGCAGCCCGTCAGGCAGGGATCAGGGCCGCCCTGGGGTTCCCCGTCCTCCTCGGAAACGAGGTCGTCGCCGTCCTGGAGTTCTTCACCCTCGAACGGCTCGAGCCCGACGAACCGCTCCTCGAGCTGGCCACCCACCTGGGCACCCAGCTGAGCCGGGTGGTGGAGCGGAGGCGGGCGGAGGACGCCCTGCGCGGCAGCGAGGAACGGCTGAGGGCGGTCATCGAGACGGCGGGGGACGCCTTCATCGGGATGGACGACGCCGGTCTGGTCACGGAGTGGAACCGGCAGGCCGAGACCGCCTTCGGCTGGTCCCGGGAGGAGGCCCTGGGAAAGCCGGTGGCCGAGCTGATCATCCCCGTCAGGTTCCGCTCATCGCACCGCCGCGGACTCCGGCGATTTCTCGACACCCGGAAGACGGCCATCCTCGGCCAGCGGCTGGAGCTGTGCGCCCTCGACCGCGACGAGCGGGAGTTTCCGGTGGAGCTCTCCGTGTGGGCGACCCAGGTGGGATCGACCTACGCCTTCAGCGCCTTCGTCCACGACATCTCGGAGCGCAAGCGCCTGGAGGCCCAGCTCGTCAACCAGGCCCTGCACGATCCGCTGACCGGGCTGGCCAACCGCACCCTGCTCCTGGACCGGATGACCCATGCCCTGGACCGGAGCGCGCGCAGCGCTTCTCCCATGACGGTGCTGTTCCTCGACCTCGACGGATTCAAGAGGGTGAACGACAGCCTCGGCCACTCCGCGGGAGACAAGCTGCTGGTGGCCGTGGCCGAGCGCCTGCGAGGTTCCATCCGACCTGCCGACACCATCGCCCGCATCGGAGGCGACGAGTTCGCTGTGCTCCTGGAGGACACGGGCGCGGAGGTGGCGACGGGGATCGCCGAGCGCCTGGGTCGGGAGCTGGCCGTGCCCTTCGCCGTCGGGGGCCGGGAGATTCTGGCCCGGGCCAGCATCGGCATCGCCACCGGCAGCCACGGACGGGCCGCCGAGGAGCTGCTGCGCGACGCCGACCTGGCCATGTACATCGCCAAACGCCAGGGGAAGGGCGGTCAGGCCGTCTTCGAAGGCGCCATGCACACCGCCGCCCTGGAACGCCTGGAGCTGGAAGCGGACCTCAGCCGGGCGCTGGCGGCCGGCGAGTTCGTCCTCTACTACCAGCCGGTGATCCGCCTCGCCGACGGGGGACTGACCGGAATGGAGGCACTGGTTCGCTGGAACCGGCCCGGGCACGGCCTGGTCTCCCCGGCCGCCTTCATCCCCGTCGCCGAGGAGACCGGTGCCATCACGGCGATAGGACGCTGGGTCCTGGACGAAACGTGCAGCCAGCTCGTCAAGTGGCAGCGCGAGCACGGGCTCTCACCCGCGCCCCACCTGAGCGTCAACCTCTCCGCCCGCCAGCTGGAGGACCCCGATCTTCGCCGACACGTCGAAGCTGCCCTGTCCAGCTCGGGACTGGACCCGAGGCGTCTCGTCCTCGAGATCACCGAGAGTGCGCTCATGGAGGAGCCGGGCCGGGTGGTGGAGCAGCTGCACATCCTCAAACAGCTGGGGATTCGCCTGGCGATCGACGACTTCGGAACCGGATACTCGTCGCTCAGCTATCTGCGACGGTTCCCCGTCGACGTGCTCAAGATCGACAAGGCGTTCGTCGGCACCCTCGCCGGCGGTCCCGAGGATGCCGCCCTGGCGCACGCCATCATCCGGCTGGCGGACACACTCGACCTCCGGACGGTGGCGGAGGGTATCGAGACCACGGAGCAGCTGGCGGAGCTCCGCCGCCTCAACTGCGACTTCGGTCAGGGCTACCTCTTCGCCCGTCCCGTCCCGAGCGAGGCCATGGGGGAGCTGCTGGCGACCGGCTGGAAGTTCTCGGAGGCTCAAGCGGCAGGGCCAGCCTCGACGCGGTCCTCGACGCCGTAGCCCCCCGCCGGCGTCCGCACCACCCGGTGGACGGGCGGCTCGGGCGGGCCGCCGTCCGCCCGCCGGCGCAGCTCCCGGCACACCCGGCGGGTGAACCAGAACACCCCCGCCGGCAGCACGAAGACCAGCACCCGGAAGGCGGTGGTGATCGACTCGGGCGCCACCTGGAGGAGCGAGGCCAGGATGTCGTTGCTCCCGGCCAGGAAGAGCACGACGTAGAAGGCGAACACCGACGTTCCCACGGCCGAGCGCAGCGGAGCGTCCCGGGGCCGGTCCAACAGGTTGTGAGCCGACCGGTCGCCGGTGAAGCGGGCCTCCAGGAAGGGCCACAGGTACATGGCGCCGAAGGTCAGGCCGGGCAGGAGCACGCCGGGGAAGAAGGGGTTGGGCACGGTGTAGCCGAAGGCCCGGATCTCCCAGGCGGGCATGAGCCGCAAGGCGCCGTCGACCCAGCCCATGTACCAGTCGGGCTGGGACGCCGACGTGGCCGCGGTGGTGGCCAACTGGGTGCGGAAAGGCCCGTAGATCCAGATGGGGTTGATCTGGGCCAGGCCGCCCAGGGCGCACAGCACCGCCGTCACCACCAGGAACAGGCCGGTGGACTTCATGGCGTAGGCGGGCCACAGGCGCGAGCCGATGATGTTGTCCTCTCTGCGCCCCGGGCCCTTGAACTGGGTGTGCTTCTGGCGCCACACCATGGCCAGGTGGGCCGAGAGCAGCCCCACGATCAGGGCGGGCACCAACAGGACGTGGAGCACGAAGAAGCGGGGAATGGTGGCGGGGTCGGGGAACTCGCCGCCGAAGAAGGCGAAGGCCACCGCCGGGCCCAGCGCGGGCACGGACAGGGCGATGGACCACGCCACCCGCAGGCCGGTGCCCGACAGGAGGTCGTCGAGCAGGGAGTAGCCGAGGAAGCCGTTGACGATGGCCAGCACCAGGAGGGTCACGCCCACCAGCCAGTTGAGCTCCCGGGGGCGGCGGAAGGCGCCGGTGAAGAACACCCGCATGAGATGGACGACGAGGGCGGCCAGGAACACCAGCGCCGCCCAGTGGTGGATCTGGCGCATGACCAGCCCGGCGCGCACCTCGAAGCTGAGCTCGAGGCTGGAGCGGTAGGCGGCGGACATCTCCACGCCCCGCAGCGCCTGGTAGGGGCCGTGGTAGACGACCTCTCGCGACGACGCCTCGAAGAAGAAGGTGAGGAACACCCCGGTGGCCACCAGGACGACGAAGCAGTAGAGGGCGATCTCGCCGATCATGAACGACCAGTGGTCGGGGAAGATCTTGTTGACGGCGGCGTTGGCGAAGCGGGCCGCCCCCAGGCGGTCGTCGACAGCGCGGGCCAGGCGGCGGATCACCACCGGCTCAGGTCTGCTCCCGGTCCCAGAAGGCGGGGCCGATGGGTTCGGGGAAGTCGGACTGGGCCACCAGGAAGCCCTCGTCGTCGATGGCCAGGGGCAGCTGGGGCAAGGGTCGGGTGGCGGGCCCGAACACGGGCCGGGCGCCGTGGAGGACCTCGAAGGTGCTCTGGTGGCAGGGGCACAGCAGTCGGTGCTCCGTCTCCTGGTAGAGGCCCACGGGGCAGGCCACGTGGGTGCAGATCTTGGAGTAGGCGATCAGGCCGTCGGGGGCCCAGCCCTCCCGCCCGGGCGGGAGCTGGAGCAGCTCGGGCTCCACCCGGATGAGCACGGTGGCGCTGTCCTCGGCGTCGGCGTGGCCGGCGGGGAAGACGGTGAGGACGCCGCCCACGTCGAGGTCGTCGGGCCGCACGAAGCGGCCCTCCTCCGTCACCAGCCGGGAGCCCCGCCGCCAGGAGGTGCGGAACAGCGCCCGCCCCGGGCTCGGCCCCAGGGAGCGGAGGGGGAAGAGGGCGGCCAGGCCCAGCGCCCCCAGGCTGGTGCCCAGCAGCCGGGACAGGAAGCGCCGGCGGGCGAAGCTGCGCTCGCCGGCCTCGAAGCTGGCGGTGAAGGCGCCCACGTCCTCGGGCCGGGAGGCGAGCGGCGGGCGCTCACCGACCACCTCCTCGTCGGGGAACAGGTGCCGGGCCCACAGGAGCACGGCGATGCCGATGCCGCCCAGGCTGATCCCGAGGAGGGCGCCTTCCAGCTGGGGCTGGCCGCCGGCCACGTACACGGCGGTGAGGCCGAGGGCGGCGGCGGTGGCGGCCACCAGGGCGAGAGCGATGCCCCGCTCGGTCATGCCGTCGGTCCCCGGCCGCGCCGGCCTCATTGCCGGGTTCCGATCCAGAAGGCGGCCAGCAGCATGGGTCCGAGGCCGGCCACCCACGCCACCATGCCTTCGGGGACGGGCCCGAGGCGCCCGAGGGGGGCGCCGCCCCGGTCGTCGGCCAGGCGCAGGTGGAGCAGGTAGCGCACGACGGAGTCGACCTCGTGGCTGTCGAGGGTGTCGGTGCCGAACACCGGCATGTCTCCCGGGCCCACCCGGATGGCCTCGGCGATCTGGACGGCCGTGGCCTGGCGGACACCGGGGGCGAAGACGGCCTGGCCCAGGGCGCCGCCCGAGCCGGCCGAGTTGTGGCAGGCGGCGCAGTTGGCGGTGTAGAGCTGGTTGCCCCGGGCCAGGTCGCCGGCCGCGGGGGAGACGGCGGGGATGGCGGGGCCCCCTCGGCCGAAGGCGGCCACGTAGGCGGTCAGCCGGCGGATCTCCTCGGACGAGTAGGCGGGGGGCTTGCGCACCGCCTGGGCCCGGGGCTCGTCCAGGGGCATCCGCCCGGTGGAGAGATAGAAGTCGACCGCCGCCGCCCCCACGCCCACGAGGGGCGGCCCCAGGCGGGTGCCATCGCCGGACAGGCCGTGGCACGACGAGCAGCCCGTCTCGTAGAGCACCCGGCCGTCGCCGGCACCCGAGCCGGTGGACCGGGCCTCGGCCGTCCCCGGGCCACCCAGGGCCACCAGGAGCGTCACCAGCCCGGCCACCAGGGCGAGGACGGCGGTCACGGGAACAGGAACAGCGTGGCGAACATCACGACCCACACCACGTCGACGAAGTGCCAGTAGTAGGAGAGGACCTCGACGGCGTCGGTGGCCTCGGCCCCGAAGCCGGCGCTGGCCGAGCGGCCCAGCAGCACGGCCATGGCGATCACGCCCCCGGTCACGTGGGCGCCGTGGAAGCCGGTCATGACGAAGAAGGCGGAGCCGTAGCCATGCGACGAGGGTCCGAAGGCGGCCATCGACCACTCCCGGGCCTGGTTGGCCAGGAAGACCAGGGCCAGGGTGGCGGTCAGCGCCAGCCAGCGCCGGAACCGGGCCCGGTCCCCGGCGGCGATGGCCCGCACCGCCAGCTGGACCGTCCCGCTGGAGGCGACCAGCAGCAGGGTGGCCATTCCGGTGAAGGCGGTCTCGAGCTCCACGCCGGCCGGCGGCCAGGGGCCGGGGGTGGTGGCCCGGAGCGTGAAATAGGCGGCGAACAGCGAGCCGAAGAACGTGACCTCCGACGTCAGCCACACCACCGTCCCGAGCGGGAGGAGCGGGACCCGGCTGGAGGTGGGATGCGCGGGCCGGGCCATGGGTCCCGCTATCGGCCGGGCACCGGGCGCCGGAGGGCCACGAGCAGCCCCACCAGGACCGCCTCGAGGGCCGTGGTGACCACCCCGCCCGCTCCCAGCGGCTCCACCTCGCCCGCCGCCGGCCCCAGGAAAGGGACCCCGACCGTGCGGGTGACCACGTAGAGCACGATCACGGCGGAGTTGGCCACGATCCCGACCAGGGCCACCAGCCGCTCGGTCCGACGGCCGCCTCCCCCTCCGGCGCCGTCGTCGGCCACCCGGCCGCCGGTCTCGTCGTAGCTCCAGGGCGAGGTGAGGAGCAGGCCCCCGAAGAACACCTGTCCCAGGGCGGCGAGGGCGAAGAACAGGCCATAGCCCCACCACTCCCGCAGGTGCTCGGGCGCCACCAGCCCGTGGGCCACCCCGGCGGTGACGGAGAGGGCTCCGGCCTTGAGCCGCAGGCGGACGCGCGTCGCTGCCGGGAAGGCGGGGGCCGCCATCGACCGGGCGCTACCCGTCCCCGCCGGCGGGCAAACGGTTTTGCTCGCCCGCAGGGTGGGGACGAACCCTGGTGGCCTAGGTGCGTCCGGGAGCGGCGGGGTAGCATCCGCCCAGCCCGGGAACGCATGAGGGAGGCAATGGGGCAGGCCAAGGCACCCGTACGACGGCCGGCAATCCGTTGGTGGGCCCTGGTGCTCGCCTGCCCGCTCCTCGTCTTCGTCACCGCGCCGCCGAGCTCGGCCCGGGGCGGCACCCCCGACAACGTGGGCTTGTGGAGCGAGCCGTTCGAGGAGGGGGCGCTGTGCCCGACCGCGCCCGGGCAGAAGGGCGCCGACCGGGATGCCGGCGACCGCTGCAAGCCGGTGGCCAAGGGGGCGGCCGTCCTCCCCGACGGCCGGGTGGTCTACGTGGACGGCGTGGAGAGCCGGCCCTCCCAGGAAGGCGAGGCGTCCGTCCCCCCCGACGGCTCGGGCCAGAGCCGGGTCCTCGATCTGCGCAGCGGCAGCCCCGAGTTCATCGTGCCCCCCACCTCCCGGGACGGCGTGGAAGCCGATCCCGCCGGTGGGTCGCTGCAGTGCGCCGACCTGGTCGCCCTGGCCGACGGGCGGGTCCTGGCCGTGGGGGGCAACGCCTCCTCCGGGCCGGCCACACCGGCCGACGCCGGCGTGGGCGTCCCGGGCGGAGGGGCGCTCGATCCCGAGGGTTCCCAGAGCGCCCGGATCTTCGACTGGCGGACCAACAGCTGGCAGGTGGCGGGCGCCCTCAACCACGGCCGCTGGTACGGCGGGGCGGTCACCCTGGCTGACGGCAAGGTGCTGGTCGCCGGCGGGCTCAGCCGGGTGGTGAACGGCGCCCAGTCCAGCCAGGTGCGCATCACCGAGACCTACGACCCGGCCACCGACGTGTGGACGGAGAACCACCCCGGCCCGGGTTCGGAATCCACCCTGCCGCTCCAACCCCGCCTCTTCCTCACCCCCAACAACAAGGTCTTCTACAACGCCGCCGGCCAGATGTGGGGGCCCCACGGCCAGTCCGCCGACGAGGCCTTCTACGGGTTCCAGCAGTTCTTCGACCCCGCCACCCAGCAGTGGGAGCGGGCCAGCAGGCCCAACCTCGGGGCCCGCAGCGGCGCCGCCCAGGTGCCGCTCATGATGGACCCCCCCTACGACCAGATGACGATCCTCACGTTCGGCGGGACCCTGGGCCCCTCGCCGGGGTCCGGGGTGGCGGTGGCCAACGCCGACCTCACCACCGTGGACAAGAGCGGCAACATCGCCAACAGCGACACCGGTGACCTGGACCGGGCCCGCACCTTCGCCTCCGGGGTCATCCTTCCCGACGGCAGCGTGCTGGCGGTCGGCGGGGCCGACACCGACGACGTCCTGGCGCCGGGCAGCAGCGTGGCCGTGCATTCCGACGAGCAGTACAACCCGTACAAGCGGGAGTGGAACGAGGTCGCCGACCACACCCGGGACCGGGACTACCACAGCTCCGCCGTGCTCCTCCCCGACATGCGGGTGCTCCTCGGCGGCCACTCCCCGTCCCCCGGGGAGGCGGCCCAGGGCAGTACGGGAGAGGTCTTCTCCAACCGCGACCCCGACCCCAGCTTCGAGATCTACAGCCCCCGCTACCTCTTCCGGGGGGCGCGGCCGGTGATCACCCACGCCCAGGCCGGCATCGCCTGGGGGGAGAAGTTCCGGATCCGCACCGACGAGCCGGACAGCATCGCCGGCGTGGTGATGCTGCGCATCGCCTCACCTCAGCACGGCGTCGACAACGACCAGCGGGCGCTGCGGCTCGACTACACCCGGACGGGCAGCACCACCCTGGAGGTGATCGCCCCGCCCGACGGGGTCGCCGCCCCGCCCGGCTACTACTACCTGGTCCTCATCAAGCAGAGCCTGCGGGGCGCCGTCCCTTCGGTGGCCCGGATCGTCCGGATGGGCGACGCCAGCGACTACAGCGAGGCCATCCAGCCCTTCCCCGACGACGGGGAGAACATCGCCGTGGGCCAGGCCGAGCCCGCCGACGACCACAGCGAGGCGGCCGCCCTCCGGCGGGTCGCCGACGAGACCCTCGGGGACCTCAAGTACGCCATTCCCAAGGACCCCTTCCCGGTGTCGGGTCCGGTGGGTCCGCGCTCAGAGCGGGAGGCGTTCCTGTACTGGCCGGCGCACCGGCGGGCGCTGCCCTAACTGGCGTCGCGGCCCGGCGTCAGGAGCCGGGAACCGGCACCGGCAGGTCGCCCACGCTGGGGTGGTCCCCGGCGTTGCCCGAGCCCTGGTCGGCGTTGTCCGCCCCGTTGTTCGCGCCCTGCTCGGCATGGCCGGAGCCCGCCTCGTTGGCGTCGCCGCTGGCGTCGTCACCGGTCTCGATGCTCCCGGCGGGAGTCTCAGCACCGGCCGGGTTCTCGGCCGGACCGCCGTGGTCGTCACCGGACTGGCCGGGATTCTCGGGCTTGCCGTGGGGTTCGCCTGACTTGCCCTTGGTTCCGCCCTGGCCGTTGTTCCCGGACTCGCCCTCGTCGGCGTCGGGGTGCTCCTGGGAGACGACCGGCATGCCGCACTTGGAGGCCTTGGCCGCGTCGAGGTGCGCGGGGTCGTTCTCGCGGACCCACTTCAGGTACTGGCCCCGGTTGCGAAGGGCCGTCTCGGCATTCGTGTTGCAGCCCTCGGTGATCCGCTCGGTGCCGTAGGGAAGGTTGAGCCCGACGTGCTTGGCGGCATTGGCCACCTTGTCCTGGGCGGCGTCGGGGAGGTTGCCGGTGGCGGCGGCGGCGCCGCTGGCGGACAGGGCCAGGAAGGAGGCGATGGCGACGGTCTTGGCGGCCAGAATCTTGCGCAGCATCCGCTTCCTTCCGGGGAGGGCGGGGGCGACGGGTGCGGCCTGGATGGCGGCGGCCATGACCCCGAACAGGGCGGTCTCGTCGGCGCCGACGGCCGGCTCGGAGAAACCGCCGCCCGCCTCACCCAGCAGCGTCGCCACCTTGCGGTAGCCGGGAGGCGCGTCGTCCGGGCCGACCTGCCCCGCCAGGAGGCGGTCAGCGGTGGACGAATCGGGGCGGGGGCGTCGGTTTCGGTCCATGTTCACTCCGTGATATCTCCGCCGTGGCATGGTGCGTTACACCTCGTCGCCGAGCTGGCGGGCCAATCGCCGGAGGGCCCGGTGCTGCAGCACCCGGACGGTGCCGGGCTTGCGGCCGAGGAGCTCGGCCACCTGGTCGACGGTGAGGCCGGCCACCACCCGCAGCAGGACGATCTCGGCCTGCTCGGGAGGCAGCAGCTCGGCCAGCCGGCGGGCGGCGTCCTCGCCCTCCAGCCGGGTCATGGTCTCGGTCTCGGGGTCGCCGCCGCCGGGCAGGGCGCTCAGGGAATCGTCGCCCACGAGGTCCACGGGGCGGCGGCGGGCGGACCGGCGGTGGTCGGTGAGGCGCCGGCGGGCCACGGTGAAGACAAATGCCCCGAACCCGTCCTCGTCGCCGGAGAACCGGCCCAGCCCCTTGGCCACCTCCAGCCAGGTCTGGGCGGCGATGTCCTCGGCGTCGTGGGCCGGGGCCTGGGCGCGCAGAAACCGCAGCAGGCGGGGCTGCAACGAGCGGTAGAGGACGGCCACGGCCCACTCAGCACCGGCCTGGGCCGCCGCCAGAACGTCATCGAAGCCCTCGCCGACGCGCTGGGTGTTCGGCGTGGGTGGCACAAATGTTGCATCGGCACCGCTGGCGGCGGCCTTGAGGGACGCGGGGCCGGCCCGGCCGCCGCCAGCTCAGCCCAGGATGGCGGCGTCGAGGAAGTCGTCGAGCTCGGAGGCGGGCATGGGCCGCGCCAGGAGGAAGCCCTGGGCGGCGTCACAGCCCCACTCCCGCAGCCACCCCAGCTGCTCCTCGTCCTCCACGCCCTCGGCCACCACCCTGAGCCCGAGGTCGTGGCCGAGGCGGATGACGGCCTTCACCACCGCCCGGGCCTCCACCTGATCGGCGATGGGCTCGATGAAGGACCGGTCGAGCTTGAGGACGTCGACGGGGAAGCGCCGCAGGTAGGTGAGTGAGGAGTAGCCGACACCGAAATCGTCCACGGAGATGACGACGCCGAGTTTCCGCAGCCGGCCCAGGAGGTCGATGGTCTGCTCGGTCTCGTCCAGGACCAGGGACTCGGTGATCTCGAGGCCGAAACCGCCCGGGGCGATCCGGTACCGGTCCACGATGCTGGCCACCGCCCTGACGAAGGCGGCGTCCCGGAACTGGCGGGCGGAGACGTTCATGTGGACGGGCAGGCCGACCTCGCCCTCGTAGCGGCCCCGGAGCCGGGCGTGTTCGGTGGCGGCGCGCTGGAGGACCCACTCCCCGATGGGGACGATGAGCCCGGTCTCCTCGGCCAGGCCGATGAACGCCCCCGGGGCCAGGAGGCCCCGGTTCGGGTGCTCCCACCGCAGGAGCGCCTCCAGGGCCACCACCCGGCCCGAGTCCAGAGCGAACAGCGGCTGGTAGTGGAGGCGCAGCTCGTCGCCCTCCACGGCCCGCCGCAGGTCGGCCTCCAGGCGGAGCCGGCCCCGGGTCGAGTCGTCCATGGCGGGCTCGAAGCTGGTGGCCCGGGCCTTGCCCGAGCGCTTGGCCACGTACAGGGCCACGTCGCCCCGGCGCAGGAGCTCGGTGGCGTCCACTCCCACCTCGACGGCGGCCAGGCCGGCGCTGGCGGTGAGGGTGACCTCGTGGCCGCCGACGTCGAAGGGCGCGACGAAGGAAGCGAGCAGGCGCTCGGCCAGACGGCCGGCGTTCTGCAACCCCGTGCCCTCGGCCAGGACGGCGAACTCGTCGCCGCCCAGGCGGGCCATGGCGTCGTCGGCCCGGGTGGTGGCCGCCAGCCGGTCCGCCACCGCCATCAGCAGGTGGTCGCCGGCGTCGTGGCCGAGGTCGTCGTTCACGGGGCGGAAGTTGTCGAGGTCGAGCAGGACCAGCGTGGCGGTGCCGCCGTGGCGTTCGAGGCGGGCCACCATCCGCTGGACCATCCGGAGGAACAGCGCCCGATTGGGCAGCCCGGTGAGGGCGTCGACGAGCGCCTCGCGGCCCCGGGTCCGGCTCCGCTCCGCCTGCAGGGCCTGGCGGGTCAGCTCCAGGCCGGCGTGCAGCTCGACCAGCTCAGGCGGCAGACCGGACGCCGGCCGCTCGGGGATGGGGCGGTCGAGGTCACCCCAGCTCCACCCGGCCACGACCTCGGTGACCAGCCGCAGCCACTGGCGCCCCTCGTCCGCCGGGACAGCCCGATGGCGGGGACTTGCCACATCTCCTCCGGCGATGATGCGATCGTTGTCACGCTACTCCAGGGGCAGAGGGCAGTTCACCGAATGTTGGGTTGGCCTTCTGATCCCTTCCGCGCGTGACCACGATCAGTCGTGCTGATATGTTCAAAAGTCCCATTGATTGAAAGTGACACGGAAGCCCAGGCGGCGGACTGGATTCCCCAGCCGGGAAGGAGCAGGATCCGCCGTCGGTCCGTCGGACTGGCAGGGAGCGCCTCCGGGGGGTGGAGGGAGTGGCCGGCACGGGGAGAACGGCCGAAAAGCGGCAGCGGTTCGGTGCCGCGCTGCGCCGCCACTTGAAGCTGTGGGGCCTCAGTCAGGCCTCGCTGGCCGAGCGGCTGGGGACCACCCAGAGCGCGGTGAGCGCATGGGCCAGCGGGAAGTCCATGCCCAGCCCGGACCGGGTGTTCGAGCTGGAGCGCATCTTCGAGCTGTCACCGGGCACGCTGGCGGGCATCCTCCAGTACCGGGCCCCGGAGGAGCAGGAGCACCGATGTGACATCGTCAAGGCCATCGAGGAGAACGAGACGCTCAGCCGAGCCCACAAGGAGCTGATGCTGACGATGTACGCCAGCCTGATCGAGCTCGACGCCGGCCGGCGCAGCCGCTAGTCAGGCCTCGGCCGTCGGCGGGCCCGGCCCACCCCGCAGGGCCTCGAGCTGGCGCACGAGCTCGGACTGGGCGTCGAGGATCTGCACCTCGGTCTGGGTGACCGACTCGATGAGATGCCCGCAGAAGGCGAGGTGGTGGTCCCACATCTGCTCGTTCAGCGCCACCAGGCGGTCGATTCGCTCCAGGATCTGGGCCTGCTGGGCGGCCAGGTGGCCCAGGAAGGAACCAACCCGCTCGAGGTCTCCGCTCACATCCTGCACCGAACCGGACCGATTCATGGCGACCATGGGACCCCCCCTTCGAACTCTGGCGCCTCACTTGTCGGTGTGGGCTGCTTGTCCACCAAATCCGCTGACTTAGTGGACCCTAGCTCGGGCCGGCCTCTCCACT
Source organism: Acidimicrobiia bacterium (assembly GCA_044870155.1). GTDB lineage: Bacteria > Actinomycetota > Acidimicrobiia > IMCC26256 > BP-133 > CAWBJP01. Next base: position 26,422 of record JBIOYN010000289.1, on the reverse strand, counting down.
CCGGCCGAATCTTTGCTGCCAGAGCGAAAACGTCATCGCGTGCCAAGTTACCCGGGTCGGACCGGTCGCCACACGGCTCGGACGAGGCCCCGGGCCGACACCAGGGTCCACACCCCCTCGAGAAGGAGGAAGCCGGCGTCGCGGTCGGCGGCGGCCACCACGGTGAGGATGCCGGCGCCCACCGTGTTCATGGCCAGGAAGGGGACGGAGTCGGTGGACAGCCGGTGCGCCTGGCCGGCCACGAAGGCGCCCAGGATGAGCATCGCCCCTGCGATCTGGGCCGCCTGATCCATAGCGTCGAGTGTACGGTCGGGCCATGTCGATTCTTGACGCCGTCGATGCCGTCCGCACCGTGGTGGAGAAGGACCCGGCCCGAGCGGTGGTCCGCCTCCGGACCGAGGGTCGTCTGGAGGAGGGGATGGCGGTCGCCGTCCAGGCCGGGCGCCACGCCCTGATCGTGGACGAGCCGCCGTCCGTGGGTGGGACGGGGACGGGCCCCAACCCGGTCCAGCTGGTGCTCTCCTCGCTGGCGTCGTGCCAGGCCATCAGCTACCGCTACTGGTCCGAGTTCACGGGCATTCCCTTCGACGCCATCACTGTCAAGGTGGAGGCCGACCTCGACCAGCGCGGGCTCCTGGGTTTCGAGGAGGGCGTCCCGGCGGGGCCGACCGGGCTGCGCTGCACCGTCATCATCGAGGGGCCCGAAACGCCGGAGCGCTACGAGGAGCTGCGCCGCTCCGTCGACGCCCACTGCCCGGTGCTCGATGTGTTCACCACCGCCCTCGACGTCGAGCGGGTGCTGGAGGTCGGAACCTCAGAGTAGGTCGGCGGCCAGGTCGGCGACCCGGGAGCGCTCGCCCTTGGTCAGGGTCACGGCCCCGAAGCACTCCTGGCCGGCGAAGGCCTCCATGAGCACGGCGAGGGCGTTGTTGTGGGCCGACACGTAGGGCGTGTCGATCTGGGCCAGGTCGCCGGTGAAGACGATCTTGGTGCCTTCCGCCACCCGGGTGAGGAGCGTCTTGAGGGTGGGCACCTCGAGGTTCTGGGCCTCGTCGACGATGATGAACTGGTTCTGGAGGGACCGCCCCCGCAGGAAGGTGACGGCCTCGAGCGACAGGCGGCCCTGGGCGATCATCTCGTCGACCACCCGGCGGGCGTCGGCGTAGGAGCGGTGCTCGGTGAGGGCGGTCACGTTGTCGAGGATGGCCGCCATCCACGGAGAGAGCTTCTCCTCCAGGCCTCCGGGAAGGAAGCCGAGGTCGGCCTTGCCGTGGGCCACCACCGGGCGGTAGATGGCGAGCTGGTCGTAGCGGGGCCGGCGGTCGGGGCCGGGCTCCATGACCTGGTCGAGGCCGGCGGCCAGGGCCAGGATCGTCTTGCCCGTGCCCGCCAGGCCCGACAGGGCGACGACGGCCACGTCGGGATCCATGAGCAGGTCGAGGGCGAAGATCTGCTCCTTGGAGCGGGCGTTGAGCCCCCAGATCTGACGGCGCCGCTCCACCAGGTGCAGTGAGCCCCGGAAGACGCGGGCCAGGGCGGAGGACGACCCGGCGACGAGCACGACGTACTCGTTGGTGACGATGCCGTCGAAGGCGTTGGGGACGGGCGCCACCCCGTCGGTGTAGAGGGCGTCGATGAGGGCGCGCTCCGCCTCCACCCGGTGCCAACCCCGCACGCCAAGGGCGTCCTGGCCCCGACGGGTGCGGTGATAGTCCTCGGCCGTGAGGCCGAGCTGGGAGGCCTTGATGCGCAGGGCGGCGTCCGCCGACACCACCTTGACCGGGGCCGTGCCCTCCTCCGCCAACCCGAGGGCGGCGGCCAGGATGCGGTTGTCGCCTGACGTGGGGTCGAGGCCGATAGCCGCCACCCGGTCGATGAGCAGGCCGTTGATCTCCACCCGCACCGTGCCCCCGGTGGGCAGGGCCACGGGCTCCCGGAAGTCGCCCCCGCCCTCCACCCGCAGCCGCTCCAGATCCCGGACCACGGCCCGGGCCGCCCGGCCGACGTCGTCGAGGCGGCTCTTGTGCCCGTCGAGCTCCTCGATGACGGTGAGGGGCAAGACGATGTCGGCGTCCCCGAAGGCGTAGAGGGAATCGGGGTCGGCGAGGAGCACGCACGTGTCGAGCACCACGGTCGTCGCTACACCCCCCTCCCGCTGCTCGGGGTGGTGCGGCAAGGTCGTGGTCACGTATTCCTCCCGGTGGGGGAGCGGTCCCTTCGCACACTTCTTTCGACGGCGGAGCCACCTGACGCCTGCGGCTCCGGGCAAATCGCTTCCGGGGCAAATGACGCAATGCGAGGGTAGGTGGTAGCCGTTCGTTGGCCGCGGATACTCCCCGTCAGGGCACGATGGCCAGGACCTCGACCACTCGGTTCTCGAGGGCGCTGGCGGTGGCCCAGTTGAAGTTGCCGTTGATCACCAGGGCGAAGCGGCGGGCCGGGGTGCCGTCGAGGCGCCCGACGAGGGCGGCGGCGCCGTTGAGCCAGCCGGTCTTGGCTGCCAGGCGTCCTTCGGCGGCGGTGCCCAGGAAGCGCTTGATGAGCGTGCCGCTACGCCCGGCCACGGCCAGGCCATCGGCCACGGCGGAGAGCTCGGGACGGGACGACAGCATCAGCGCGCCCAGCAGGGCCCGGCACGTGGAGCGGTTGCCGAGGTCGAGGCCCGAGCCGTCGTTGAGGTGGACGCTCTCGGTGTTCACCCCGGCCCGGCCCATCTCGTCCACCACCCGGGCGGCGCCACCGGCCGTGGATCCCGCCCCGCCGGTTGCGTGGTCGAGCTCGCGGAGAAGCATCTCGGCGGCGTAGTTGTCGCTGCTGCGCAGCATGGCGCCCACGATGGTGGCCAGCGGCGCCGAGCGCACCGAGGCGATGACCACCCCGCCGGCGGGAGCCGTCCGGCTGCCGTCGGGTGCCGCCCCCGGCGGCGCCGAGGCCACCCCCCGCTCCTGGAGGAGGGCGGTGAGGGCGTTGGTGGCGCTGGCCGCCGGGTCGGGGGCCACCGCCTGGGACGGGCCCCAGGAGGAGAAGCCCTCGTTGACCGTGAGGGCGCCGAGTGAGCCCACCTCGGCCTCCTGGACGTAGGACGGCTTCCACGTCGGGACGGACCGCTGGGTGTCGTGGCGGGACTCGTCGGCGTAGAGGCCACCGGGGACGTCGCGCACCCCGGCGGCCACCAGGTCATCGGCCAGTGCGGTGAGCGGGGTGAGGGGCAGGGTGACGAGGCGGGGCTTGGAGGCGGCGTAGGCGATGTAGTCGGGGGTGGCCAGGTACGGGTCGCCGCCACCCACCAGCCAGGCACCGTCCAGCCGCCCGTCCTCGCCCGGCTTGGCCGGCGCCACCACCTTGGTCTCGAAGCGGTAGTCCGGCCCCAGGCGGGAGAGCACGGCGATGCCGACCATGAGCTTCTGGCTGGAGGCGGGCACGAAGGGCGTGGCCGGGCTGCGCTCGTAGATCACCGCTCCGTCCTGCTCGACCACCAGGCAGCCAGGGGTGCCCCCCAGGGCCAGCTCCAGTCGCTGGGGGAAGGTCATGCCCGCGGCGGGGACGACCTTGGGGACGGTCGCGGGTGGGGCGGCGGCCGTGGTCGGGGTCGAGGCGGCCGTCGTCGTCGTCGTCGTGGATTCGACCACCTCCACGACCGGGGGCGCGGTGGTGGTCGGGGGGGCGGACGTCGCCGTGGTGGCAGGCGCCACCGGCTTGGCCACGGCGGCGATCCGGGCCGGCCGCTCCTGCTGCCACGGGGCCACGCTGACCAGCGCGCCGGTGGCCAGAGAGAGGACGGCCAGGCCCCCGACGAGGGCCCGGCGCGGTCCGCGACGTCGCGCCGGCGGAGTGGGCAGAGTCGGCGGCCCCAGCTCCGGTTCCATGTATCGAAGGTACGTGATTCCGGCGCCGAAGGCGCGGCTTTGCTCCGGATTTTTCTGCTTTTACCTGCTGCTTTGTTCCCGCTGGTCCTACCGGCGGCCGGTGCCGGGTTCGGCGGCGCCCACCAGGCAGACGGTGTTGCCGAACACCTCCTCGCCCCGGGCCATGGCCTCGTGGGCGTCGGGGATCTCGGTGAAGGGCCGCACCTTGCCCAGACAGGGGTCGATCTCGCCCCGGCACACCAGGTCGTTGTAGGCCCGGGCCTGTTCGTCATTGGTCCCGTGGGAGCCCTGCAGGCGCTTCTGGCGGGTCCAGTGGTAGCGCAGGTCGACGACGGCGTCGTAACCGGTGGTGCCGGCGCAGATGACGACCATCCCGCCCGTGGCACACAGGAAGATGGAAGTGGGGATGGTGTCCTGGCCGGGGTGCTCGAACACGATGGCCGGGTCCCGGCGAACGCCCAGGATCTCGGACAGCTTCTTGCCGAAGGCGCGGGCGCCGGCGCTCCACTCCTTCTGGCCGGCGGCGTCGTCCACCCGGGGGGGAATGCCCCAGTGGCTGTAGCCCCGCCGGTTGATCCAGCCCACCGCCCCCAGCTTCTGGGCGTACTGGCCCCGCTCCTCGTCGGAGGCGACGGCCACGGCCTGGGCGCCGGCGTGGCGGGCGAGCTGGATGGCCTGCGACCCCAGGCCGCCGGAGCCGCCCCACACCAGCACCACGTCGTCGGGCTGGACCACGTTGGGACCCCAGCCGTGCAGCATCCGGTAGGCGGTGGTGCCCACCAGGGTGGGGGCGGCCGCCTCCTCCCAGGTGAGCCCGCCGGCCCGGGGCAGGACCTGGTGGGCCTGGGCTCGGCTGAACTGGCCGAACGAGCCGTAGTTGGTGTCGTAGCCCCAGATGCGGGCCGAGGGCGCCAGCATGGGGTCCTTGCCCCCCTGCACCCAGGGGTCGTCGGGCGACCACCAGCCATGGTGGACCACGACCTCGTCGCCGATGCCGATGCCGGCCACGTCTTCGCCCACGGCGTAGACGATGCCCGACAGGTCACTGCCGCCTACGTGGAAGTCCTCGGTCTCACCCTGCTTCTGGCGCACGGCGACCTGGTCGACCGGATAGCCGCGGGCGGCCCACACGTTGTTGTAGTTGATGCCCGCCGCCATCACGGCGATGAGGACCTCGTCGGGCCCGATGGGCGGCGTGTCGACCACTTCGACCTGGAAGGCCCCGGCCGGTTCGCCGTAACGGTCCTGGCGCACCACCTGGGCGTGCATCTTCCCGGGGACCTCACCCACCGGCGGGAGGGAACCGATGGGGGTGGGGTCGGCGTCGGTGTTGACCACGGACCGACGATCTGTCATGGGCGCCACGTCCTCTCGGGTGGTCGACTGGGCGATGGCCTACCCCCATCGGCCGCCGAGCCGCAAACCCGGGGGAGGCGCCGGATTGGGCCACCGCACCGTTCTGGTGACAGAAATTCTCAGCGTGCGAAAAAATCCGTCACCAAATCGGGGAAGGGAGGGCCCCGGGTCCGGGGCGACGGGAGGGGTCAGCTGAGGGCGGCGCGGGCTTGGCCGACGACTTCGGCCAGGCAGTTGTCGTCGAAGGGGGTGGTCAGGCCGGCCGAGCGGACGAGGGCCTGGAACGGCGCCGCCCCGCCCCGCTGGCACAGGGCGACGTAGTCGCGCATGGCGGCGTCGCGGTCGGCTTCGGCCCGGACCCAGAACTGCAGGGCGCACGTCTGGGCCAGCACGTAGTCGATGTAATAGAAGGGCCGGAGGTAGATGTGGCGCTGCTGTTGCCAGCGCCCGCCCTTGGCCGGATGGGCGAGGTCGCCCCAGTCCCGCCACGGCAGGTACATGCGCTCCATCTCCCGCCACACGTCATGGCGCTCGGCGGGGGTGAGGTCGGGCCGGGCGTAGATCTCGTGCTGGAAGTGGTCGACGGCCGTCCCGTAGGGGAGGAAGACGATGGCCCCGGCCAGGTGCAGGCGGCGGAAGCGCTCGGCGTCGTCACCAAAGAAGCGCTCCATGTGGGGCCAGGTCAGGAACTCGAGGCTCATGGAGTGGACCTCGGCCGACTCGTACGTGGGCCACAGGTAGTCGGTGAGCGGCAGCGCCCGGCTCAGGTAGGCCTGAAAGGCGTGGCCCATCTCGTGGGTGAAGACCTCCACGTCGCCCTTGGTGCCGTTGAAGTTGGCGTACACGAAGGGCATGCCGTGGGTGGGGAAGCTGGTGCAGAACCCGCCGCCGGCCTTTCCCTTGCGGTCGGCGAGGTCGAGGAAGCCGCCGCCGTTCATCAGACGGAAGAAGGGCCCGAGGTCGCCCATGGCGTCGAACATCTCCGTGGCCCGGGCCAGCATCCAGTCGTGGTCGCCCAGGGGGGCGGGGTTGCCCTTGGGGTCGTGGACCTCCTCGTCCCAGGCCATGAGCCGCTCGACGCCCAGCACCGTGGCCTGGCGCCGGCGGATCTCGGTGGCCAGGGGCACCACGTGCTCCCGGACGGCTGCCCGCAGCCGCTCGACGTCGCCCCGGTCGTAGTCGACCCGGCACATGCGCTGGTAGCCGAGGGCGGTGAAGTCGTCGAAGCCGAGCTGGCGGGCCATCGCCGTCCGCAGCCGCACCAGGTCGTCGAAGATCCGGTCGAGCGCCTCACCGTTGGCCGCGAACCAGTCCCAGTGGACGACCTCGGCGCCGTGGCGGACGTCGCGGTCGCCGCTCTGGCGGTGCTTCTGGATGGACGACAGGTTGAGCGTCTCGCCACCGAAGGACAGCTCGGCGGCGGCCAGGAGCTCGACGTACTCGGCGCCCAGCTCCGACTCCTTGGCCAGGTCGGCCTTGATGGCGGGGTCGAAGGCGAGCACGTCGGAGCGCCACAGGGCGAAGGCCTGGGCGCCCAGGGCCTCCTCCAGCTGCGGGCGCAGCGGGTGGTCGAGCAGCGCCTGCTTCATGGCCACCTCGAGCTCGGTCCAGCGGGGCTCGGCCTCGTCCCACGCCTGGCGGGCGGCCTTGGCCCCGGCGTCGCTGGTGTCCTGGCTGAAGCGCAGGTGGACGAGCGCGCTGTAGGTGTCCACCTCCCGGCGCACCCCGTCCCAGGCGCGGACGGCGGCCAGGCAGTCGTCCACCGTTCCGGCGCCGGCCAGGTCGGCCCGGAGCGCGCCGATGCGGCCGGCCAGGGCCTCGAGATCGGGCGTGGGGGCCGACACCTCCTGGAAGTGCAGGGCGGTCGGGGTCATGGCGTCTCCAATCGTTGGTCAGTCGTCGATGAGCTCCTCGGCGAGGAGGTCCATGAGGAGGCCGTCGTGCCAGGTGCCGTCGGGCCCCCGCTCCGAGCGCCGGGTGATCCCGACGGGGCGGAAGCCGACCTTGCTGTAGGCCCGGATGGCGGGGGCGTTGTGGGCGGCGGGATCGATGGTCAACCGGTGATGGCCATGGTCGGTGATCAGGTGCCGGGCCACGGTGCGCACGGCGTCGGTCCCCACCCCGCGGCCGTGCACGGCGGCGTCCACGTAGAGGTCCATGCTGGCGTGGCGGTAGTCGGGTTCCTCCTCTGCCTCCCACTGGATCCAGCCCACCACCCGGTCCTCGAACTCGATCACGTACTTCCTCACGTCGGGCTCGGCGCAGTCGTCCTCCACCGCCGCCACCAGGTCGTCGCCACCCCGCCAGTGCCGGTAGACCTCGGGTTGGGTCCGGATCCGGACCAGTTCGGGGATGTCGTCCGTAGTCGCCGGGCGCAGCCGCACCAGCGCCCCTTCGAGGATGGTCACGACGGGCAAATCTAGGGCCCGGTCCCGTCTGGTGAGGCACGATTTCCGCCGTGCCGGCATGGACCTGCCCGGAGTGCGGGCGGCAATTCGGACGAAAGCGACAAGGGCACGAGTGCGCCCCCGCCCTGTCGCTGGAGGAGTACTTCTCCACCGGGCCGGCGCATGAGCGCCCCGTCTTCGAGGCCGTGCTCCGCCACCTCGAGACGGTCGGGCCGATCCACGTCGAGCCGGTCTCGGTGGGGATCTTCCTCAAGCGGTCCCGGACGTTCGCCGAGCTGCGGCCCATGCAGCAGTGGGTGGCGCTGTGGTTCGGGCTGCCCCGCCCGGTGCGCCACCGGACGATCACCCGGAAGGTGCGGTACCACCACGGCCGCTACTTCCACGTGGCCGACCTCCGGAGCCCCGCTGACGTCGACGACGACATCCGGGGGTGGCTCACGGAGGCCTATCTCAGCTCGCCGCCATGAGCAGGCCGGGCACCACCGCCGGACCCACCGGCCGGCCCAGGAGGAAGCCCTGGGCCTGGTCGCACCCTTCGCGGCGCAGGAAGGCCTGCTGTTGGAGGGTCTCTACCCCTTCGGCCACCACCGTCAGCTGGAGCCCGTGGGCCAGCAAGATGATGGCCCGGGCGATGGCGGCGTCGCCGGCCTGGGCGGGCGCGCTCTGCACGAACGAGCGATCGAGCTTGAGGACGTCGATGGGAAAGCGGCTGAGGTAGGCGAGGGACGAGTAGCCGGTCCCGAAGTCATCGAGTGCGGTCCTGACGCCCATGGACGCCACCCGCTGGAGGACGGCGGCGGCCTCGGCCGGATGGCGCATGGCGAAGCTCTCGGTGATCTCGACGCCGAGCTGGGAGCCGGGCAGGCCGCAGTGCTCCAGGGTACGGGCGACGAGGGCGGGCAGGTCGCCGTGGTGGAACTGGCGGGCCGAGAGGTTGACCCACACCCGCAGGTCGGCGTCGATGGCCGCCCAGACGCCGGCCTGGGCGCAGGCCATCTCCAGGATCCGCTCCCCGATGGGGTTCACCAGGCCCGTCTCCTCGGCCAGGGGCATGAAGGCACCGGGCCACAGCAGGCCGAGGTCGGGGTGGCGCCAGCGGGCCAGCGCCTCCAGGCCCACGATCCGCCCCGTGCCCAGATCCATCTGGGGCTGGTACTCGAGCACGATCTCGTCTCTGTCGAGCGCCTGGCGCAGGCTGCGTTCCAGCAGGAGCCGCCGGCGGGCCTCCTCGAACAGGCCCTGGGAGTAGCACTCGGCGGTGTCTCCGCCCCGCTCCTTGGCCCGGAACATGGCGCAGTCGGCGTTCTTCACCAGGGTGCCGACGTCCTCGCCGTCGTAGGGGTAGAGGGCGATGCCGATGCTGGCGGAGACGAACAGCTCGTGGCCGTCGCACACGAAGGGCCGCTGGAGGGCGGTCCGCACCCGGTCGAAGCACCGGCTCGGGTCCTCGCGCCGGCCCACGTCCTCCCGCAGGAGGACGAACTCGTCGCCCGCCATCCGGAACACGTTCCCTCGCCCGAGCCCGCCCACCAGACGCTCGGCGACCTGCTGGAGCAACTTGTCGCCGGAGGCATGACCGAGGACGTCGTTGACGGTGCGGAAGCGGTCGAGGTCGACGAAGGCCACCGCCACCATGTGCCCGCCGGTCTCGGCCCGGGCCAGCGCCTCCTCCACCCGGGGGCCGAAGATGATCTGGTTGGGGAGGCCGGTCAGGGCGTCGGTGGTGGCCTGCTCCCGCAGCAGGCCCTCGAGCACGGCGATCCGGGTCTGGGCCTGCGCCAGGGCGGCGCGGAGCGCAGTGCCCTCGGAGGAAGCGGCCGGGGCCGTCCTCAGCTGCGGGTCCGCCGGTCTCGGGCTCACCGTGCTCCTCGTGTCACCTCAATTTCAACGCCGGGAGCCCGCGTTTTCCATAGCCCGGTCGGGCGGTTCTGGCCCGGGTCGGGACTAGGTACCCGCCAGCGGACGGGCCATGTCGTCCCGTGGGGGCAGCGCTCCGGGGTGGGCGATGGCGGCCAGGGCCTCCACGCCGTCGACCAGCCGGGGCCCGGGGCGCACGAAGACGGCGTCGGCGTCGACGGCCCACACCGGGACCCCGGGCGGGAGGACGCCGGCGGCCACGATCTTCTCCGCCAGCAGGGCGGCGGGGTCCAGGCGATAGCCGCAGGGGGCGACGACCACGAGATCCGGCCGTCCGGCGGCGACCTCGCCCCACCCGATGCGCCGGGACCGCTCGCCGGCGGCGCCCAGCACCGACGTGGCCCCGGCGGCGGCCACCATGTCAGGAACCCAGTGCCCCGACGAGTAGGGCGGGTCCGTCCACTCCAGCACGGCGATCCGGGGCCGGGGCCGGCCGGCGACGGCGGTGGCGACGGCCGCCAGGCGGGCCCGAAGCTCGCCGACCAGTTGGCGGGCCGCCTCGGTCCGGCCCGTGACCTCGCCCACTCGCAGGATGGAGCCGAGGACCTCCTCCAGGGTCATGGGGTCGAGCGTGATGACCTCGGCGTGACACCCCAGGTGGTCGAGGGCCTCGTCGACGCCGGCCACGCTCACGGCGCACACCGCGCACAGGTCCTGGGTGACGATGACCTCGGGATCGAGCTCGGCCAGGGCGCCGGCATCGAGGCGGTAGATGTCCTCGCCGGCGGCCACCCGGGCGCTGACCTCGGCGTCGATCTGGGCCGGCGTCAGGCCCTCGGGCAGGGCGGTGTTGGACACCACCCGCCGGGAGCGGGCCTCGGGCGGGTGGTCGCACTCGAACGTGACGCCCACCACCTCGTCGCCGGCGCCCACGGCGAAGAGGATCTCCGTGGCCGAAGGGATCAGCGACACGATCCGCACGACCCCAGCCTACGGCCGGGTCAGTTCAGGCAGGGCTGGGTGCGGGCCACGAAGTCGACGTAGGGCATCCCGTTGATCTCGGGCCGGGCACCGGTCTCCAGCTGCGTCCAGACGGCCTGCAGGTCGGCGCCGGCAGTCCGGGCCGAGAAGACGGCGGGGACGGACGGGGTGGCGCCCGCCAGGAGGTGGCGGAGGCGGTTCGTCACCGTCTCGAGTGAGTCGCAGTGCAGGGCCAGGATCCCGAACTCGGCGTCGTCGAGCCGGGCCAGGACGTCGACCTCCCGCAGCGTGGCGCCCAGCAGCGCGGCCACCTTCTGGGCCAGAGCTCCGTCGATCCCGGGCTGGCGCAGGACGACCCGGATGAGTCCGTGGCGCCCACCGTGGCGGGCGGTGCGCAGCGCCTCGGCTTCGAGCATGGCATCCCAGCATCCCCGGTTGGGGAGCCCGGTCTGGGTGTCGATGACGGATCCTTCTTCGTTGGCGGCCATGCACTTTCTGTCGGCCGCCGTGGGCGGAAGTTGAGGGCTAGCGCGAAGAAACCCCGACGGCACGCTCGGCGAGCCACCGGCCGGCGGCGTCGGCGGGGAGCGGGCGGCTCCAGAGGTACCCCTGGCCCTGCTCGCAGCCCAGGGCCCGGAGCTGGGCCAGCTGCTCGTCGGTCTCCACACCCTCGGCCGTGGTGGTCAGCCCGAAGGCGTGGGCCAGGTCGATGACGCTGGCCACGATGGCCCGGTCCTGAGGGTCCAGGCACAGGCCGGCCACGAAGGACCGGTCGATCTTGAGCACGTCGACGGGGAACCGCTTGAGATACGTGAGCGACGAGAACCCCGTCCCGAAGTCGTCGACGCCGATGCGCACCCCCAGCATCTTGAGGCGGTTGAGGACCCGGGTGGAGGATTCGCTGTCCTCCAGCAGGGCGCTCTCGGTGATCTCCAGGCAGAGCCGGTGCGGGGCCAGGCCGGAGTCGGCCAGCGCGTCCTCGACGACGGCGCACAGGTCGGCGGCCAGCAGCTGGCGGACGGCCAGGTTGACCGAGAGCCACAGGTCTTCGGCGCACTGGCCATGGCGCTGCCAGGCGGTGACCTGCCGGCAGGCGGTGGCCAGGACCTCGGTCCCGAGGGGGACGACGAGTCCCGTCTCCTCGGCCAGGGCGATGAACTCGCCCGGTGGGAGGAGGCCGCGCTGGGGGTGGTCCCAGCGGACCAGTCCCTCGACTCCCACCACGCGCCCGGTGGTGAGGTCGAGGGCGGGCTGGTAGTGCACCACGAGCTCACCCCGCTCGATGCCCCGGCGCAGGGCGTTGACGGTCTCGTGACGAACCAGCGCCAGCTCCAGGGTGGTCACGTCGAACACGGCGTGGCGGTTCCGGCCCTGCTCCTTGGCCCGGTACATGGCGGCGTCGGCGTCGCGGACGAGCGACCCCGGCGTCTCCCCCGAGCTTGCGGGCGGGGCGTAGGCGATCCCGATGCTGACCGTGACCGTGGTCTCCTCGCCGGCGACCACGATGGGGGCGGCGAGGACGGCGGCCAGCCGGCCGGCCAGGGCCTCGGCCTCGGCCTGGTCGGCGACGTCCTGGCACAGCACCACGAACTCGTCGCCCCCGAAGCGGGCCACGGTGTCCTCGGCCCGCATGGTGTCGCGCAGGCGGGCGGCCACCTCCATCAGCAGCTCGTCGCCGGCGGCGTGGCCCAGGCTGTCGTTGAGCCACTTGAACCGGTCCAGGTCGAGGAAGAGCACGGCCACCCCCGACGGGTGCCGGCTGCGCCGGGTGAGGACCTGCCCCAGGCGGTCGAGGAACAGGGCCCGGTTGGGGAGCTGGGTGAGGTCGTCGTGGCCGGCCTGGAAGACGATGGCCTCCTCGGCCAGCTTGCGTTCGGTGACGTCCTGGATCGTCCCGATGAGGCGACGGACCGCGCCGCCGGCGTCCAGGGCGGGGGAGACCTGGCCGTATACCCATCGGATCCCCCCGTCGGGCAGGACGATGCGGTACTCGATCGACGTCGGCTCTGTGATCCCGGGCGCGGCCCGCCACACCTCGATGACCCGCTCCCGGTCGTCGGGGTGGAGGCGGGAGGCGAAGGCCTCGCCGTGGTTGGTGACCTCGCCCGGCGTGAATCCGAGGACCCGGTACATCTCGTCGGACCACACCGCCGTCCCCGACGCCGTGTCCCACGTGTAACTGCCGAGCCGGGCCGTCCGCTGGGCTTCGGCCAGCTGGAACTCCCGCTCGGCCAGGACCTGGCGGGAGGTGCGCTCCCGGTCGAACAGCTCGGCCCGATCGAGGGCGAGGCCGGCGAGGTGGGCCAACGTCTGGAGGAGGCCGAGCTCATCGATGCCGAAGAAGGGCGTGGCCGCCGTGGTGGCCACCGCCAGCCAGCCCGACCGGACCCGCACGGCCACGATGTCCCGCCCGACGACGGGCCCTTCGTCACTCCCGTCGGAGGGGGCCGGAAGCCGCCGGACCAGGTCGTCCGCCTCCGGGCCCGTGATGCCGTGGGCGGCCCGCACCCCGCCGTCGTCGCCGACCAGCACCGCGGCCGGGGCGCCGACGAGCCGGGCGGCGTGGGGGAGCATGAGGGTGGTGACGGACTCGGTGGTGTCGGCCCCCATGAGGTCGGCCTCGGCCCGGCGGAAGGCCTCCACCTCCGGGCGCCGCCACCGGGCCCGCAGGGCCGGCGGGGGGGCGAAGCCGGCCAGGAACAGGACCGAGCTGGCCAGGCCCGTCCAGGCATGGTCGCTGGAGTTGGCCAGCAGGAACAGCGTGGCGTTGAGGACGACGGCGGCGATGGCCAGCATCCGCATCCGCTGGCGGATGACGGTCGGCTGGCCCCGGCCCCCCCGCCACAGGCGGACGACGGAGAGGGACGACAGGGCCGTCCACCCGGCCAGGAACCAGGCGACGTAGAGGGCGTACCACCACGGCCAGTCCCGCGGGTGCCCCCCCGGGATCTCAGGGAGGACGAAGGCGATGGCGGCGAAGAGGGCCGTCCCCGCTCCGGCCACCATCCTCGCCCGCCGGGGCGTCTGCAGGAACGCCGACGTGAAGCGGTGCAGGCAGTAGGGAACCAGGGCGAGATCCACGATGAGGACCCGGTCGAACCAGAACCAGTCGCCCAGGGCCTTGGCCGACAGCGGGACGAACCGGTCGGCGAGCAGGATGCCCCCCAGCAGGGCGAAGGTGAGCGCGAGCCAGCCCGCGGCCGGCTCCCGCCGCCGGCGCCACTTTGCCAGCGACATCAGGGCCAGGAGGACGAACACCTCGAGCTCCAGCCACTCCGTCAGGCCGAGCAGGGTCACGACCGTTTATATCGGCGGGTGGGGCGGGCCCGGCAGGTGGCGGCGACGCAATCTGGCGATATCCGGGTGACAAAGTGGGCGAATCTGCGGGCGGGCGCCACCCCCCGCCCAGGGGGCCCAGCCCCGGGGCGGACGATCAGAGGTCGAAAGGCTCGAAGAAGTCGAGGACGACGACGCGGCTCCGGGGCGACGCCTGCTTCAACTCCCGCACGAAGGCGTCGAGCGAGCCGGATTCGCCGAACACGTCGCTGAGGTCCCGGGGACCGTCGGAGTAAGGGCGCTCGAAGTTGTCCCAATGGGTGGGGAGCAGGACCTTCGGGTGGCCGAGCGCCCGGGTCAGACGCCGGGCGTAGCCGGCGATCTGCCCCCGGAAGATGCCGGCCACCAGGGCGGCGTCAGGGCGGATCCCGGCCAGGGCGCGCTCGACGAAGTTGGCGCTGGACATGAGGAACACGGACGGGCCATCGTCGATGGCGAGGAGGTAGCAGAGCGAGTCGCCCTCCGGGAGGTCACCCACCACCCGCGGTGGCTCGGGGTCGGAGAGGAGATGCCCGGGGAGGGCGAACTTCTTCAGCGGCCCCATCGAGTGCAGACCGGTGAACACCTCGATGCAGTAGCCGTCAAAGGCCATGACCTCGCCGCCCTCCACGATGACGAGCTTGGGGTCGGGCAGGCCGAAGGCCCGCAGCAGGTGCCAGTGGGTCTCGGAGCCGATGACCATGGCGTTGGTCCGCCGCTGGATGGCGGGCACGTCGGCCAGGTGGTCCCAGTGACCGTGGCCGATGAGGATGTGGTCGACGGAGGCGGGAACGTGGCGTTCGATCAGGGCCGGGTCGGCGGGTTGGAGCGGTGTCCCGGGGTCGAAGGCGTTGCGGAAGAAGCCGGTTTCGAATCGGGCCAGGTAGGGATCGAAGAGGACCGTCCGCGGGATCCCGCCGGCTTCGAACTCGATCTTCCAGCCGCTGGTCCCGAACCAGGTCAGGCGGACGGTCCGGGAGCGTCGGGACCGGACCGGAGTGGCCCGCTCGGCGCCGGCCGCCACCCCGGGGAAGGCGAGTGGCGCGCCCAGGGCCAGTGTGCCGCCGGCGATGCCCGCCCGCAGCACGTCCCGGCGCGACACCGCATGCGTGCCCCCGTCACAGACCTCAGCCAGGCACATTGCCGCCCCCCGGTCCCCGGCGCCCCCGACGCCGGCAACGGTAAGCGGCGATGGGAGGGGTCGGCAACGTCAGATTCCGACGTTTTGCCGGACCGCCGGCGGGTAGGAGCCGGGCCGGATCGAAAGGCACAAACCGCACCAAAGAGAGACCAACGGGAGGGTCCGATGGCACAGGCAGGCACCGCGTCCGCCACCAAGGAGCGCACCGACAGCGGTGGCAACAAGGGCGAGCTCCAGACCGAGCACGGCACGACCACGGTGGCGGACTCCGTGGTGGCCAAGATCGCCGGGATCGCCGCCCGCGAGGTCTCTGGTGTCCACCAGATGGGCGCCGGCGCCGCCCGGGCCCTGGGAGCGCTCAAGGAGATGCTCCCGGTGGGCCCCAGCACGCCCGCCCCGACCCAGGGGGTGAGCGTCGAGGTCGGCGAGACCGACGCCTCCATCGACCTGGACCTGGTCGTCGAGTACGGCGTGTCCATTCCCGACCTGTCCCGTTCGGTCCGCAACAACGTCATCCAGCGCGTGGAGCGCATGACGGGACTGGCGGTGACCGAGGTGAACATCGCGGTCGACGACATCTGGCTGGACGACGGCGACAACGAGGACGGCGGGAACCAGCGGCTGCCGTGACCGACCGACCCACCGGACTCATCGACGCCATCGACGCCGAGGCGGTGGCCGAGCGGGTGGAGAGCTGCCGCTCCGTGGCCCGCCTCTCCGCCGGACCGTTCGGGGAGGTGGCGACCTACCTGCCCGGCCGGCGCGTCCCCGGTGTCCGGTTGGCGGGCGGCCAGATCGAGGTGCACGTCGTGGCCTGTTGGGGGGTCCGGGTGCCGGAGCTGGCCGCCGAGGTGCGCGCCGCCGTGAGCCCGGCCGCCGGCGGGCTCCCCATCGACGTGCACGTAGATGACGTCGACGTCCCCGGCGCCGGCGAGGGCGCTCAGATCTTCTTACCGGACGGCGGCTGACTTCCTTGGAGGAGAACAGCATGCAGACCACGACCGTCGGCCTTCTCGTCGGCCTGATTCTCGGCCTCGCCCTCGTTCTCGAGGGCTTCGGGGCGATGCTGGTCGTCGCCTTCGCGGGCCTCCTCGGGTACCTCACTCCCAAGGTCATCGACGGCGAGCTCGACCTCTCGGAGTTCCTGGGTGGGCGGGCCGGCCGGTCGACAACGCGGCGGTGAGCACGCTCGAGGAGCCTCCGGCCGTCAGCCAGCGCGGGGAGACCACCATCGCCCCCGCCGTGTTCGAACGGATGGCGGCGCGTGCGGCCAGCGAGGTGACCGGAGTGGAGGGTGAGGTCAAGACCGGCCTCGACCGGCTCCTGCCCTGGACCAGTGGTGCCCCCGCCGACGCCTCGGTGGAAGTCGACGACGAGGGCCTGGTGCTCGACCTCACCTTCAACGTGGCCTACCCCGAGCCGGTGCGCCAGGTGGCCGACCGGGTCCGCCGCCACGTCGCCGAGCGCGTCGGCGCGTTGACGGGGACAACCGTCCGGGAGGTCAACATCGCCGTCCCCGAGCTCATCCTGCCCGCCCCCCGGAGGTTGCGGAGGTGACGCCGTGAGAATCGTCAACCGCGTGCTGGCCGTGGCCGCGGCGCTCGGCCTCGCCGCCGGCGGCGTGGTGGTGATCATCGAGATCGCCCTGGCCAGCGCCGGCCGGGGTCCGTGGCTCGTCCCCTATGACAGCTGGTACCGGAGCGCCCGCACCAACCATTGGGACTCATCCGGCGCCCGGACGCTGTTCCTGGCCCTCGCCCTGGCGGGGGCGATCATGGTCATCCTCCAGGTGGTCAAGCCCCGGCCCCGCAGCATTCCCCTCGAACCCGGCGTGGCCCGCGCCGGCGTCGCCCGGCGCAGCCTCGAGCGGGCCCTGGCCCGCACGGTGGGCAACGAGACCGGGGTGGCGACGGCCACGGCCAGGATCCGGCGGCGGCGAGCACGGGTCGTTGCTGCCACCGTCGCTCCCCCGGACGAGCTGCGACCCCGGCTGGAGGAGGCCGCCCACGCGCACCTGCGCGATCTCGGCCTCGACGGGCGGCTCCGGGTGGCCGTCGACATCCACCCGCGCAACAAATGAGCCGGAGGGAGAGCCAGTGAACAGGCAGGCGGTCACGGGAGCGTCCACCGGTGTCGATCGCCGCAACCGTTTCGGGCTCATGTTCCTCGGGCTCGTGTGCCTCGGGATGGGGGCCTACGGCCTGGCCCGGGGGTGGGGCGCCTTCGGGGACCCGGCGGCATCCGACCCGGTGCTGGTGGAGTCGTGGCGGAGCTCCTTCACCCGCAACCGCGCCTGGGCCTGGCCGGCGGTGGCGCTGGTGGCGCTCGTGCTCGCCCTGCTCGGCCTGCGCTGGCTGCGGGCGCAACTGGGGACGGCGCCGTTCACGAGAGTGGACCTGGCGCACCGCGAGGAAGGCGGCCTGACGGTGGTCCGTCCGGCCGGCGCCGCCCGGGCACTGGCCGGCGACATCGAGACCTACCGGGGCGTGGCCGGCGCCTCCGCCCGGGTGACGGGCGATCCGGAGACGCCCGAGATCGACCTGCGGGTGGACGTCGTCAAGGGCTGCAACCTCCCGTTGCTGCGGAACCGCATCGAGCAGGAAGCCCTCCCCCGGTTCCAGCGGGCGCTGGAGCTGGACGCCGTCGACGCCAGCGTCGAGTTCCGTCTCACCGCTCCGGGGTAGGCCGCCCGGCACGGTTCCTGAACACGCTGGTGGGCACGATCCCCTTGAAGCTGGTGTGCCGCAACCAGCCCTGATCGGAGCGGTCGAGGAACTGCACCGCCACCTCGAGCTCCGGCTCGCAATGCTCCACCGGGTAGGGGAAGCGGATGCCGAACGCGCTGGTGACCCGGGGTTGCAGCGCGCCCCGGATCGTCTCCATGCCTCCTACCGGGAAGCCGGCTTCGACGCGACCGGAGTACCGGAGGCCGCCATCGGCCTCGGGGACGCCCACGAGGAGGGCGGCGCGGCGGTTCCGCTCCGGGTCGGCGACGGCGACTCCCCCGACGACGAAGGTGGCGGTGCGCATGTGCTTGACCTTGACCCAGGCCCGGCTGCGGGCACCGGGGCGGTAGGGGGAATCGAGGCGCTTGGCCACCACGCCCTCGAGTCCCTGGGCCAGCGTGGCGTCGAAGAGGCTGCGGCCCTCGCCGGCGTAGGACGGAGTGGTGGTCCACGCCGGTCCGTCGACGCCGAGGCGGACCAGGTTTGACCGGCGCGCCCGCCACGGCCGGGCGGTGAGGGGATCGCCGTCGAGGGCGAGCACGTCAAAGGCGACGAAGAGGATGGGCGCCTCGACCTTGCCGAGCAGGCCCCGGCGGCGCATGGCCTCGAAGTCCGGTCGCCCCCCGGCGTCGAGCACCACCAGTTCGCCGTCCAGGACACAGGGGCGGCGCACGGCCCGGGCCAGGGGTGCGAGCTCGGGGCAACGGGCGGTGAGGTCGGCGCCCCGCCGGGACAGCACCCGCACCCGGTGGCCGTCGAGGTGGAGCAGGGCGCGGAACCCGTCCCACTTCGGTTCGAACGACCAACGGCCCTCGTCGGTGGGGAGGGCGCCGAGGGTACAGAGCATGGGCTCGAGGTGCGGTGTCACCTCGAGTCACGGTACCGGCAGGCTCACCCCACCTGGACGGCGCCGGCCATGGCGGGATGGAACAGGCAGCGGTAGGGATAGGTGCCGGCCCGGGTGAAGGTCTGCTTCACGGTGACGAGCACGGGGGCATAGGAGCCGACCAGCCCGGTGCTGCGGAACCCGGAGCCGTCCCAGGCGCCCCCGTCGATGAGCACGGGCTGCCCGTCGTCGGGTGGGGGATAGACGTAGGCGGCAACGGGCACCTCGAAGCCGGCGGGCAGAATTCCCTCCGGGTGGAGGTGGATGCTGCCGTCGGGCGACCTCGTCAGTGACCCGTCCGCCCCGGCGGGGGCTCCGAAGCTGATGGTGTGGAAGCCGTTGACGTGCCAGGTGGCCGTGCCCCCCACGGGGAGAGAGATCGTCTGGGGACCGAACTGGGCCACCACAGCGCTGTACACCGTCGGGTCGGCCGCCCCCGCCAGCGCGTTGTCGGCGGTGGCCCGGTCCGCTTCGGACGCCACCGGCCGCAGGGTGGCGACGAGGTCGCCGAGCTGGCGGCGGCCGGTCGCCGTGGCGTCGTGCGGGATGGGGACGGGCTCGCCGGCGGGCACGACCGTGATCAGGCCCGTCCCGGCCGACCGGTGCAGCATGCACATCAGGCTGTAGCGCCCCGGCCTGGTGGTTTTGGCGATGGGCACGGTGAAGGTGTCACCGGCGTTCATCAGCACCCCGCTGTTGTAGAAGCTCTGGGTGCCGTCGAACTCCGGCTGGTCCCGCCGGGGGCAGGCCTCGGCGCCCCCGGTGAGGGACAGCGGTGGGACGCCGGTGTCGAGGAAGCACGGCTGGGCGGCGGACTGGTTGACGTCCTGGTGGTCCCCGGTGATCTCATGGGGGTAGGCGTCGGGCAGCTGCAGCATCTCGGGCGAGTTCTCCACCGTTGCGATCGAGGCCTGGGGCCCGAGCGCCCCGAGCCTGGTCACGGCGGCGTCGACGAGCGTGCCCAGGGTGGCGGTGTGGGGTTGGCCGGAGGCGCGCCTGACGGTCACGCTGTCTCCGGGGTGCACGGTGAGGCGGTCGGGGAAGAAGGCGCTGAAGGCCACCGAGATGCCGTCGGCCTGGCCGTCGACCTCGATGGTGAAGGCCTGGGCGCGGGTGGCGGCGGCCTTGCCGTCTCCGCTGCTGCCGCAGGCGGCACCGAAGATGGCGAGCACGGCCAGAAGGCTGATCACGCGTGTGGTTCGCACTCACTGGACGCTACCGACGGCAGCGCCGCGGGGGCGGGGTGGGGTTGACGCCGGCAACGTCAAACCCACGACACTCGGCTCGATTCAGCGGCGGGTCCGGACGACGGGGCGCGGGGGTCAACGAATGGCGGCGCAGACCACCGACACCCCGACGGAAGCGTCGAAGAGGGACCGGTTGTGGGCGGAGACGATCCAACCCGGGTCCGTGCGGGTGTCGAAAGGGCTGGGCCCCTCGATGGGCCGCGACTGCACGATGTCGACGCCGACGTCGGGAAAGACGCTGAACCCGCCGCCGAGGGCGACCTTCCCCACCGGACAGCGCACGACGAATCCCTGGCTGGAGCGGGCGGGGAGGGGTGCCGGCAACGTGCCCACGCGCACCACCCCGGTGACACCGACCAGCTCCACTGATCCCGCCGGCCCCTGCGGTCCGGCCGGGCCGGCCGGGCCCGCCGGTCCCTCGGGTCCTTCGGGTCCAGTGAGGCCGCGCGGTCCGGCGGGCCCCGAGGGGCCGGGCGGTCCCGTGGCGCCGGTGGGCCCCGGTGGCCCCGGGGGCCCGGCGGGGCCCTCGATGTTCCACTCCAGGCCCGACTCACTCGGACGGCAGGCGTCGCCGCCGCCCAGGACACGGAGCTGGCCGTTCTCCTTCTGGGCGCAGGCTCGGATGGGGGTGGCGCGCTCGCCCGCGCCCACGACGCTTGCGGTCCCGGCCACCACCACACCAAGCGTGGCCAGGGCGACAGCGACCCCAGGTCTCTTCAATGGCGTTCCTCGACTCTCGCCGTGGTTCACCTGCGTATCCGGAATGTCGACCGGTTCCCGGGGACCCTGAAGCGCCGCCCCGCCGATATGGGGAGTCTCAGCCCATGGTCACCCTTGGGGTCAGGGCCGGTGCCGGACCTCGATGTTGCCGTCCCGCACCCGGACGTCGTAGGCGGCCTGGGGCACGCTGGCCGGGCCGTGGACGACGGCGCCGTCCTCGAGGCGGAACACGCTGCCGTGCCAGGGGCACTGCACGCACATGTCGCCGTCGTCGATCTTGCCCTCGTGCAGGGGCCCGCCGGCGTGGCTGCAGCGGCTGCCGATGGCGAGGATGCGATCCCCTGAGCGGAAGAGCAGGATCGTGGCGTCGCCCGCCTCGACCTTGGTGGGACTCCCCTCCTGGAGGTCGCCCGCCGCCATCAGGGGGGTCCACTCGTCGGGCTCGTGCTGGAAGAAGGCGTTGTTGACCCCAACGCCCCGGGCGTAGCTGAGATGGCCGCCCAGGTAGCCGCCGCCTGCCAGCGTCGTCATGCCCAGGAGGCTCAAGGCCCGGCCCAGGCCGCGGTGCCCGCTCCGCCGGGCCACCAGCGACGCGGCGAAGAGGGACAGCGAGGTCACGTTGGCCACGGCGTGGACGAGGCCGATGCGCTGCTCCGAACCGTAGGTGTCGGACCAGTCCGCCAGGCCGGCGCCGGCGGTGGGGGCGGTAGTGACGATCCCCAGGGCCAGAAGGGCCTCGACCGCCCCCTGGCACCCCTCCCCGCCGACCAGGTCGAGGATGGTGGCGGCCGTGAAGGAGCCGATGGGAACATCGGTGAGCGCCGGATGGAGCGGGTGACCGAACGGGGTGCCGCTGAGGATGTCCTTGGCCGGGCCGGGCGGGATCAGCTTCTTGGCCGCCCCGGCGAGCGGCCGTGTCGCCTGATCCAGGGCCTCCATGTCGCCGATCCGCCGTGCCACCTCGTGCAGTGTCATGCCGCACCCCCCGGGTTCGCCCAGTAGTCGTTGCCCATGAGTGCTACCCGGATGGCGGCGTGTTCATCGCGGTCCCGGCGTGTCGCTGAGTAACTGACCGGTAGCCGAACGGGCCGCTAGCGTGCGGGCCTACCACTGGTTCGGGGGTCGACATGGCGCCAAAGACCAGGTACGCCAAGATCGGCGATGGCAGCATCGCCTACCAGGTGGTCGGCGACGGTCCACTGGACCTGGTGTTCATCCCCGGGTTCGTCTCCAACCTCGATTTCTACTGGGAGATGCCCACCACGACCCGGATCTTCGAACGCCTCGCCTCCTTCGCGCGCGTCGTGCTGTGGGACAAGCGGGGCACGGGTCTGTCCGACCCCATCGACCATGTCCCGACTCTCGACGAACGCAGCGACGACGTGATGGCCCTCATGAACACCGTCGGATCCGAGCGCGCCGCCTTCTTCGGTGTCTCCGAAGGCGGACCGATGTCGCTGCTGTTCGCCGCCGCCCATCCGGAACGGACGTCGGCGCTCGTCCTCTACGGGTCCTCGCCGAAGTTCAGTGCCGGCCCGGAATGGCCCTGGGGCTGGAGCGAGGAAGACATCGCCGAGTACGTCGACGACATCGACAAGAACTGGGGTGAGCCCGCGCTCATCAACCTCTTCGCCCCCAGCCAGGCTGACAACGAAGCCCTCCAGTTCGCATGGGGCCGCTACCAACGTCTGGGGGCCAGCCCGGCCATGGCCAGGGCCGTCCTCGAGGCGCTGTGCCAGCTCGACTGCCGGGAGGTGCTGTCGGCCATCAGCGTGCCCACGCTCATCCTCCAACCCGCCCGGGAGCGGGTGGCGCACGTGGGGGCGGCCCGCTACATGGCCCAGCAGATCCCCGGCGCCCAGATCGTGGAGTTCCCCTCGGAAGATCATCTGATGCTGATGTACGACCCCGATCCCATCCTCGACGAGATCGAGCAGTTCCTCACCGGTGTCCGTCACGACACCCAGTCCAACCGGGTCCTGGCCACGGTCATGTTCACCGACATCGTGGGTTCGACGGTCCGGGCCGCGGAGATGGGTGATCAGCGGTGGCGGGATCTGCTGGCCACGCACGACGCCGCCGTGCGGCGCGAGCTCAGGCGCTTCGAGGGCCGCGAGGTGAAGACGACCGGCGACGGCTTCCTCGCCACCTTCAGCGCACCCAGCCGCGCCATCACCTGCGCCTGCGCCGTGCGCAACGCCGTCCGCCAGTTCGGGGTCGACGTCCGCATCGGCCTCCACACCGGGGAATGCGAACTCATGGGCGACGACGTCGGTGGCGTGGCCGTGCACACCGGCGCCCGCGTGGCCACGCTGGCCGAACCCGGCGAGATCCTGGTGTCCAGCACCGTCAAGGACCTCGTGGCCGGTTCGAGGATCGACTTCGCCGAGCGCGGTACGCACCAGCTCAAGGGCGTTCCCGGCGAGTGGCGCCTGTTCGCGGTGACGGCCTGACCTTCCTACCGTCGGGACAGGAGCAGCGCCTGGATCTCGGCCAGCTTCTCGAGAGCGGCCCGCTCGCCCTCGTCGGCGAACGCCGCTGACCGGCTGAAGTCGAAGCTGGAGGAGGCGAAGACCTGGGGCCGGATCATGACGTCGACGAGGGGGATCTGGGCCTTGATCATCTCCCGCTCCATGGCCCCCATGATCCGGGAGATGATCTGGATCATGTGGGGCGCCCGCCCGTCCGCCGCCCGCTTCCGGGGGCTCTCCTGGCCGGCGACGCTCGACCCGATGATGAAGTGGAGACCGGCATCGCGCAGCACGCTGGCGGGCATGGGGTTGACGACGGCTCCGTCGATGAGGAGGCGTCCGTCGTGGGGCCAGGGGTCCAGCGCCCCGGGGATGCTCATGGACGCTCGCATCCCGTCGGCGACGGGGCCGTGGGTGATCACCACCTCCTCGCCGGTGTCGACGTCGGTGGCCACCATCCACATCGGGATGCTGGTGTCGGCGAACGTCCGCCCGGCGAACCAGGTGTCGAAGAGCGTGCGCAGGCGGGTGCCCTTGAACAGGGCCGAGCGGGGCACGAGGTTGAGGTCGAACCGGCGCAACGTCGTGTTGCGTCCGAGCTCCTCGAGCCAGGCCATCATCTGGTCCTCGGGGAGGTCGAAGGCGAGGCCGGCGGCCGCCAGGGCGCCGCCACTGGTGCCGGCCACGGCGTCGATCTCCACCCCCGCCGCCCGCAGCACCCGGAGCACGCCGAGGTGGGCGACGCACTTGGATCCGCCGCTCGAGAGGGCGAGCCCCACCGCCCGGCCCGACACCCAGCGGGCCACCCGGCGCAGCGAAGCCGACGAGCCGTCACAGCGCAGTACCCGGCGGGCGGCGCCCGTCCGCACGGTCCAGTCCGGCCACGGCGTGGTGAAGGCCACCAGGTGTCCGGCCAGGTCGACGGCGGCCCGGGCGGTGGGGTCGGCCTCGCCGGGGAGGACGAGCAGCAGGTGGTCGAGGCTGTCGACCTGGGCATGCGCCCAGCCGGCCACGGTGGCGGCGTCCAGGTGCTCGGGCGCGAGTTCCGTCACCTCCGGCCGAAGCGGGGGGAGGCGCCCGGCGCCGGGCAGGCCGAGCACGCCGACGCGCCCGACGCCCAGGCCGGCGAGGGTGTGGGCGAGCTCGGGGGCGCCGTCTCCCCAGATGGCCGTGATCCGGGTGACCGGCGGGGGGGAGACCCGGCGGTTGGTGGCCACCAGGCGACGGCCGAGCTCGCGGGTGACATCCATGGCCAGCGTCGGGTGTTGACTGAGCAGGGCGTCGAGCTCGGTGCGGCCCAGCGCCCACAGCTCGGCGTCGTGGGTGACCACCAGCGTGGCCGAGCGGGGTTCGTCGAGGAGCAGGCCGAGCTCGCCCACGAAGCTGCCCGGGCCCAGGGAGGCGAGGGGCTCGTCGTTCGCCTCGGCGGCGGGGTCGGCGTTGAGGACCACGTCGACCTGGCCGCTCTCGACCAGGTACATGGCATCGGACGGATCGCCCGTCTGGAAGACGACCGCTCCCCGCTCGTACGACTCGAGGCGGAGACCGGTGGCCAGCACCTCGAGCGCTTCGGCGGAGAGGTTGCGGAAGAGCGGGATGGCCCGTAGCCGCTGTTCGAGCACCGCGTGCGCCTCACTCGTCTCACCGGCACGACACTCCGGGCGAGCGTCGCCCGTAGCATCCCACTCGCGGGAGCCCGCGGCGCGTTTTCCGCCCGGTGCCTAGGCTGGCGTTCGTGGGAGGGAACGTCGAGGGGCTCCCGGGACCGCCCATCCGGCTGGTGTACCGGAGAATCGAGTCCGACTCCGACGTGCGGGCGGCACTGCAGCAGGCGATCGAGATCGAGCTGTCGACCCTGCCCCCCTACCTCTACGCGGCGTTCACGATCAAGGACGGAACCAACCAGGCGGCCCGCCGGCGCATCAACTCGATCATCCAGGACGAGATGGTCCACCTCGCCCTGGCCTGCAACGTGCTCAACGCCATCGGCGGAGCGCCGGTGCTGGCCCACGAGTCGGTGGTTCCCACCTATCCCGGTCCTCTGCCCTACGACATCGGCGCCGATCTGGGTCAGCCGTTCTGCGTGTCGCTCCTGGCCTTCTCGCCGGCGGCGATGGCCCAGGCGATGCGGATCGAGACGCCCGAGGACCCGGAGGTTTTTCCGGACCTGCCGGACGAGGCGAGCCTGGGTCCGCGCTACGAGACCATCGGGCAGTTCTACCTCGCTCTCGAGACCGCCCTCGGCAAGCTCGATCCCGACACCTGGTCGGAGGTCCCGCGTCACCAGCTGACCGACCACCCGTTCTTCGCCGGCCGGCTGTTCCCGGTCACCGGTTCTGACACCGCCGCGGAGGCGATTCGGAGGATCAGGTCGGAGGGTGAGGGCACCCCGAAGGGCGCCGATCCCTTCGAGTGCCCGCTCGACTTCGAAGGCGAAGTCTCCCACTACCGCCGTTTCGAGGAGATCCTTCGGAACCAGGTGCTGGAGAGGGACCCGGGCGCGCCGGAAGGGTTCCGGTGGGGAGAGGAGCGGCTCGGCGTCGACTGGTCCGCCGTCTTCCCCGCCATCGACGATCCTGCGTGTCACGACTTCTCAGGCGACGTCCCGGCCCGAGCTGCGCAACGGGAGTGCGACCGGTCCTTCACCGCGCTGCTGCGCGAGCTGCACCGGGCCGTCAACGGCGAGCCGGGCCGGCTGGGCAACGCCGTGGCGGCCATGTTCGACCTCCGCCGCTCCGCTCGGTCCGCCCTGGCCACACCCTTGGCCAACAGCGACCTGTCGGCCGGGCCCGCCTTCCGCTTCCGCGACGACCTCTGATACGGAGGAGCGGTGTCCGTCCTCGACACGCCCCGCATCTATTTCCAGGGCCAGATCACCTGGGATCCGCTCGTCACCAACAACCGTCCGGACTATTACGACGTGGAGACGAGCAGGACGGTCTTCGGCACGGGAGATGTGGCCGCCTACCGGGAGCGGGCCCGGCTCTGGGTGCTCGAGGATCTTGCCGGGCACAACTGGAACGTGCACGGCACCCACCGGTCGGCGTTCTTCAACGCCACGGTCACCGGGGTGGACGTCGGGAGGGGCCTCCGGCGCAAGGACGATCTCACGGGCGTTCCGGTGTCGTTGTCGGGCATGCTCGTCGACGTCGACCCCTATGGCTTCTTCACCTCGCAGCTGTTCTTCGACGTCTTCAGCTGCGGGATCCCGGGTGGCTGCTCGGTGCTCGCCCGCAGCTGCGGACCCATGGTGGCTCGACGCATGAACGGCAGGCGCATCCTTGGGGACGCGTACCGGGCGGGCGGGGCTTCGGCGGTGTGGCAGACCTCGTTCCCCACCGACCGGCTGTCGGTCCACCCTCGCGGCTCGCAGGTCCTGGCCGCGCTGGCGGAGTCGATGAAAAAAGGCAAGGACGTGGTCGGTCTCACCGTGCGATAGGTGTTCAGC
>JBIOYN010000288.1:0-2353 GCA_044870155.1 Acidimicrobiia bacterium | reverse complement strand
GCGCTCGGAGAGAAGCTGATGAACCAGGATCATGCGGACCGAGTTCGTCGTCTCATGCGGCTGGAAGTCGAGCCGGCCGTCAGAAACGGCCCGCCACACGCTCACCGTCTTGTTCGTTTCGCTGGCGTAGGTCGTGACGAGGTGCTGGAAGAGCGGGTCCCAGGCCTGCGGCACATCCGTATTCGAGAGGGTGTGACTACCGGATCAACCTTACCCAGTCTTCCTGAGCTTCCTGTAGAGCCGGTCGTCTTCCTGCTCCACACGGTAGCTCCAGAACGCATCCCACTCCCCATTGAGGTATGTCGCACGCAGGTCCAGCATCGCCTGGGCTCCGTCGGGGAGCCATCGCATCCCTGCTCGCTCCAGTCGGTCCTTGACCAGATGCCGACACGCCCCCTCGATCACACCGCTGCCGATCGGGTAGCCCGCCGCAAGATACTCGTCATAACGCATCCGACTCCGGTTCCCATCGAAGTAGCCGATCACCTCCCGCACCGTCTTGCGGCGGGTGCCTTTGAGCTTCCGCTTCGTCAGCGTCTGACGTAGGCCACCGATGACATAGCCCACCTTCCCGTCCAAAAGCATCCGCAGGCGGCCCTCCACCCATTGCTCGGCCTGGGCCTTCTGTGTGCCTTCCTCGAACAGGCACCAGGCCACCTTCCACAGCCGTTCCATCACGTGCAGCAGGTCCAAAATGCACGTCACTCCCTCGGGCAGGTACTCCCCCTGGCGATCATGCAACGCCCGCTCCCCATCGCTGAGGAAGACCACCGGCTTGCTCCCCTCCGGGTTGCGGCGACACAACTCATCGGCCAGCCAGAGGAACAGCGACACCTTCCCCAGCAGCAGGTCCGCTCGCACTCGCTTGTGCTGGGGGCGGGGCCGACGCCGGGCGGCCTCCTTCCGCTGCAACTCGTTGATCACCTCGTCGGTCGTCCGGACGAACGGCTCGATGGTGTAGACCGCTCCCACCGCCGCCATCCGCTTCGTGTTGGCTTTCTCGCCCTTGCCCCGGCGGTGGTGCGGTGATGGCCCGACCGTGGCGTCCTGCCGATCGACCGCCTCCTCCTCGGCGTCGACCAAGGCAGAGCGGACCAGCGGCACGCCCTTGCAGTCGGCGGTGACCACGACCAGTGGCCCCTCCTGAGTCGGTTCGGGCACCGGCAGGCTGTCCTGGAACGGTTCCACGTCGCTGGCCTGCTCCCGGTTGAGGTCCTCCGACGCCTTGACCGGGATCGACAGCCCCAGGATCGTCTGGAGCTTCTTAACCGCCTCGGCGTGGGCGTCGTCGATGACGAACGCCCCCAGCCACTTCTGGAGCAGGTAGGAGTATTGCCGCCGGGGCAGATGCAGTTGGGCGTCCAGCGGAGCGGCCTCGACCCGATCGTGGCCGTAACAGACTCGCTGGATGGGGACCTCACCGAAGATCGACAAGTAGGGCCGGGAGCGGGGCCCATCCAGACGTGGCAGGTCCTGCGGTGACTCGGAGGGGATGTCCCCGGGGAGGGCCAGCGTCGGTCCCTCGTCGCCATCACCAGCCCGAGTCAGGAACGCCCGGAGCAGGTCCAGCCCCATGGCCAGCAATTGGCGGAAGATGACCTCCTCGACGTGGTGGATTGGCTGCTGCTGGTCGGCGGCGGCGTGGAGGCGTTCCACCAGTTCCCAGAAGGTCGCCAGGGCGTGGTCGATGGCCATCGAGCAGCCCTGCTGCTCGGGAGTGGAGAGGGCCGGGAACTTGACGGCGGGTGCGGCGGTGGCGAGCATGAGCGTGGCTCCTCCCCGATGCGGGATATTCCTGGACAGCGTGAACAGCCCGGAATGTACCGCACGGGGAGGGCATTTGAGAACGTCCGCCGGACGTCCCCCAAGCCTTAAGTCGTTAGCTGCTGGTCATCTGTGGTTTTGGTCGGACAGTCGTAGCGGGTAGTCACACCCGAATCGTTACGCAGTTAGCGAACCCGAACTCTTACGCACCCTGAGACTCTCTGGGCAGGGCAGTTTCCTCCAAGACCGCCCCGGAATCGTGGTATCCTCGGGGACTTTCGCGCGTCTCTGCCCGGATCCCGCCGGTTCCTCCCGGGTCCGGCACGGGGCAAGGACTTCGATCCCGTTCGTTACGCGTTCCTGATCTCTCGAGCCTCGGTCCCCTCTACGACCGAGGGGGTCTGACGCCATCTGTTCTGGCCCGGACTCTCCCGCCGATGTCGGGCACGGCTCCTCCAGGGCCGCCGCGACTGAACAAAACGACTGATGTACAGCGTCCGCGGTTCCCTCCCACCACAACGGCCCTCCCAGGCGACCGGATCGAACCCCTATGTAAATCCCCTCCGCCACCGTGAACAGCTCCTCCGGC
>JBIOYN010000287.1:0-8288 GCA_044870155.1 Acidimicrobiia bacterium | reverse complement strand
AGGGCGCGGTGGCGCGCAGGGCGACGATGGCGGGTGCCACGGCCGCGGCCAGCCGGGCCACCCCCTCGGGCTCCCCGAGGTCGTAGACGGGCCGATCGGCCACCCGCTCCACCACCCGCTCGCGGGTTTCCAGGGCCCCGGTGAGGACGAGGACCCCGACGGCCAGGCTGGCCCCGACCATGCCCGAGACCAGCGCCACGGAGATCGTGCGGGGTTGGTGGCGGGGGCCCGGAAGCGGGCCTTGGGGGACGGGCGGGAGCAGCGAGCCCATCTCGGAGGGATGGAGCCAGATCCGTTCCGACGGCCCCGCTTCGCCGTACGATTCGGGATCGTCTTCCGGCTCCGAGTCCACACCGCGAGTGTACTGAGGCCTTTGCGGGAATTGGCTTCGCCCCGACCTCCTAGACTCCGCCGTCATGCAGAAGGTCGAGGACTCCGACTGGATCGGACTGGACCAGGCCCGCCTGCCGGTCGAGGAAGCGATGACGTGGGCCACCCAGCCGGGAGACGGGGCCGTGGTCTGCTTCACGGGCGTGGTGCGGGACCACTCGGAGGGTCGCCCCGGGGTGGCGACGCTCACCTACGAGGCCTACGAGGAGCAGGCCCTCGCCAAGCTGGCCGAGGTGGCGGCGGAGGCCCGGCGCCGGTGGCCGGTCGTCGACCGCATCGCCCTCCTGCACCGGCTCGGCACCTTGGTCGTCTCCGAGGCCAGCGTCGTCGTGGTGGTGAGCAGCCCCCACCGCCCCGACGCGTTCGAGGCGGCCCGGTTCTGCATCGACACCCTCAAGGAGACCGTCCCCATCTGGAAGTCGGAAGAGTGGGAGGGCGGGACCGACTGGTCCGCCTCCGACCACCCGCTACGGTCCCTGTAGCCGATTCTCGAACTGTGCTCCCGCAACCACCGTGGCGGTGGTCCTCAGTGCACAGTTCCGGTCCCACCCTCCTTCATCGTCCCCTTTTCCGTGACCCTCAATCAGAGGTGGAGGGTCCTAGAAGGTCCTCGGCGGCCTGGCGGACCTGCCAGTCCTTGTCGTCGAGGGCGTGGCGGAGGGCGGCGTCGACCTCGGGCCCAGCGAAGGCGGCCAGGGCGAGCACGGCGCGGCGGCGGATGGGCGGACGGTCGGAGCAGGCGGAGAGCACGGCCGGCAGGCCATCGGAATGACCGAGGGAACCGAGGGCGGCGACGGCCGCCTCCCGCACCAACGGGTCGGGGTGCGCAGTCGCCACCCCGGAGAGGGCGCCCACGGCGCCCGTGTCGACCGCGGCGGCACCCAGTTCGCCCAGGGCGAAGGCGGCCGCTTCGGCCACCCCGGGATCAGCGTCGGCCAGTGCGGCCACCAGCCCTGAGCAGTCCGCCGGCAGGACCCCGGGAGCGGATTCGGCGGCCCGGCGCCGTACCGCGGGGTCCGGGTCCGACAGCGCCACCGCCCAGGCGCCGGCCGCCCGCCGCCGGCCGATCCGAACGAGGGCGCCGAGGGCGGCGGCCCGGACCCGGGGGTCGGGGTCGGTCTCCAGCAGGTCCCGGAGTGCCGGGGTCGTGCCCCGGGCCACGGGACGGCGCAAGCCGGCGGCCGCGGCTTCCGCCGCCCGTTCGAGGCCGTTCTCGGGCCACTTCATCAGATCGTCACGGGTGCGCCATGAAGGCGTAAGGACAAGGGGCCACAAAGCATCCGTGTCGCCGTTCCCCGGGCTCACCCGCCCGGTACTCTAGGAACATCCACGCTGGGCCGTTGGCCGGGTCCGCGTCCCGTGTAGGCACAGGAGGGTTCGGCCGAGATGGAGTCGAACACCGGGCCGATGGAGAGCACGAAACCGGCACGCCGGGAGATACCGCCTGCCGCCCGTCTGCTCCTGGTTCCGCTCCGCCTCCTGCTCGTTCCCGTGGTGGCCTTCCGGTCGGCATCGAAGCGCCTGCCCCGTGGCGACCTGGCCCTCGTCCTCGCCACCATGACCGCCATCATCCTCGTCGGTGGCGCCACCGTGGCGGTAATGCGCTCCAACCCCACCGCCTCCGACCTCGCCTTCGACGCCCCCACGCTGGTGGCGGTCGACGCCACCACGACCACCACGACGCTGCCGGAGACCAGCTCGAGCACGGTGGCGGCCGCCCCCGCGCCGCTGACGCAGCCCATCGCCCCGCCCAGCGAGCCCCGCGCCAAGGAGCCCATCGTCCAGATCGGGGAGATCCAGATCCCCAAGATCGGCCTCGTGCACCCCATCTACGAGGGCGTGACGCTGACCGTCATCGACCAGGGACCCGGTCACTGGCCGGGGAGCGCCCGGCCGGGCCAGCTCGGCAACGCCGTATTCGCCGGCCACCGGGTGACCCACTCCCACCCCTTCCGCCGGATCAACGAGCTCGTCCCCGGCGACGACATCATCTTCAGGACCAACGACGGGGTCTTCACCTACAAGATGACGGCCTCGGAGGTGGTCACCCCCAAGGACGTCCACATCGTGACGCCGACTCCCGACGCCACCGTCACGCTGTTCGCCTGCCACCCGCCCGGCAGCGCCAAGCAGCGCTACGTGGTGCGCGGCGCCTTCGCCGGTATGACGCCAGCCTGACGCTAGGCTCACCGAGACCCCGCGTTCCCGGAGAAGGCCATCGACACCGCCATAGGTCCGGAGGGACACGAGCTCCCTCCCCCGCCCCCACCGCCCCCACCGCCCCCACCGGCGCACTGGATGTGGCGGCGGCGAGGCTGGCTGTTCACCCTGGCCGCGTTCTTGGCCGTGGTTCCGGCCCTGGCCGCCGTCTTCGTGCGCGTGCCCTACTTCCTGCTCTCGCCGGGTGAGGCCCGCGGTGTGGCCCAGCTCATCAAGGTCGACGACCCCCAGGTGACGGTCTACGACCCGAAGGGCGCCATCCTCTTCACCACGGTCTCGTTGACCGGCAACGTCAACGTCTACGAGGCGCTGCGGGGCTGGCTCGACGACGAGATCGAGGTCGTCCCCGAGGAGCGGATCACGGGCGGCCAGCCCCGCGACGAGGTCCGCCAGATCAACATCGAGGCCATGGACACCTCCAAGCTGACGGCCACCAAGGTGGCCCTGGAGCGCCTCGGCTACCGCGTGGGCCTCGACGGCAAGGGCGCCGTGGTCACCCAGGTCCTGGAGGGGGCCCCGGCCGACGGGCACCTCGAGGTCGGGGACGTGATCTTCGCCGTCGACGGTGAGACGGTCGGCCTCAACGACCAGGCGGTGGCCAAGGTCCGCGCCCACAAGCCCGGCGACACCATCAACCTCCGGTTCCGGCGGGGGGCCGCGGAGCGGGAGGTGTCCCTGGTGGCGGCGGACGCCGGGGACGATGCCCACTCGGCCCGGATCGGCGTCGTGCTGGGCCAGACCTTCGAGGCGACCTACAAGTTCCCCGTGTCGGTGTCCATCGACACCGGCGAGGTCGGGGGCCCGTCAGCGGGCCTGGCCTTCACCCTGGCGCTGATCGACGAGCTGAGCCCTGGCGAGTTGACCGGAGGCCGGCCGGTGGCGGTGACGGGCACCATCGACATCAACGGCGACGTCGGCCTGGTAGGGGGCGTGGCTCAGAAGACGGTCACCGCCCGCAAGGCCGGCGCCATCGCCTTCCTGGTTCCCCCGGACGAGGAGCGCGAGGCCAAGGCCTACGCCGGCAAGATGCGCATCGTCCCCGTGAAGAACCTGAACGAGGCGCTGGCGGCGCTGGAGGATCTCGGGGGCAGCGGCCTGGCCCTCCCTGCCGCCCCCGGTCCGTAAGGAAATGTAAGGAAAAACT
This sequence comes from Acidimicrobiia bacterium, assembly GCA_044870155.1. GTDB lineage: Bacteria > Actinomycetota > Acidimicrobiia > IMCC26256 > BP-133 > CAWBJP01. The sequence goes on along the minus strand of JBIOYN010000287.1, from coordinate 4,534 downwards.
GCACGGAACAGACCGGGATGAAAGCCGCGAAGGCATGCCGACTCACCGAGCGCCGGCCCCGACTCCGGTAACCTTTGCCTGTTATAGACCCCCCGGGCGGGCTCTTTTCTGAAGGGTCGAGATGAGCACCTCCAGCGATATCGCCTCGCTCGCCTCTGACCTCGTCGTATTCCTGGCCGCCCTGACGCTGCTGGCCGTCCTGGTCCTGCGCCCCGACCTCATCCGGGTCACGTTCCTGGGCCGCTCCGTGCTGGCCGCCTCCGCCACGCTGCTGGCCGCCAGCTCGGTCCTGGGCGGGGCCCTGACCGACGCCGCCGTGGCCGACAGCCTCGTGCCCGATCTGCGCTCCCTCGGGGTGGTGCTGCTGGCCGTCGGCTGTCTGGGGGTGGGGGCCCGGTGGCCGCGGGCCGCCCTCCTCGCCTCCCTGGGCCTGTTCGCCGCCGCCGAGGTGGCGTTCCGCCAGCCGGGTCAGGAAGCCGGCGATCTGCTCCGCTTCCTGGGCGGCTGTGGCATCGGCCTGTCCCTGTGGCTGGCCGCCCGCCGCTCCCTGGCCACCCGCATCGCCGCCGCCGCCGGCGTCCTGCTGGTGGCCGTGGTCCTGGTGCTCTCGGGAGTCCTGTCCGGGGTGCTGCGGCAGAACGTCGCCGCCCAGGCCAAGGAGCGAGCCGGCGACCGCGCCCGGGTGGAAGCCGGCCTGGTGGAGGAGAAGGCCAACCTGGCGCTGAGCCAGGCGTCGTTCATCTCCAAGGTGTTCCAGCTGTCGGCGCCGGCGCAGGACGCCATCAAGCGCGACGACGGCGACCAGATCCGGGCCTTCCTTGAAGGTCTGCAGGGGAACTACACCGAGGTCGACTTCCTCGCCTACTTCAACTCCCAGAAGCAGTTGCGGGCGTCGGCCAAGCGCGGCGACTACAACCTCGTGCTGGCCCAGATGCAGACCAGCCGGGTGGTGGAAGAGGCCTTCCAGTCCAGCCTCGCCTCCCCGGCCGGCACCGTCGAGCCCACACTCGACCAGGGCCTCGCCGCCCTCGGCATCCAGGTCGTCCAGTTCCCCGACGACCGCGGCATCCAGACCAAGTGGGGTGCGGTGGTGGCGGGGTTCTTCATCAGCAACGACGACCTGATCGAGCGCCTGGACAAGCCCGAACGGGAGAACACCGACCTCTCCATCGTGGTCGACAACAACTTGATCGCCACCACCTTTCCCCAGGGCGAGCTCAAGGGCGCCTTCAGCCTCCTCGACGGGCCCAGCGGCAGGCGGCTGATCGACACGGTGCTGGGCCGGGGCCAGGCGACGGCCCAACAGGGCCAGCTGAACGGGAAGGACGTGTTCGTCGCCATCGCCCCCATCCGGCCCGACGGAGGCCGGGCGGGCGGCCCACGGCCGTCGGCCGCCATCGCCGTCACCCTGTCGGCCGACGTCATCGGCCAGACGCGGGCGAAGCTGTTCCAGACGCTGTTCTTCGTGGCTCTGGCCGCCGCCGCCCTGGCACTGGTCCTGGCCGCCGCCGCCGGCTCCCGGCTGGGGGCCCCGCTGCGCCGGCTGGCCACGGCCGCCTCCCAGATCAGCCAGGGCGACCTGTCCGTGCGCACCGGCCTGCGCAGCCCCGACGAGATCGGCCTGCTGGGCGCCTCCTTCGACGAGATGGCGGGCTCGGTGGAGCGGATGGCCTCCGAGCTGCGGGAGGCGGCGGCCCAGATGGAGGCCGTCCTCAACTCCATGACCGACGCCCTGGTGGCCGCCGACCCCGTGGGGCTGGTGGCCATGATGAACCCGGCCGCCGAGGCCATGCTCGGGGTCCGGGCCAGCCGGGAGATCGGCAAGCCGGTGGTCGACGTGATCCGGGCCCAGGACCGCAGCGGAGGGTCGCTGGCCGACCGCTTCGAGCTGCCCAACTTCGAGGCCTGGTCGGCGGTGGGGATGGTGGAGACCCGCCGGGACCAGCTGCTGCCGGTGGCGCTGTCGGGCGCCCCCATCCGCAGCGAGTCGGGCGGGGTGCTGGGAGCGGTCTACGTCCTGCGGGACATGCGCCGGGAGCTGGAGATCGAGCGGGCCAAGACCGAGTTCCTGTCCAACATCTCCCATGAGCTGCGGACCCCGCTCACCCCCATCAAGGGCTATGCCGAGATGCTCCGCCGGGACCGGGACATGCCCGAGGGACGCCGCCTCGCCCCCGACAAGGTGGGGAGCTTCCTGGAGGGGATCCTGGAGTCGTCCGAGCGGCTGGAGCGCACCGTCGACATCCTGGTCAACTTCGCCGCCAGCTCCGCCGGCCGCCTCGTGCTCCGGGCCGAGCCCGTCGACGTGGGAACGATGGTTCACGAGATTTGTGAGAGATGGCGCTCAAGAACCGACCGGCATCGTGTCGAAGAACTAGTCAGTGGACGGCCGCGCCTGATGGCCGACCGCCGCCTGCTCGAGCGCAGTCTGGACGAACTCATCGATAACGCCGTGAAGTACTCGCCGGAAGGGGGCCTGGTGAAGGTTGGTGCCCAGCTCATCGGAGCCGGGGACGGCCGCGCCGTGGAGATCTCGGTGGTCGACGAGGGCATCGGGATCGCACCTTCCGACTTCGACCGGGTCTTCGCCGACTTCTCCCAGATCGACGGCTCCGCCACCCGCCGCTTCGGCGGCCTCGGGCTCGGGCTCCCCTTCGTCCAGCGCGTCGTCACCGCCCACAACGGCACCATGGACGCCACCTCGGAGCCGGGCCGGGGCTCCACCTTCGTCATGCGCATCCCGCTCACCGCCGCGCCGGGCGTGGGCAACGGGCGGTCGGGATCGTGAACGTCCTCAACCGGACCGTGGTGGCGCCGCTGTCGAGCGCCATCATCGCCGTGATGATCGCCGGCATCGTGGTGGTGGGCGTGGACCGCTCGGGCGTCAACGTCCAGCCCGGCGAGGCCCGCCTCGAATCCCGGGGCACGGTCGAGGTGTCCCTTGACGGCATCTCCTTCGTCCGGGCCCGGAGCACCCAGATCCTGAGCCACGACGACCGGGTCCGCGTCCTGGACGGCACCGCCCGCCTGGAGCTGCCCAACAACTCGATGGCCGAGCTGCGGGCCGGCTCCGCCGTCGCCATCGCCGACGGGGGCGACGCCGCGCTGGTGCTGGAGTCCGGCGACCTGCTCGTCGAGGCGCCCCGCGACACCGTGGAGGTCGACGGCGGGACGGCGGTGATCTCCGTGGTGGGGGCGGCCAAGCTGCGCCGCAACGCTTCCCTGGCCGCCGGTGTCTACGACGGCAACGTCCTCATGGTGCGGGACCGCAACCGGTTCCCCGTGCCCCGCTACCGCCAGGCGGCGGCGGCCGGCACCGGCCTCCTCCCCGAGACGGCCGAGCCCCTGGTGCTGTCCCGCGACGACGAGTGGGACCGCCGCATGCTCCCCGAGGTCCTCGAGCTCGACACCCAGCTGGGCGCGCTCGGCCAGAGCTTCGAGAACACGCTCCCGGCCGGCGTCGCCGTCACCCCCCAGGTGTACGCCGCCATGGTCCCCGAGGTGGCGGGCTCCGTGACCGAGCCTCTGCTGGCCGGCCGGGCACCGGCTGAGAACCTCATCGGCCTGGTGCTGGTGGGCCTGGACAAGGGCGACTTCAAGACGCGGGTGGAGCGGATCTTCGGCTTCCGCTCCGCCGGGGCCAGCTGGGGCCTGGTGGCCGCCGACCGCAACCTCAACCCCATCCCCGTCCTCGGCCATCTGGAGTCGGCCCTGGCCTCCGTCCGCTCGGGCGTCGGCGGCGACGAGCTGGCCACCGGCGTCACCAAGTCGCTTCGTGGCCTGCTCGGTGGCATCCAGCCTCCCGCCGGCGGGTCCGGTGAGGTCGCCGCTCCCGCCACCCCGGCGCCCACCACGGGTACTCCGGGGACCAATCCCGGTGGCTCCAACCCCACCCCGGGTGGCGGTGGCCAGCCCGGCAGCCAGCCCGGCACCCCGGCCCCCACGCCCCCGCCGAGCAAGCGCCTCGATCTTCCCCCGACGGGCACGGGTCTCGATCCCATCCTCGAGCCGGTCATCAACCCGCTGGAGACGCTCCTCTCCGGCGTGCTGGACACGCTCCTCGGTCCCACGACCGCCTACGAGCCGGCGATCCCGCCGCCGCCGGGCGAAACTTCGGTGCCGACCACGACCGCTCCGGCGAGTTCCACCCCGCCGACGACCACGACCAGCGGCGGTCTCCTGGGCGGCCTCACCAGCACCGTCGGGGGCCTGCTCGGCGGCTGACGCCCGAGGCCTGAACCCTTGGGGGCAGGGGTGAGCCTCTAGAGTCCCGGGCAATGACTATGGCTCTTCGCCTGGCGGCTCATCGCGATGCGGCTGGGGGCCCCAGCCCCGGCCACCCGGTCCCTGCTCCGCGGACGCTCCGCAGGGCCCTATGAAGATGCCGACGACCGAGGGTCGGCGCCGCGGGCTGGGTGCCCGGCGCACGTGGCTGGCCGGGTTGGGCGTCGCCACGCTCATCCTGCTGGTCAGCTTGCGGGGCATCGCCGGCTTCTACACCGACTACCTGTGGTTCAAGGAGATCGGGTACACC
>JBIOYN010000286.1:0-7167 GCA_044870155.1 Acidimicrobiia bacterium | reverse complement strand
CTTCTTGGCCGGAGCCTTCTTGGCCGGAGCCTTCTTGGCCGCCGCCCGAGCCGGAGTGGCCTTGGCGGGAGCCTTCTTGGCCGGAGCGGACTTGGCAGCCGCCTTGGCCGGAGCCACCTTCTTGGCCGGAGCAGCCTTCTTGGCCGGAGCCGCCTTGGACGCCGTGGCGCGCTTGGCCGCCACCGTGTCCTTGAAGGTCGCGCCGACGGTGAACTTCACGCCCTTGCTGGCGGGAATCTTGACCGCCGCACCCGTGCGGGGGTTGCGACCCGTCCGGGCCTTCTTCTGCGTCTGGCTCCAGCCGCCGAATCCCGGAATCGAAACCTTCTCACCCTTCTTCACCGCCTGCTGCACGGTTTCGATGAAAGCCTTGAGCACCTGGTCGACGTCTCGCCTGGCCACGTTCGATGCGCTAGCGATCTGCTCCGCCAGCTCGGACTTGTTCACCAGTTACCTCCAAGGGTTTACGGCCGTTCGCCATCGTGAATCAGAACCCATCGCGCTCTCTGCGTCAAGCACTTCCTATGTCAGAAAAGGGGCCGCGACTTGTGACTGAACGAGAACCGTTGCGGCACAAGGGTGTTCGCGTCCCGCTGTGGCGCCGTTTTGCTCCGCTTGTGGGCTTCACCGGCGCGATCTGCGAGACACCGCGATGCATTGCGGCACAAGGGTTTATTGCGGTTCTGATCCGGGATCGGCAAGATGGCGGTCTACAGCGCCGCGTGGCGGGTAGTGAAGAGGCACAGCACACGCCGGAGGAGGGGATGCGAACGATGACGAGGGACTCCAGACGCAATCCGCTCGTACCCGTGGTCCGTCAGTTTCCGGCCCACGGTCGCCGGGCGCTCTACGCCGCCGCCAACGCCGGACTGTTGCGCCGGGGCAGTTGGGACGGCTGCGCTCTCAACCGGGCCGGCGCCTCACTGGGGTTGGCGGTTCGCAGCCGCGGGGAAGCGGCCCATGCCTTTGACACCACCCCGGAGGTGGCCCGCCAGTTCGTCGAGGTATGGGACCGCCTGTGGGGTTCCAATCGCCGGTGCACTCAGATGCTCCGGGACGCCATCGAGGAGGTCGGGCTGTTCGAGGAGGAGCCGGGTTTGGTCCTGGTCCCCGCCGGGAACATTTCCAACGAGAACTGAACGCCACCGACGGCGCCCCGACCTCCCCCGGGGCGCCGTCTACGCGTGCGGAATCCTCAGGTCAGGTGCTGGATGAACCAGTCGCGAGCGGCGGCGCTGGACTGCTTGAAGCCGTCACCGGTGTAGGCGTCGAAGTGGCCACCGGGCAGGATGACGAGCCGCTTGGGCTCGCGGGCCTGCTGGTAGGCGGCGATGGCGAGATCGGACGGCGTGAGGTGGTCCTTCTCGGCCACCACCATGCAGAAGGGCGTGGGGCTGATCTTGTCCACGTAGGCGCCGGGCTCGTACTCCAGGAAGGTGTCGACCGACCGCAGCGTCACCTCGTTGCGCCACGAGGGTGCCCGGGTGTTTCCCGTCTCGGTGAACCACTGCCACGAGTCGGGGGTGGGAAGCACACAGGGGCCAAGGGGATCCTCGTCGACGACAGGAATCATGCCGGGGTCCTTGCCGGCGAAGCGGGCCTCGCGGTCGGCGTCGAGCGCGGCCCGCAGCCCGGCCATGAAGTCGGAGCGGACCAGGCGGGCGGCGGTGGCCGACCCGCTGGCCAGCGGCACCTGAGCCACCACGCAGCGGATGCGGCGGTCGATGGCGCCGAGGACCATGCAGTGCCCGCCGCTGTAGCTCGAGCCCCACACGCCGATCCGCTCTCGGTCGATGCCGGGCTGCGTCGTGAGGAAGGTGATGGCGTGGCGGTAGTCGTGGATCTGTTCCCAGGGGTCGATCTCCTGGCGGGGCTCTCCGTCGCTGGCCCCGAAGTTGCGGTTGTCGAACACGAGCGCGGCGAGGCCGGCGGCGGCGAAGACCTCGGCGAAGGCGTCGAGGTACATCTCCTTCACGGCTGAGTAGCCGTGGGCCATCGCGATGGCGGGGACGGGCTCATCGCCGGCTCCGTCGGGCCGGTACAGCCAGCCCCGCAAGGTCGTCCCGTCGGCGTTGAACTCGATGTCGGTACGCGCCATGGGCTCCTCCTTCGTCGCAGTTTCCCGGGCGCGAGATGCTACGCCCGATCGGAGGAGCTCGCTCGGGTCAGATCACCGGGCCAGGGAATGATACTGCCGGTTCGGCATCTGGCCGGATGCCATGGCCAGGCGGTTGGTGAAGTTGAACATGGCCGCCACTTCGATGATGTCCCACACGTCCTCTTCCGAGAATCCGTGAGAGCGCAGCGCCTCCAGGTCGGATTCCTCACAGGCGACCGGCTCGGTAGTCACCTTGACGGCGAAGTCGAGCATGGCCCGTTCCCGCGGCGGGAGGTCCGCCCGGCGGTAGTCGAGCGTGATGCGGTCGGCCTCCACCGGGTCGTCGGACTGCTCCCGCAGGGCGGCGCCATGAGCCACCAGGCAGTACAGGCACCCGTTGGCCATGGAGACCGCCACCGAGATCATCTCCCGCTCCCGGGCCGAGAGGCCGTCGGTGCCCGTCATCACGTCCTTGAAGTGGGCGAACCAGGCCCGGAAGCGCTCGGGACGCCAGGCGTAGGCCCGAAAGACGTTGGGGACGAAGCCGATCCGCTCCTCGGCCTTGGCAAACAGCTTGCGCTCGGGCTCCTCGAGCTCGTCGTCGGCGAGCACCGGGAACCAGCTGATCCGCTCCTCACTCATGGTTCTCCTCTCCACCTCAACCGGCGGCCGAGTCGCAGGCCCGGGCCCGGGCCACCCGCAGCGCCTGGTCCCGGCCCTCGAGCAGCAGGCGGCGGACGGGCGCCGGCGCATCACTGGCGGCCAGGTACGCCTCGGTGAGCTGGGCGGCGCCGTCGCTCACCGGATAGAGCATCTCGGTGAAGGACATGCCCACGTCGGACCCCCGTCGCTCCCAGATGGGGCCCAGGGCGTCGAAGTAGGGCTGGACCCAGGGCTGGAGCAGGAGCTCCTGGTCGGGCTGGCGGAACCCGCCCATGACCGCCCGCATGGTGGCCAGCGGAAGGTCACCTTCGGTGAGGTCCCGCCAGGCCGCGGCCTTGGCCCCCTCGTCGGGCCGGGCGGCCCGGGCGGCGGCGGCGTGGCGGTGGCCGGCGTCGGTGGGGTCCCGCTCCTCCTCGGCGGCGATGACGTCCTCGCTCACCGCCCCGGCGGCAGCCAGGGCCCGGACCACGGTCCAGCGCAGCTCGGTGTCGACGGCGAGGCCCTCCACCGTTTCCGTCCCCGCCAGCAGCCCGGTGAGGAACGCCACATGGTCGTCCACGCGCCCGGCCGAGGCCAGGGACCGGGTGAAGGTCAGCTGGAGGTCGCTGCCGGGTGGGGCGGCGCGCAACCGGGCGTCGGCGTACTCGGCCAGCCGGCGCCGGGCCGGCTCCCGGTTGGCGGGATCGCCGTAGACCACCGCCGCCGTCTCGGCGTTGCGCAACAGGCCGCTCACCACCGCGATCTCGTCTTCGCCGGCCAGGTTGGCCAGGACCACGTCGAGGTAGCGCCGGGCGGGGAGCTCGGCGTCGCGCAGCATGTCCCACACCGCCGCCCAGCACAGGGAGCGGGCCAGCGGGTCACCCAGCTCACCCAGATGGGCGGCCGCCGTGGCCAGGGACCGAGGGTCGAGCCGGATCTTGGCATAGGCCCAGTCGAGATCGTTCAGCAGCACCAGGTCGGGAGCCAGCCGCCCCAGGAGCTCGGGCACGGGGGTGCGATGGCCGACCACGTCGAGCTCCACGCGCTCCCGGAGCTCGAGCCCGGAGGCGGCCCGGTCGTAGAGGCCCACCGTCAGCCGGTGGGAGCGCAGCGTGGGATGGTCGGGAGCCGCTTCCTGCTCGAGGCTGAAGGCCGTGAACGCCCCGTCGCCCCCGGTCTCGAACCGGGCCCGGAGCGTGTTGACCCCCGTGGTCTCCAGCCATTCGGCAGCCCACGCCGACAGGTCCCGCCCCGACGTCTCCTCCAGCGCCCCCAGGAAGTCGCCGAGCTCGGTGTTCCCCCAGGCGTGACGCTTGAAGTAGGTCCGGACGCCGGCCAGGAACTCCTCCTGGCCCACCCAGGCCACCAGCTGGCGGAGCACCGAGGCGCCCTTGGCGTAGGTGATGCCGTCAAAGTTCGTCTTCATGGCCTCGATGTCGGGGGCGTCGGCCACGATGGGATGCGTGGACGGCAGCTGGTCCTGCCGGTAGGCCCACACCTTCCAAGCCGAAGCGAACGTCGTCCACGCCGACTTGAACCGCGTCGCCTCCACCATGGCCAGGTGGGAGGCGAACGTGGCGAAGCTCTCGTTGAGCCACAGGTCGTCCCACCAGCGCATGGTGACCAGGTCGCCGAACCACATGTGGGCCATCTCGTGGAGGATGGTGTCGGCCCGTCCCTCGCGCTCGGCCTCGGTCACCTTGGAGCGGAACACATGGCGCTCGGAGAAGGTGACGCAGCCGGCGTTCTCCATGGCGCCGAAGTTGAACTCGGGCACGAAGCACTGGTCGTACTTGCCGAACGGGTAGGGCTGGCCGAAGGCTCCCTCGAAGAAGTCGAACCCGGCGGCGGTGACCTCGAAGATCTCGTCGGCGTCGACGTACTCGGCCAGTGACTGGCGGCAGTAGAGGCCCATGTCGATGTCGCGGTGGCGCCGGTGGAGGGGGTGATAGGGGCCGGCCACCAGGGCGGCCAGGTAGGTCGACATCCGGGCGGTGGGAGCGAAGCGCCAGCGACCCTCCTTCCCCGGCTCGGGGCGGGAGATGGCCCGGGCGTTGGAGACGATCTCCCAGCCGGCGGGGGCGTCGACGTCGAAGGTGTAGGTGGCTTTCAGGTCAGGCTGGTCGAAACCGGCGAACACCCGGTGGGCGTCGAAGGGCTCGAACTGGGTGTGGAGATAGACGGCGCCGTCCACCGGGTCCACGAAGCGGTGCAGGCCCACCCCGGTGTGCTCGTAAGGCAGGTCGGCCACCACCACCAGCTCGTTCTCGTCGGCCACCGGGAACCGGAGGCGGCCTTCGGACAGGGCGTCAGGCGGTAGAGGCTGCCCATTCAGCTCCCCCGACTCCAACGCCGGGGCGGCAAAGTCGAGGAAGGTCGTCAGCCCCGGCCGCTTGCCGTGGAAGCGGAGACGCGTCCGGCTGCGGAACGTCTCCTCGCCCCGGAGATCCAGGGCGATCTCGTAGGTGAGGTCGGAGACGGCGCGGGCCCGCTCCCGGGCCTCGTCGCGGGTCAGGTTGTTTTCGGGCACGCCGGCCAACGTACCCCGCCCAAGAGGGGTCGCGATCCACCCGGGGCCGCGGCTCCGAAATGGGGACAAATCTGCCGTTCCCTCCGGAGCACACACACGGCATTCACCGCATCACATCCGACACAGGGAGGCTGATACCGACATGCGTCGCACGATGAGATGGGCCACGCCCGTCCTCGCCGCGCTGGTTTTCTTCGGCGTCTCCACAACCGGAAGCTCGGCCCAGCAGGTGGCCGGCGTACCCGACGTGGTAGGCCAGTGGACCCAGCCGTTCGAGGAGGGCGGGGCCAATACCCCCCGTTGCGTACCGGCCCAGGGTGACGAAACCGAAGGGTTCAACGTCTGCAAGCCGGTCGCCCAGGCCTCTGCCGTCCTCCCCGACGGCCGGGTCTTCTACTACAACGGAATCGAGAGCCAGGAGAACGCCAAGGGCCCCAGCGCCATGTCGCTGTCGCCCTCGTCCCGCGACAGTCAGGCGCGGGTGCTCGACCTGCGGAGCGGTACACCGCAGTTCATCACCCCCGCTCAGGCACGGGGCGGCCAGTCCAACCCCAACATCAAGGAAGGCCAGCAGTCCTACGACGACCCGATGGGCGCCCTCGGCGTCCCCGGGCGGCCCGGTGACGGGCTGGTAGGCAGCGTGGCCGGCGAGGCCGGGGTGCCGCCGCACGACCCGACCTCCAGCCCGGACGACAGCCAGGAGAACGACGGCGACATGTTCTGCGCCGACCTCACCTCGCTGGCCGACGGCCGCGTGCTGGTAGTGGGCGGCACCGACTGGTACAACGAGCCGGCCGTCCTCGACCGCGACAAGGGCGACCCCGCCGACGTGGGCGCTATCGAGCTCGAGGGCCTCCGCAACGCCAACCTGTTCGACCCCGAGACCAACTCCTTCAGCCCCGCCGGTCACATGAAGTACGGCCGGTGGTACCCCGGCGTGGTCGAGCTGCCCAACGGCAACGTGTTCGTGGCCAGCGGCGTCACGCAGCTGATCAGCGACACCCAGGGGTCCCAGGTGCGCCGCACCGAGACCTACGACCCCGCCACCAACGCCTGGACCGAGAACTACGCCGGTCCTGAGTCCGAGAACAGCCTGCCCCTCCAGCCGCGGATGTTCCTCGCCCCCAACGGCAAGGTCTTCTACACCGGCGTGGGGCAGATGTGGGGCCCCTTCGGCCAGGCCATCGACGAGGCCGCCATGTCCTTCCAGCAGTACTACGACCCCGAGTCCAAGAAGTGGGAAGTCACCGGCGTCCCGCCCCTCGGGCCCCGTAGCGGCGCCTTCGTCGCCCCCCTGCCCATGGACCCTCCGTACGACAAGATGGAGCTTGTCGCCTTCGGTGGGACCCTTGGGCCCCCGCCGGGCAACTGGGTGCCGGCCAACCCCTTCACCACGCTGACCACGCTGGACAAGAGTGGCGCGGTCACCAACGAGATGAAGGGCAACCTGCACCACGCCCGGTGGTTCGCTTCGGGCGTCTCCCTGCCTGACGGCACCATCCTGGCCGTGGGTGGCGGCGACAAGGACGAGGTCATCGACCCCGGTACCGAGATCGCCGTGAAGACCCCCGAGATCTACAACCCGGAGACGGGTCAGTGGACCGAGGCGGCCACCCACGAGCGCGACCGCACCTACCACAACTCCGCCCTGCTGCTGCCCGACATGCGGGTGCTCCTCGGGGGCCATGCTCCCATCGCCCAGCACTACGGCGGCGAGCAGAAGGACGTGGGTGGACCGTTCGCCAACAACGACAAGGACTCGAGCTTCGAGGTCTGGAGCCCGCCCTACCTCTTCCGGGGTGAGCGGCCCACCATCTCGATGGTCCAGGCCGGCGTCGCCTACGGCGAGCGGTTCATGGTGAAGACTCCGCAGGCGAGCGAGATCGAGTCGATCGAG
>JBIOYN010000285.1:0-8614 GCA_044870155.1 Acidimicrobiia bacterium | reverse complement strand
GCCGCCGTCGTCAGCCACTTCGTGGACACCGCCGCCCACCGCAGCATCGAGGCGTCCCGGGCCCGGGGCGAAGCCCAGACGCTGGCCCGCCTGGCCGCCATCACCAGCGAGGACGATCCACTGCCGTCGCTCCTCGGTCACCTGCGGGACGTGTTCGGACTGGACGGCGCCGCCGTCCTGCGAGCCGAGGGCGGTGACTGGTTCGTGGAGGCGACCTCGGGGCACGCGGCAGCCACCCGGCCCGAGGCGGCCGACCTCGTCGAGGCCCTGCCACCCGACGGAGTATTGGCCATGTCCGGCGCCGGGGTCGCCTCCGGGGACCGCTTCGTACTCGACGCCTTTGCCGCCGAGCTGGCCGCCGCCCGCGAGCGGCGCCGGCTGCGGGGCGCGGCCCGCCACGCCCAGCTGCTGGCGGAAGCCAACGAACTCCGCTCCGCGCTCCTCCAGGCCGTCTCCCACGACCTGCGCACGCCTCTGGCCTCGATCAAGGCGTCGGTCAGCAGCCTCCGCCAGGACGACGTGACCTGGTCAGCCGACGAGATCCGGGAGTTCGTGGCCACCATCGCGGAGGAGACCGACCGGCTCATCCTCCTGGTCACCAACCTGCTGGACATGAGCCGCATCCAGGCGGGCGTCCTCCATCCCGCCCTCGAGCCCGTCGGCCTGGAGGAGGTCGTCCCCGCCGCGCTGGCCAGCCTGGGGCGGTGCCCCGACGTGGTCGAGGCCGACCTCGACGAACGCCTCCCTCCCGTGTGGGCCGACTCCGCCCTCCTGGAGCGGTCCCTGGCCAATGTCATCGGCAACGCCGTCCGCTTCACCCCCGCCGGCGGGCGGGTGCGGATCGAAGCCGCTGCCGCTTCAGGCCGGGTGGGCCTCCGCGTCATCGACCAGGGCACCGGCATCCCCCGCCCCGACCGGGAGCGCGTGTTCCAGCCCTTCCAGCGCAGCGGCGACCACCACGCCGGCGGCGGGGTGGGCCTGGGCTTGGCCGTGGCCCGCGGGTTCGTCAACGCCATGGGCGGGACCATCGAGATCGATGACACGCCCGGAGGGGGGACCACCGTCCTCATCACCCTGCCGGCGGCACCGTGACCCGCGTCCTCGCCGTCGACGACGAGCCGCCCATCCTGCGGGCCCTGGGCACCAACCTGCGGGCCCGGGGCTACGACGTCGACCTGGCCACCACCGGGGAAACGGCGCTGGAGCTGGCGTCGCGCCACCCGCCCGACATCGTCATCCTCGACCTCGGCCTGCCGGGGATGAGCGGCCTGGAGGTGATCCAGGGCCTGCGGGGGTGGAGCGCCGTCCCCATCCTCATCCTGTCCGCCCGGGAGGCCCAGGCCGACAAGGTGGCGGCCCTCGACGCCGGCGCCGACGACTACGTCACCAAGCCCTTCGGGATGGACGAGCTCCTGGCCCGGCTGCGGGCCGCCCTCCGCCGGGCCACCCCCACCCTCGAGGCCCCCACGGTGCACACGGCGGACTTCCAGATCGATCTGGCCGCCAAGCGGGTCACCACCCCGGCCGGCGACGCCCGGCTGACGCCCATCGAGTGGCACCTGGTCGAGATCCTGGCCCGCAACGCCGGCAAGCTCGTCACCGCCCGCCAGCTCCTGGAGGAAGTCTGGGGGCCGCAGTACGGGACGGAGACCAACTACCTGCGCGTCCACTTCGCCCACATCCGCAGAAAGCTCGAACCCGAGCCGTCCCGGCCCCGCTACTTCATCACCGAGCCGGGCATGGGTTACCGCCTCGAGGACCGGGGGTGAGGCGATAAGAAACCGCTAAGGGCGATAAGAAGCCGCTAAGACAGCGCGCCCCGTCGCCTCCGGCCCTGTATCCCCGGAGCCGTGAGCAATCGCCTCCTGACGGCGCCGCGCGAGAGCACGCCGCCCGTGTACTCGGTGGTCAAGCGCCTCCTGGTGGGTCGGCCACTGGCCACCGCCGAGCAGGAGCACCAGCGCCTGCCCAAGTTCATCGCCCTGTCCACGTTCTCCTCCGACGCCATCTCGTCGACGGCCTACGCCACCGAGGAGATCCTCTTCGTCACCGCCGTCGGGGGCTCCAGCCTGGCGCTGAGCCTGTCCAAGCTCATCCCCCTGTCGGTGGCGGTGGCCGTCCTGCTCACCATCGTCGTGGCGTCCTACCGCCAGACACTCTTCGCCTACCCCAGCGGCGGCGGCTCCTACATCGTGAGCCGGGAGAACCTGGGCGAGTACCCCTCGCTGGTGGCGGGCGCCTCCCTGCTCGTCGACTACGTGCTGACGGTGGCGGTGTCGATCTCGGCCGGAGTGGCGGCCGTGATCTCCCTGCCCACCTTCCGGCACCTGGCCACCCACCGGGTGGGCCTGTGCCTGGCCTTCATCTCCCTGCTCACGCTGGCCAACCTGCGGGGGCTCAAGGAATCGGGGCGGATCTTCGCCACCCCGACCTACATCTACATCCTCGCCCTCGGCGCCCTGGTGGGGTACGGGCTCATCCGCTCCTACCTGGGGGACGTCGACCCCGTCCCCTTCGACGCCGACGCCTTCGAGGGCGTCCGCCAGACGGGCGGGACGCTGGGCCTCTTCCTCATCCTGCGGGGGTTCTCGTCCGGGGCCGTGGCCCTCACCGGCGTCGAGGCCATCTCCAACGGGGTGCCCGCCTTCCGCCGGCCCGAGTCCCGCAACGCCGCCGTCACCATGACGATGATGGGCTCGCTGCTGGGATCACTGTTCATCGGCGTGTCCGTGCTCGCCCACCGCCTCCAGCCCTACCCGACCCACGACGAGACCGTGATCTCCCAGATGGGCCGGGCCGTCTTCGGCGACGACCACCCGATCTACGTGATCCTCCAGTTCGCCACCGCCGCCATCCTCATCCTGGCCGCCAACACGGCCTACGCCGACTTCCCCCGGCTCACATCGATCATCGCCCGCGACGGCTACCTGCCCCGTCAGTTCGCCAACCGGGGGGACCGGCTCGTCTTCTCCAACGGGATCCTGTTCCTGGCCGGCGCCTCCATCGCCCTCATCGTCGCCTTCGGCGGCATCACCAATGCCCTCATCCCCCTCTACGCCGTGGGGGTGTTCACGTCGTTCACGCTGAGCCAGGCCGGGATGGTCCGCCACCACCAGCGCCTCCGGGAGGAGGGGTGGCGCAAGGGCCTCGCCATCAACGCCGTGGGGGCGTGCGCCACCCTCTGTGTCCTGCTCATCGTGGGCGTCACCAAGTTCGCCGTCGGCGCCTGGGTGCCCATCGTGGTGATCCCGGTGATCATCGGCTTCTTCAAGTTCGTGAAGGGCCACTACGGGCGGGTCGGAGCGGCGCTGGCGGCGCCCAAGGACTGGCGCCCGGGGCGGATGGACCATACCGTCGTCGTCCTCGTCGGCGGCGTCCACCGGGGCGTGCTCCAGGCCCTCACCTACGCCCGGTCGCTGGCTCCCAACCGCCTCTTCGCCGTCAGCGTCGTCACCGACGAGGAGGAGCAGGAGCGGCTCGAGCGGCAGTGGGACGAGTACCACATCGACGTGCCCCTCGAGTTCGTCCACTCGCCCTACCGGGAGCTCACCAAGCCGGTGCTCAAGTTCCTCGACGACATCGACGAGCGGTGGGAGAACGACGTCATCACCGTGCTCATCCCCGAGTTCGTGGTCACCCGGTGGTGGGAGCACCTCTTCCACAACCAGAGCGCCCTGCTCCTCAAGGGCCGGCTGCTGTTCCGGCCCGGGACGGTGGTCACGTCGGTGCCGTACCACGTGGCGAACGGGAGACGGAACGGCCACCGGTAGCGTCGCGGGCCAATGAGCAGCAGGACCGAGGCGGTGATCGAGGCCCGGGCGTTGAGCAAGCGCTTCGGCACCCTGGTGGCCGTGGACGGGCTCGACCTCGAGGTCCGCCGGGGCGAGATCTTCGGCTATCTGGGGCCCAACGGGGCGGGGAAGACGACCACCATCCGGCTGTGCCTCGACTTCCTCCGGCCCACGTCGGGATCGGTGTCGGTGCTGGGCGGGAGCGGCCGTGATCCGGCCGTCCGCCGGCGGGTCGGGTACCTGCCCGGCGACCTCCGCCTCGATCCCCGCTACACGGGCGCCGACGTGCTCGAGTTCTACGGAGCGCTGCGGGGTGGAGTGGACCAGGCCCTGGTGGCCGAGCTGCTGGCGCGTTTCGAGCTCGACCCCACCCGGCCCGTGGGCCAGCTCAGCACCGGCAACCGCCGCAAGGTGGGGATCATCCAGGCCTTCGCCCACCGGCCCGAGCTGCTGATCCTCGACGAGCCCACCTCGGGCCTCGATCCGCTCCTCCAGCACCAGTTCCAGGAGGTGCTCCGGGGGGCGGTGGCCGCCGGCGCCACCGCCTTCCTCTCCTCCCACATCCTGCCCGAGGTCGAGGTCCTGGCCGACCGGGTGGGCATCCTGCGCCGGGGCCGCCTGGTGGCGGTGGCCGGCATCGACGAGCTGCGGGCCCAGGCCCGCCAGCGGATCGACTTCCACGTCGAGGGGCCCGCCGACCCCGCCGTCTTCTCCGGAATTCCCGAGGTCGTCTCGGTGGAGGGGCGCGACGGGGTCATCCAGGTGGTGGTGGAAGGCAGCGTGGACCGGGTGATCAAGGCCGCCGCCCCCCTCACCGTGCACCGGATCGTCAGCCACGAGACCGACCTGGAGGATGTGTTCCTCGCCTACTACCAGGGTGATCCGGCATGAACCCGCTGGTGCTGGGCCGTTACCTCCACGACCACCGCCGGTCGGCGGGCTGGTGGGCGGTGGGCATGGCGGGCCTGGTCCTCTTCACCGTCGCCTTCTATCCCACCGTGAAGGGCAACAGCTCCTTCGACCAGCTCTTCGCCGAACTCCCGCCGGCGGTGCGGGCGCTGGTCGGCGCCCAGGAGGGCATCCCCCTGACGTCGCCGCCGGGCTACCTCCATGCCCGGCTCTTCGCCATCATGGTCCCGGTGCTGCTCCTCGTCTTCGGCATCGGCGCCGGGTCCAAGGCCATCGGCGGCGCCGAAGCCGACGGCACCCTCGAGCTGTTGCTGGCCAACCCCGTCACCCGCCTGCGGGTGGCCGGCGAGCGGTACCTGGCGGTGGTCGTGCTCCTCGGCGTCGTCACCGGGGCACTGATCGCGTCGCTCATCGCCACCGCCCCGCTCGTCGGGCTCCTCGACGGCGTGTCCCTGGCCCGGGTCGTCGCCGCCGGAGCGGCGGGCTACTGCATCGGCCTGCTCCACGCCACCGTGGCCTTCGCCGTGGGCTGCGCCGTGGGGCGCCCGGCGCCGGCCGTGGCCGTCACCACCTCCCTGGCCGCCGCCGGCTACCTGATCGAGGGCGTGGCCGCCGCCAGCGCCGGCCTGGGCCCGCTCCAGGCGATCTCGCCCTGGCACTGGTACCTCGACCGCAACGTCCTCGTCGAGGGCCTGGCACCCGTGGCGGTCGTGGCTCCGATCCTCGCCTCTGTGGTCCTCTCCGCCGCCGGCGCCTTCCTGTTCAACCGGCGTGACCTGCACTGACCTTCCGGGCCGAAACTTGTATCCCGGTAGGGTTCCGGCGTGGAGACGAACCGCCTCGAGGCCTTCAGCGACGGGGTGTTCGCCATCGCCGTGACGCTGCTCATCCTTGAGGTCCGCCTGCCCGAGCTGGACGGTGCGCCGCTGTCCGAGCGGCTCCTCCGGGCCTGGCCCGGCTACGTCGGCTTCGTCATCAGCTTCATCACCATCGGGATCATGTGGGCCAACCACCACAGCATCTTCGGTCTCATCCACCGGACGTCCCATGGCCTGGTGGTGGCCAACCTGATGCTCCTGCTGTGCGTCTCGTTCCTGCCTTTCCCCACCAAGGTGTTGGGCGAGCAGCTGCGGGCGGCGGGGGACGACCAGCACACGGCCGCCGTGTTCTACAGCGGGGCGTTCTTCGTCAGCGCCGTCTTCTACAACCTGTTGTGGCAGACCGCGGCCCGGAAGAACCGGCTGATCGTGCCCGGCTGCGAGGCGGAGGCGGCGGAGGTGACCCGCCGCTTCCGGCCCGGTGCCCCCATCTACCTGATGGCCACCCTCGCCGCCCTGTGGAGCGTTCCCCTCAGCCTGATCGTCGACGCCGGGCTGGCCCTCCTCTACATCCTCCCCCGGCCGGCACGGGCGACGGAGTGAGGCTCCGCGCCTCAGGCGCCGGATGCGGCCTCCAACTGCAGTGACACGGTCACATCGGGATCGATCTTGATCATGAACAGCGTGGGCGGGGGGATCTCGAACATCTGAATGTCGAGGATCTTCTGGCCCCGCACCACCAGGGCGCCCGACGCCGTGAACTCGACGGCCACCAGCCCCTCGACGAGCTGGGGCACCCCGCGGAAGGTCAGCTCTCCGACGACGTGATAGCTCGACGTGTCGCCCTCCACCGGGCGGGCATGGTGGAGGTCGACGTAGGCGGCCGGGAAGCGCCGCACGTCGAGGTGCCGGTGCAGCTCGCCGTCATAGGCGGAATTCCCCGATGTGAGGGCGCGGGTCTGCAGCTCCAGATGGGCGGTGGGCCCAGGATCGACCGCCACCGCGCCGCTCTCCACCACCGCTCCGATGAAGCCCTCCAGACCGACGGCGCCGAAGGTGACCGGCCCGAGGCTGGTGGTCACCTCGATCAGGATGGCGGAGCGGTCGGGGACGAGGGTGTAGTGGCGTCGTTCCGGGGTGTCGTTGGGACCGGGGACGGTCAAGACGCCGGCGGGCCGTCGCCGGCGGCGCCGTCCCGGGTCGCCACCAGCAGCGTGGCGTCATCGAACAGCTCGGCCCCGGCCAGCAGCTCCACCAGGCCGTCGCAGAGGTTCTCGGGCCCGCCCCGGTGGTGGTTCGAGGCCGTCCGGACGAGTTCGGCCATGGACAGGTCGATGTCCCGGTCCTGGCGCTCGATGAGCCCGTCGGTGTAGATGACCAGAGTGCTCCCCGGCGGGAAGGGCTGGTCGCCTTCGCCGTAGGTCATCCCGGGCAGGCCGAGCGGTGGCCCGGCCGGCTCATCGAGCAGGTGGGCCGACCCGTCGGGACCGAGCAGGAGGGCCGGGGGGTGCCCGGCACGGGCGTGGCGCAGCTGTCCGGTGGCAGGGTCGAAGATGGCGACGAAGAGCGTGGCGAAAGCGTCCGGCTTGAACACGGCCATGTAGTTGTTCATTCGGGCGAGTATGGCGGCGGGCGAAGCTTCGACGGTGGCGAAGGCCCGGACCGCACCCCGGAGAGCGGCCATGACGGTTGACGCCGGGATCCCGTGACCGGCCACGTCGCCCATGACCAGCCCCACGTAGGGCCCCGGGAGCGCAAGGGCGTCGTACCAGTCGCCGGCCACCCCCCACGCCCCGCTGGCCGAGAGGCAGCGGGAGGCGAAGGTGACACCGGCCACGTCCGGCAGGCGACCGGGCAGGTAGGCCTGCTGGAGCAACTCGGCCGCCCGGTACTCGGCTTCATAGATGGCGGCCCGCGGCGCGGCCGCGCCGGCCAGGGAAGCGACCTCGGAGACGGTGGCCAGCACCGGATCGGAGATGGGGCCCGGGTCATCGAACCCGAAGGTCACCGCTCCACAGCAGCGTCCCGGTGGGCCGATCGGGATGGTGATGACGGCCCCCTCGCTCGGTAGCGAGTCGGCCTCGGTCATCCCCGGGTAGGCACGCCGTACGTCGTCGGTGGAGGGGAACACCAGCGTGGTGCCCTCCCGAACGGCGTCGACCCAGGGACATCGCACCTCGAAACCAGTCGCCTCGAGGCGGCGGGAGGGGACGGCCTGACCACCGAGGAGCGAGACCGCAATACCCCCTTCGTCGTCGAGGAGCACGACGCGGGCCCAGCGGGCCTCAGCCGCCGCCGTGCCGTAGGCGACCACGGCGGCAGCCAAATCCGACAGCGAGACGGCTCGCAACAGCGCCTTGAGCAGCTCACCCAGCGGGCCAGGGCCTGACGGCACCCTCTCGGTCAGGGCCCCACGCTGCTCCCGGAGATCGATCACGGCACCCTTTCGCGGGGTGGTCAGGACCGCAACCTCCGGCTGCTCTTCAACCTCGGGGACCATGCCGCTCCGCCTTCCGCTCGTCCGAGTTTAGGGGCGCGATCTCCCTGCCGTCCTGGGAGCGGAGCGGTAGGCCTCAAAGGGCGTTCCATAGACTCCCCTCCACCAGGCTCCGAGCCAGGGAGGGGACATGGACCGCAAGGAGTGCACCAAGGTCATCCTCGAGGCCAAGCAGGCCCGGGGCGTGACGTTCCAGGCGATGGCCGACAAGGTCGGCCGCCACGTCATCTGGACGACGGCGGCAATCATGGGTCAGGCCACCATGGATGCCAACGAGGCGGAGGCGCTGGCCTGCTTCCTGGACCTCGGCGCACTGGAGTCGGAGGTGGCCCAGGCCCTCCAGCAGATCCCCACCAAGGGTTCACTCGACGACACCGTGCCCGTCGACCCGCTGATCTACCGCTTCCACGAGATCACCCAGGTCTACGGCACGACCATCAAGGCCGTCATCCACGAGATGTTCGGCGACGGGATCATGAGCGCCATCGACTTCGACATGGACATCCGCCGGGTCGAGGACCCCAAGGGCGACCGAGTCCAGGTCGTCTACACCGGCAAGTTCCTGCCCTACAAGAAATTCTGAGGTGGTCGCGATCGAC
>JBIOYN010000284.1:0-2356 GCA_044870155.1 Acidimicrobiia bacterium | reverse complement strand
CAGCGACACGGCCGCCTCCAGGCAGGCCTGGGCCAGGGCGGCCAGCTCCCGGCCCACGGCGGGCAGGTCGGCCAGGTTGAGCAGGTCCCGCACCGCGATGCGGGCCAGCTGCTTGCGCTTCCACCGCCGCAGGGCGGCGTCGGTGCGGAAGACGATCCCGTGCGGGCCCGGGGCGGCCATGGTGGCGAGCACCGAGCGGGCCGCCCGCTCGGCGGCCGGGCCGTCGCCCTCGTGGACGAAGAGCACGTCGACATCGCTGGCGTAGTTGAGCTCCCGGCCCCCCAGTTTCCCCATGCCGATCACGGCCATGGGCACCGGGCCCTCGACCAGGGAGACGGCTGCCTCCAGGCAGGCCTGGGCCAGGGCGGCGAGCTCGCGTCCAACGGCGGGCAGGTCGGCCAGGTTGAGCAGGTCCCGGACGGCGATGCGGGCCAGTTCCTTGCGCTTCCACCGCCGCAGGGCACCGGCGGGGTCGCCGGCGCCGGCCAGGGCCCGGACGGCCATGGCCGAGTACCACTCGGCCGGGCACTCGCCGGCCAGGGCGGCGGGGTCGGCCACGCACTCCAGGAGCGAGGGATCGGCGACGGCGGCCTCCGACAGGGACCGTGAGGCGCCGGCCAGGGCGACCACCGCCGAGAGCAGCAGGCGGTCGTCGGGCAACCGCTCGGCCAGCTCGGGCTGGGCCTCGGCCAGGCGGGCGAGGACGAGCCGGGCCCGTCCGGGATCGGCCGCCCGCTCCAGGGCGTCGGCCACCTCGGGTGCCTTGAGCAGGGTCTCGGGCATCGCCGGGCCAGTGTCGCGCGCCGGAGCACCGCCGGCGGACGGGTCGGAGCCGGTCCCGAACCCGCCTCTATCCTTGAGGACGTGCCCCGCCTGCGAATCGCCGCCGCCCAGATCAACACCACCGTGGGGGATCTGGCCGGCAACGCCACCCGGATCCTGGCCGCCTACGAGGAGGCCGAGGCCGCCGGTGCCGACCTCGCCGTCTTCCCCGAGCTGGCGGTGACCGGCTACCCCCCCGAAGACCTGCTGCTCCGGCCCGCCTTCGTGGCCCAGGCGGCGGAGACGCTGGAGAAGATCGCCGCCCGGACCGGCACCACGGTGGCCGTCATCGGGTTCCCCGAGGCCCGGCGCGACCTGTTCAACGCCGCCGCCGTGTGCGCCCGGGGCACGGTGGTGGGCGTGTACCGCAAGCACCTCCTCCCCAACTACGCCGTGTTCGACGAGGCCCGCTACTTCGCTCCCGGCGACGACCCCGGGCCCCTGTTCGTGGTGGGCGGCGTGCGGGTGGCGGTGTCGGTGTGTGAGGACGCCTGGAGCCCCACCGGCCCCATCGCCGCCCAGTCGGCGGGGGGCGCCGAGCTCTCCGTCAACCTGAGCGCCTCGCCCTACTACGCAGGCCGGCTGCCGGAGCGGGAGACCATGCTCGCCACCCGGGCCGCCGATGCCTCCATCCCCATCGTCTACGTCAACCTGGTGGGCGGTCAGGACGAGCTCGTCTTCGACGGCGGCTCCCTGGCCTACGACGAGAACGGCCACCTCCTGGCCCGGGCCCGCCAGTTCGCCGAGGACCTGCTCATCTTCGATCTCGACGTGCGCCCCATCTTCCGCAAGCGCCTGCTCGACCCCCGGGGCCGGGCCCGGGCGCCCCGGCTGCCCGAGGTCGAGGTGTCCGCCGCCCGCGGTGAGGCCGATCGCCCGCTCGCTTTCCGCATGGAGACGCCGCTCAGCTCCGAGGCGGAGGTGTGGGAGGCGCTCGTGGTCGGCACCCGCGACTACGTGGGCAAGAACGGCTTCTCCGAGGTGGTCATCGGGCTGTCCGGGGGCATCGACTCGTCGGTGGTGGCGGCCGTGGCCGTCGACGCCCTGGGTGCCGAGCGGGTGACGGGCGTGCTCATGCCGTCGCGCTACTCATCCTCCGGAAGTCTCACCGACGCCGCCGACTTGGCCGCCAACCTCGGTATCCGCACCCTCACCATCCCCATCGAACCGGCCCACGCCGCCTTCACCGACATGCTGGCCGAGCCCTTCGCCGGCACCGAGGAGGGCCTGGCCGAGGAGAACCTGCAGGCCCGCATCCGGGGCACCATCCTCATGACGCTTTCCAACAAGTTCGGCTCCATGGTCCTCACCACCGGCAACAAATCGGAGATGGCCACGGGCTACTCCACGCTCTACGGGGACATGGCCGGGGGGTTCGCCGTCATCAAGGACGTCGACAAGACGCTGGTATACCGGCTCGCCAACTGGCGCAACCGCCAACGCGAGATGATCCCCCAGACGGTGATCGACAAGCCCCCGAGTGCCGAGCTGCGCCCCGGCCAGGTGGACGCCGACTCGCTTCCGGCCTACGAGC
>JBIOYN010000283.1:0-21195 GCA_044870155.1 Acidimicrobiia bacterium | reverse complement strand
CAGGCGAGGGCGAGGGCGCGGCGGGCGGGGGTGCCGGGCGGGGGGGTGGGCGATGCGCCATCGGTGGTGGCGGGGCGGGGGTCGGCGGGGATGACCGCGGCGGCGGGCATGTCAGGCTGCCATCTCGGCGGGCTGCTCGCCGGCGAGGAGGAGGTAGGCGTCCTCGATGGTGGGTTCGGCCAGGTCGGCGCCGGCCGGTGGCTCCCCGATGTTGCGGGTGTGCCCGTCGCCCGTGCGCCAGGCCAGGCGGGCGCCCGGCTCCCGGCCTCCAGAGATCCAGACCCGGCCCCGGGCCAGGTCGGCCAGGGCGGGGACGGACCCGTCGAAGCGCACCTCGCCGCCGGTGAGCACCACCACCCGGTGACACAACGTGGCGACATCTTCCGTCTGGTGGGTGGACAGCAGCACGGTGCGGTGCTCACCGATCCCGGAGACGAGCTCCCGGAAGCGGAGCCGCTGCTCGGGGTCGAGCCCGGCGGTCGGTTCGTCGAGGATGAGAAGGTCGGGTTTGCCCAGCAGAGCCTGGGCCAGGCCCAGCCGGCGCCGCATCCCTCCGGAGAGCTTCTTGATCTTCTTGCCCGACTGGTCTTCGAGGCCCGCCGCGGCCAGGACCCGGCGCACCTCGTCGTGGCGGGGCCGGCGGTCGGTCATCTCTTTGAGGATGGCGACGTAGTCGACGAAGTCGAAGGCGCTGAAATGGCCGTAGAAGCCGGGCTCCTGAGGCAGGTAGCCGAGGCGGCGGCGCAGCGCCAGACGGTCGTCGGGCCGGGCGGGGTCGAAGCCGAGGAGCCGCAGCCGGCCCGCCTCGGGCGCGATGACGGTGGCGGCGATGCGCAGCAGGGTCGTCTTGCCCGCCCCGTTGGGGCCGAGCAGGCCGATGACACCGGTGCCGGTGCTGAACGACACGCCGGAGAGCGCCCGGAAGGCTCCGTAGGACTTGGTCAAGCCGTCGATCTGCACGGTGGGGGCGGTCATGGGGTTCTCCCGATCTCGAGGGCGTCGCGCCGGAGGGCGACGATGACGACGGCGGCGACGGTGAAGGCGGCCAGCGCCAACTGACCGGAGGGGCGGAAGGCGACGAAGCGCTCTACCAGCGGCCCGCCCGGCGGGACGCCGGCTGCCA
The DNA here is from genome assembly GCA_044870155.1 of Acidimicrobiia bacterium. GTDB lineage: Bacteria > Actinomycetota > Acidimicrobiia > IMCC26256 > BP-133 > CAWBJP01. The sequence goes on along the minus strand of JBIOYN010000283.1, from coordinate 20,072 downwards.
TCCGGAGCCCGAAGGCGGCGGCGCTCACCCAGATGGAGGCCAGTGCGGCCGCCGCCTTCCAGGGTGTCACCCAGGTGGACAGCGCCAGGGAACCGGCGGTGAGACCGAAGGCGGGAAGGAGCCAGGCGGCCATCTGCCAGTCGGCGTGGGGAACGGTGGCGGCGGCGACCCCGGCCAGGAAGGTGGTGGTGGCGAGCACGGCCGTGGCCCGCACCAGGAGCAGGTCGAGGCTGCGCAACGGGGCGGCCAGTGCCACTTCGTGGAGGGGGTCGATTCCGGGCCCGAAGGAGGCGGCCACGCCGGCCAGGGGCAGGAGGGGTGCCAGGACGAGGAACAGGAGCTGCCCGACGTCGCCGTCGCCGCGGCGGGCGGCGCTCACCGCGAAGGCAAGGCTCACGATCACCGCTGAGAGCCAGGACAGCCTGAGGGCGGGGGTGGCAGCCAGGAGACGCCCGACGTGCTCGGGGACGCCGAGGTAGCCGAGCAGGCGCTCCATGGCGCCGAGGACGGGCGCGTCGGCGACCGCGGTGATCTCGTTCCACACGGCGTCGAGGCGGGCCCGGTCGGCCCCGGCTGCCAGGGACGAACGGCAAGCCTCACAGGCCAACAGGTGCGCCTCCACGGATGAGGCCTGGACCGGCGCGATGCACCCCTCGGCGTAGCGGTGCAGGGTGTCGGGGTCAGCGTGCCAGGTCATGCGAGTGCCTCTCTCATCTGGGTGCGGGCCCGGGACATGCGTGTCTTGACCGTGCCCGCCGGGATCCCGAGCAGGCGGCCCGCTTCCCGGGTGGTGAGGCCGTCGAGCGCCGTGGCCTGAACGACGGCCCGCAGCTCGGGGGACAGGCCGTGGAGGACGCCGGCCAGATCACCGTGCTCGACGCCGAGCAGGACCTGGTCCTCGGCGGAGACCTGCGCCTCGTCCCGAAGGGCGGGCCAGGTGTCGGCGGGCCGGCGGCGCAGCTGGTCGATGAGGCGCCGGATCCCGATGCCCCAGATCCAGGCGGCCACGGCGCCGTCGTGCTGGTAGCGGTCCGGCTTGCGCCACACGGCGAGGAAGGTGTCCTGCACCGCCTGGTCGACGACGGCGGGGTCCCCGCAGCGGCGGGAGAGTCGTAGCACGAGCCAGGGGGCGTGTCGGTCGTAGAGGATCCGCAGGGCGAACCGGTCGCCGGCCACGACGGCGGCGAGTAGTTCCTCGTCGGTCCTGCCGTCCCCCGGTGTGGTGGTCACACCCCTCCTGTCGGCCCCTGACGACGCACCGGTTCACGCCCATGGTGCAAATGTGCCGGCGCCCCGGCGAGCGTCGTCTGGGTTCAGCCTTCGAGAGCGACCAGCCGGCGGGAACTGCGCATCGCTTCCAGGTTGCGGAGACTTTCGTCCGCGTCCCGCCCGAGGGGCCGGTGGCCGACAACGTCGGAGAGCAGGGCGACGGAAACCTCGTCGGGACGAAGCTCCTGCAGCCGGACCCAGAAGTTGGCCTCGGGGGGACCGGAGGCCAGGCCCCGGACGCCGGCGGTGAGCCGTGCGCCGTTGGCGACCCCGCTGAGACCATCGTCGCCGAAGCAGACGATGCGGCCGGCGTCCATGGCGTAGCGGACCGCCACGGTGCGGCCGTCGGGCACTTCGACCCAGATCGTGTGGTGGCCGGAGACCTCGCTCGGCAGGCTCATGGTGGAAATCCCCTCAGTCGGCGAAGACGGCCTGGTTGTGGGCGATGAAGAACGTGTGGTCATGGCCCTTGTTGCCGTCGGTGGCGTTGTAGGCCTTCTTTCCGTTCCCGTCCGGGACGACCTCTTCGGAATAGATGGCCCCCACCGGGCACACATCAGGCTGATAGCACGCCGTACACGAGGTGCACTCTTCGGTGTTCACATACAGCATGCTGTCCCAGAAAACCTCGATGGCCTCCGGGTTCGGCGCATGGCTGTTTTCGATGACGCCATCGCCCGCCTGGACCTCGGAGAAGAGGACGTTGTTGGTGGCGTCGAATTCGTAGATGCACTGCACGGGACAGACATCGACACAGGCACGGTCCTTCACGTCGATGCACGCTTCGGTGATGATGGCGATCCCCGACACGGGTCACCCCCCCGTCGGGGTCAGGGCCGGTCGGGCCGGCGGCGTCGGTGACCGGAGGGCGGCGTCGACGTCGTCGCCGTCGACCGTCTCGCGCTCGAGAAGGACCTCCACGAGCCGGTCGAGACCGTCACGGCGTTCGCGCAGGAGCCGGAGGGCGCGCTCCTCGGCCTCGCGCAGCAGGCGGGCCACCTCCTCGTCGATCACCCGCTGGGTGGCCTCGGCGTAGGGCCGGCTGCGCACCTCCTCGGTCCCGAGGTACAGGGGCGACCCGGCGGAGAAGCCCACCGGGCCGAGCACCGGGCTCATGCCGAAGTCGCGCACCATGCGGGTGGCGAGCTCGGTGGCGCCCGCCAGGTCGTTGGAGGCGCCGGTGGACGCTTCGCCGATGACGATCAGCTCGGCCGCTCGCCCCCCCATACGCACGGCCAGGGAGTCGACCAGGTAACTCTCGGCGTAGAGGTGACGCTCGTCGACCGGGAGCTGCTCGGTCACGCCCAGGGCCCGGCCGGCGGGCAGGATCGTGACCTTGGCCACCGGGTCGGCATGCTCGGAGAGGGCGGCGACGAGGGCGTGGCCGGCCTCGTGGACGGCGACGGCGTGCTTCTCGGCGGGAAGCAGGGCGTTGACCGCGTCCCGGCGTCCGAGGATGATCCGGTCCCGTGCCTCCGAGAAGTCGTCGGCGCTGATCACGTCCCGTGCCGCCCGAACGGCGACGATGGCCGCCTCGTTGACGAGGTTGGCGAGGTCGGCGCCCGAGAATCCCGGCGTGCCCCGGGCCACGACGTCGAGATCGACGTCCGGACCGAGCTGCTTGCCCTTGGCGTGGACGTCGAGGATGGCGGCCCGCTCCACCTGCTTGGGCAGCGGGATCTCGACCTGGCGGTCGAAGCGTCCGGGCCGCAGCAGGGCGGGGTCGAGGACCTCGGGCCGGTTGGTGGCGGCCATGACCACCACGCCCGTGGTCGGGTCGAAGCCGTCCAGCTCGGCCAGCAGCTGGTTGAGGGTCTGCTCCCGCTCGTCGTTGGAGAACAAGGCGCCCCGGCGCTGGCCGATGGCGTCGACCTCGTCGATGAAGACGATCGAGGGCGCCCGCTTCCGGGCGTCGGTGAACAGGTCCCGGACCCGGGAGGCGCCCACTCCCACGAACATCTCCACGAAGCTGGACCCGGTGACTGAGAGGAAATCCACGCCCGCCTCGCCCGCCACCGCCCGGGCCAGGAGGGTCTTGCCCGTCCCCGGCGGCCCGACCATGAGCACGCCCCGGGGGCCGATGGCCCCGGCCCGGGAGTACCGGTCCGGGTACTTGAGGAAATCGACGACCTCGCTCACCTCGCGCTTGACGCCTTCGTAGCCGGCGATGTCGCTGAAGCGGGTCGAGGGCTTCTGGGCGTCGTACACCTTGGCCCGGGATTTGCCGATCCCGCCGAGGCCGGAGGCCAGCTGGCGGCCGGTGCGGCGTCCCATCCAGAGGAAAACACCGATGATGAGGAAGATGGGCAGCAGGCTCAGAAGCACGGAGAGGAACGAGGTGTGGGGGCCGACGCCGCGGATCTCCACGCCGTGCTGCTCCAGCAGGGGGGCGAGCTCGTCGTCGCGCAGGGCGATCGGGATCTGGGAGGTGTAGCGGCCACCCTTCTTCAGGTCACCGCTCACCCGCCCGTCGACATCGATGGAGGCCGTGTCCACCCGACCCGTCCGGACCGCCTCCCGAAGGGCGGAGTAGGTGAGCTTCTTGGCTGACGGGGACGACGGCCGGGCGAAGAGTGCGAAGGAGCCGGCCACCAGCAGCACCAGGACCATGGCCCGCCATTTGGGAGGAGGGGCGGGGGCGGCGGGCTTGACCGGCGGCTCCGGCGGCGGCCCAGAGCGGGCTGAATTGGATGCATGCCGGCCCGAAATCCTCTGAACGTCTCGCATCTCGGACCTCCGGCATCCACATCGTTGGATGCGCGACCGGGGTCTCGAGCAGCGCGTTCTCGCAGGCAGACAGCCCGCGGACAACTCGAGACTAACAGCCGGGCGGTGGTACCGAGGCCGGGTCCTCCACCTCCAGGTCAGTGAGCACGCCCAGGAGGCGATCGGTGAGCCCGTCCAGCTTGGGGCGCCACAATCGGGTCGGCAAGGCGACTGTCTTCCGTCCATTCCCGTTCCCACCGCCCGCCGAATGTTCCCGTTTGGCGCGGTACATGGCGGAGTCAGCGGCATGGATGAGCGCGGCGGGGGGCTCGCCGGCCCCCTCCGACACGGCGATACCGATACTGGCGGTGACACGGAGCTCGGTGGAATGGATGAGGAAGGGGAGCTCGAAGGCGGTGGCGATGCGCTCCGCGATGGCGGACGAATCGGAGATGTCGACGAGGTCTTCGCAGATCACCACGAACTCGTCGCCGCCCCAGCGGCCCAGCGTGTCCGCCGGCCTGACCTTGGAGCGGAGCCGGTCGGTGACCCGCACCAGGAGCTCGTCGCCGGCGGCGTGGCCGTAGGTGTCATTGACCTGCTTGAAGTCGTCGAGGTCGAAGAAGATGACCGCCGCCAGGGTGGAGCCCCGGTGGGCCCGGGCCAGGGCGAGTTGGAGGTGGTCAAGGATGAGCACACGGTTGGCGAGCCCGGTCAGGGGGTCATGCAGGGCGTTCTGCCGACTCGCCTCGTCGGCGCGCAGCTTGTCGCCCACCGCTTCCAACATGTCGGCCACCGATTGGGCGAAGGCGACGTCGGCCTCGTCGGCGACGGCGTGGGGCGTGAAGGCGCGCGGCGCGGGGGGCGGCAGCGCCTGGTGGACAAGGGCGGCGGCTTCGGCCATGAGTGGCTCGCGCTCCGTGGCCGTCAGCGCGTGCTGACCGAACCGGGCCAACGCCATTTGCTGGCCCAGACGTCGCTCGAGCACCTGGCGGCTCGCATCGGCGTCTCTCATCGGGCCTTTCAGCGGCTTGTCGGCTGACGGGCGGTCGCCGGTCATTTGTTCCCACCTCGAACTTCGACGCCCCAAATGAAAACTTGAGCCGGGTTCATCCGATTTGGGGCTCGATGAGGCGGGTGAGTCCACAGATGTCGAGGACGCGCCGGGTGAACTTCGACGGGGAGCGGCGCGTCAAGGTTCGAGACGGCCGCCGCAGGGAGTTCCAATGGGTGACCAGCAGATCGACGGTGGCGCTGCTGATGAACGTCACCCCGCTCAGATCGACGATCAGGTCGCCGTCATCGGCCGAGGTTGCTTTCGCCAGCGTGGCGGCCAGGTCGGAAACCGTGGCGATGTCGTGCTCGCCCTCGAGCCAGACCACGTTCTGGTCTCGGGCGGTGACATCGGGCAACGGAAGGGAAGCAACCACGTCCAACTCCCTAGAGACAGCGTCGGTTCGACGCGCTGCCAGGGGCTGGAGCATCGCTCCCGGGACCAGCCGAAGGCCTGGTCCGACACGTTGGGGATGTCGTCGTGCTGTTGCTTACGGTACACGGGTAGCCCAACCGGTCACTCCCGGTTCCGGGATGTAAAGCGGGCAAACCGTCGCTGCGTACGGGCAGAGCCGAGCCCATCGTGCGGCCTTCCCGTAATGGGCCCGCGGCGAGGGGTGGTAGCCTCGCTTCAGAGGGCGCCCGGACCAAGCGTTCGCGACAACCCGCAGAACGCTCGCAATACCGTCAGCGTCAGCGGTTCTCCCCAGGAGGCCGTGGTGTCCTTTTCAATTCTTCGTCGTAACTCGTCGCGCCCGTTCTGTCGTCCCGTCGGCGCGCTCATCGTCATCGTCGCTCTCGTAGCCAGCTTCGCCGGCCTGGCGACGGTCAGCCCAGCCAACGCCGACACCAGCCTGGCCGGAAGCCCGTTCGACGGCACGGACTCGGAGCTGGACGACAACGCCGGCCCCGCGCACCCGGACCTTCCCGAGGGAAGCGGTGACGACTCCTACAAGAGCGCCAAAGAAGACGATCTCTGCCCCAAGGTCGACGATGCTTCGATCCAGAACAAGGGCGAGCTCACCAATGTCTACATCGCCACCGCGGAGGGGGACGGCGGCGACACGTTCCTGTATCTGGCCTTGAGCTCAAGGACTTCATCGCCCCCGTCCCCCAGCACGTGGCCAACTGTGGTCCTCTGACCGTCTCCAAGACGGTGGTGGGCGGCAAGGTGGGCGACAAGTTCGACTTCACGGTCGACTGCCCCGGCACAGACAACGACGAGAGCTTCTAGCTCATGGCCGGCGACGACCCGATGACCTTCGATGACATCCCGCTCGAGGCGACCTGCGTGGTCACCGAGACGGATCCCGCCATGTCAGCGTGGTGGACGACGACCTACAACATCGGCGCCGGCGACACCAGTGGTCGAACGGCCAGCGTGGTCATCGACCCCGACGGCGAGACAGTGGCGTTCACCAACGCCGCCAAGCCCAACGGGATCGACCTGGACAAGAAGGTGAACGGCGGCGACCACGCCACCGTCGGGGACGCGCTGATCGTCCACACCCTGGGCAATCTGACCTACACGCTGGTCGTCACCAACAACGGCGAGGTTCCCCTGACCATCACCGGCCTGTCGGACTCGCTCTACTCCGCCTTCGCCAGTTCCTGTGCCCAGGGCGTGGGTTCGTCATTGGCGGTCGGCAAGTCGTTCACCTGCACCTACCAGGTGGCCGCGGGTGGCGACGCCCAGAACGAGGCCATCGTGAGCGCGGTCGACGAGGCCAACCGCGTCGTTGAAGACAATGACGTCACGTTCGTGGCCGTCGTCGTCCCGGCCGCCATCGTCCCGCTCAGCGTCACGCCGACCGTCCTCGGCGTCGTCGTGGAGCTGCCCCGCACGGGTTCGCCCATCGGGTGGTTCGTCGGGATCGCCATCCTGCTCGTGGTCGGAGGGCTCCCTTCCGGCGCATGGGCCGCCGGCCGCAGAAGGCGTCCTAACGCCTCATCCGCACCCGTCAGCTCATCCACCCCAAGAGGGCCCGGCCGTCATGGCCGGGCCTTCGGGCGCGGGGCGTCAGGTGCCAGTGTTCCGTCGATGACGGACTGAGCGACGTCGAGAAGCAGAAGGTTGTGGGCCCGGGCGTGGGAGCGCAGCCACGAGAAGGCGTCCTCCATGCTGAGCCCGGACCGTTCGGCGAGCACGCCCTTGGCCTGTTCGATCAGGATGCGGCTGTTGAGGGCGTGGTTGAGCTGGTCGACCACGATGTGGGCCTGGATGGCGGCGCGGTGCTGCAGGATGGCGATGGTGGCGACATCGGCCAACGCCTGGCCGGCGACCACGTCGGCTTCGTGCAGCACACCTTCGTCGGCCCGGAACAGGTTGAGGGCGCCGATGGTCACGCCCCGCAGGCGCATGGGCAGCGCGTGTACCGACTTGAAGCCGGCCTCGAGGGCGACGGGCCCGAACCGGGGCCATGGCGCCTCGGCCGTGGCCAGGTTCTGACTCATAGCGGGCTCGCCGGTGCGGTAGCAGTCCGGGCAGGGGCCTTCCTGGGCTTGGAGCTCGAACAGCTCGACCAGCCGCATTCCCTCGCTCGAGGATGCCACCACGCGCAGGTCCCCTTCCGGGGCCGCGAGCATCAGCCCAGCGGCGTCCACATCGAGGACCTCGACGCACCGGTCGGCCAGCAGGGTCAGCAGTTCTACGACGTCGAAATCGTCAACGAGACTGTCGGCGAGCTCAACCAGCGTTCGGGCCAGCAGCGCTTCTCTCGGCATCGGAACCCCCCTTCTGCGGTCGACGGGCGCAGCCGACATGCGGCCCGGGGCAAAGACCCCGTCCTTGGGCTCGTCCTGGCTGCCGCACTTATCACCGAAACCGTCCTCATTTATACCAAGCGCGTCAGCGAGGAGGAGGCACCGCGAGACGCAGGCCGGAGCCAGCCCTCCGCCCGAATTTAAGGTCGGGCTTCCGAAGAACGACAGGGGTGGGTTAGGCTCGCCGTTAGGCGGACATAAGGGGGGCGGGGCCATGAGATCGCGGCCGGGATTGGTGGCGATGGTCATCCTGGTGGGCTGTAGCGCAGGCCCGGGTGGTTCGAAGCACTACGAAGTGGACGCCGCCGTACCGGCCGCCGCCTCTGCCGACGAGGGCGGAACGGTCCGGCGGTACTTCATCGCCGCCGACCAGGTGGAGTGGGACTACGCGCCCGCCGGCAAGAACCTGGTGACGGGGGAGGACTTCGGCGAGGACGAGAACGTCTTCGTGGCCAACGGTCCCGACCGGATCGGCCGGGTGTACCTCAAGTCGATCTACCGGGAGTACACCGACGAGTCGTTCAAGGAGTTGGAGCCTCGACCCGACGAGTGGGAGCACCTGGGGATGCTCGGGCCGGTCATCCAGGCTGAGGTGGGCGACACGATCGAGGTCGTGTTCCGCAACAACACGCCCTTCCCCGCCAGCATGCACCCCCACGGCGTCCTCTACGACAAGGACTCCGAGGGGGCCCCCTACGCCGACGGCACCTCGGAGGCGGACAAGGCCGACGACGCCGTCCCCGAGGGCGGGACCCACACCTACCACTGGAAGGTCCCGGAACGGGCCGGCCCCGGGCCGCACGACCCCAGCTCGGTGATGTGGATGTACCACTCCCACTCCGACGAGATCGGCGACGTGTACGCCGGGCTCATGGGCCCGATCATCGTGACCCGCAAGGGAATGGCCCGGGCTGACGGCTCACCGTCCGACGTCGACCGCGAGCTCGTCGTCGACTTCATGGTGGACGACGAGAACTCGAGCCCGTGGCTGGACCGCAACATCGAGAAGTACGCCGGCGACCCGGCGTCGGTCACGACCGACGACGAGGACTTCGGCGAGAGCAACCTCATGCACGCCATGAACGGCTACGTCTACGGCAACCTCCCCGGTCTCGACGTCAAGCGGGGTGAGAAGGTGCGCTGGTACCTCATGGGCATGGGCACCGAGGTCGACCTCCACACCCCCCACTGGCACGGCAACGTGGTGACCACCATGGGGATGCGCACCGACGTGGTCTCGCTCCTGCCCGCCTCCATGGTGGTGGCCGACATGACGCCCGACAGTCCCGGCACGTGGCTGTTCCACTGCCATGTCGCCGACCACATCGCCGCCGGCATGATGTCGCTGTTCGAGATCAGCTGACCCGGGTTCCCGGGCTCAGGGCGTGCCCGCCCGCCTTCTCCAGGTTCTCGATAGTTTCCGGCCGGCCTCGAAGGCGATGACCTCGCTGCGCATCTGGTAGTCGCCCAGGCCCTCCTGGTTCATGTTCATCACCGACGAGGCGCCGACGCCCGTCGCCGGCCCCGAAGTCGTGGCGATGCCGCGCAACATGCCGGCTCCGCGCTCGACGGGCGACGCCATCACCTCCCCAGCCGTTCGAGCCGGTCACGATCGAATGCGCTCATGCCGGTGTTGTCGTTACGGGCGGCGTGAAATCATCGCCCCCCGTTGACAGCCGCCCAGGGCGGGCGATAGTGACGACACTGTGCCAGGCGGGGCTCACAGAGGGGAGAAACGAATGCGGGTGGGCAGAGTCGTTCTCCTGGCGGCGTTCGGCAGTCTGGTGGCCACGTCGAGCGCCGGTGTTCTGGCGCAGGCGGCGCCGGCGCCGAACGTCGTGACGGAATGGTCCCGGATCGTCCAGCCGGCGATCCACAGCGCCGCCGAACCGCGCACCCCGGTCAGTGCCTTCATACTGCACACCCTCGTCCAGCTGGCCGTCTACGACGCGGTGATGGCGATCGAAGGCGGGTTCGAGCCGTTCCAGACCACCCTCGACGCCCCCGACGGCGCCGACGTCCGGGCGGCGGTGGCCACCGCCGCCTACCGCAGCGCCCGAGGGCGGGTGGCGCCGTCCCAATATCCGTACCTCGACGAGAAGTACACCGCCTACCTGGCGGCCATCCCCGAGGGCCGGGCCAAGAAGGACGGCGTGGCCGTGGGCGAGGCCACCGCCGCCGGCATGCTGGCCGCCCGCCAGAACGACAACTTCTCCAACACCGCCGCCTACGTCTGCAGCGCCAATCCGCCGCCGGCGGGCGAGTTCTTGCCCGAGGGTGGATGCGGCACCGAGCCGGCCGACATGAAGACGGCGCAGGTCGTGCCCTACACGTTCACCGACCCGGCGCAGTTCCGGCCGGCGGGCCCGCCCCCGCTCACCTCCGAGCGGTGGGCCACCGACTTCGAGGAAGTGAAGACCCTGGGCCGCAAGGACAGTGCGGTGCGGACCGCCGAACAGACCGACGTCGTCTACTTCTGGTCCGAGCACGCCTACGCGCAATGGCATCGCAACCTGACCGAGATCGCCACCAGCAGAAACCTGAGTGTGCGGGACACCGCCCGCTTCCTGGCCATGACGTACACCGCGGCGTCCGACGCCGGCATCGCCGGGTTCGAGGCCAAGTACCACTACCGGGCGTGGCGCCCCCGCACCGCCATCCCGGGGGCCGAGGGCGACGGCAACGCCGCCACGACCCCCGATGCGACCTGGACGCCGCTGCTCAGCGTCAACCATCCGGAGTACCCCTCGGGCCACGGCTTCGAGTCGGGTGCCATCACCGAGGCGATGAGGACCTTCTTCGGGACCGACCAGGTCGAGGTGACGCTCGACGTCAACAAGGCCACCGTCCCCAGCGTGGTGAAGGAGCGCCGGACCTACGCCAGCCTCTCCGAGGTCACATCCGAGGTCGACAACGCCCGGATCTGGGGCGGACTGCACTACCGCCACTCCATGGACGACGGCAAGGTGTTGGGGGCGGCGGTCGCCCGTCACGCCCTCGGGACCCACTTCCGGGCCGTGCCTTCCACCCCCGATCCGGCGGCGACGCTGCCCCGGACGGGCCCGACCGCCTCCGCCCCGCTGGTCACCGTCGGCCTCAGCCTGATCGGGATGGGGGCGGCGATCCGGGTCAGTCTTCCCGCCGGCGCTGACAACCGCGTCTGATTCGATAGCTCGACTGGTCTCCCGCATCGCTCTGCTGGACGACACCTGTCCCCATTGCGGCTGAGCTCAGAGGATGGTGGTGAGGAGCTCCTCGGTTTTCCCCACAAAGGTGGCATAGCCCTTGGACCGGCAGTAGTCCAGGGTCTTCTCCGCCATCGCGATCGCCCGCCGGCGGTCGCCGGGGGCGTCCCGGTCGAGGAGAGTCACGGCCTGCTGGTAGCCGTTGAGGGCCTTGGCGCGCGCCGCGCCGCAGCCTTGGAGGACGACGGTCGCCGCCTCGTGGTGCGCCAGGGCCGCGTCGGTGTCGCCCATCACCCGGGCGGCGATGGCGAGCGCCGACTCCACCGGCGCCACGTAGGCGATGGAGTAGGCGGCGTGGAGGGATCGGTAGGGCAGGAGGCGCTCGTAGATGGCGGTGGCCACCTCGGGGTCCGCCACCCCGAAGCCCAGGGCGAAGGCGAACAAGGAGTGGCAGGACACCCAGAACAAGTCGACCGGAACCGTGGCCAGGACAACGGGAAGGCGGGCGACGGAGTTGGCCAGCTCGGCCGTGCGGCCGGAGAGAGCCAGCCCGAACTGCCGCCCGGCCTCCCAGACCACCATCCTCGGGTACTCGGCCGCGCCCTGGGTGGCGACGGCGACGGCCGTCTCGGTCCCCCCCTCGAACAACCAATGGAGGAACATCTGGCCGGCATAGAACATCATGGCGTCGGGAACGCCCGCCTGCTGGCCGAACTCGAGGCCCACCTGGCTCTGGAGCTTGGCTTCGCCGTGCTCCCCGAGGGCGTCGGTGACGCCCGCTTGGATCACCCTCGTGAGGCCGCGCAGCTCGGGTTGGCCGGTTTCGTCGGCGATGACCACGGCCTCTGCCGCCCGGAGTCCCGCCTCGGAAAGATCGCCGGTGAGGAACAACGTGGACACTGCCATCACACGGGACAGCGCGCGCAGTTGCGGGTCTCCGCTGCGGTCGGCCAGACCGACGACGTCCTCGGCTTCGGCGACTTGAGCGCGGATCCGGTCCGGGACCTGGGTGGCGTAATGGCAGCGGATGCCGACCCGGGCCCGGACGGTGACGTCGCCGAGGCCGGCGGCGATGGTGGTGGCCTCGACGGCCACCCGCAGCCGGTGCTCATGGTCCCCAACGAAATGGAGCTCGGCAGCCTGGAGGGCGAGCAGTTCCGCCCGCTCCCCGGTCGGCGCCGGCCCGAGGAGGTGGAGGGCGGTGGCGATCAGTTCGAGGCGCTCGTCATCGACGTGACCGACGACGCTGGCGAACCCACGGCTGTTGGCCAGTACGGCCCGCACCAGGCGGGGGGCGTCCCCGTGGTCGACGGCCATGCGGCATGCGTCGAGCAGCGTCTGGCGGAAATCGCCGTCGGCGGTGCGGCGCTGCGCTTCGCCCAGACCGGTGAGCAGATCGATGCGGAGGCCGGGGTCGTGCTCGCCGGTCATGAACCCCAGGGCATGTGAGTACCAGCCCTGCGCATCGGCGTCGGCCAGCACCGACAGCGCCCGGTCCCCGGCCGCCAGGCAGGCCCGGGCCGTCCGGGTGCTCCCGCCCGCAGGAGCGCAGGCGACGAGGTGCTGGGCGAGACGGGCGGCATCTTCTCCGCCCCCTTCCTCGTAGGCATCGACGATTCGCAGATGGAGCCCGGCCCGCCTGGTGGCGGAGAGCCGGTCGTAGAGGGCGGAGCGGACCAGGGCATGCACGAAGTGGTAGGTGCCGGCGCCGGTCTCCTGCACCAGGCGGGCTCCTGACGCTTCGTCGAGGGCGACGACGAGCTCTCCTTCGTCGAGCTCGCATACGGCGCGCAGGACCCCGACCTCGAAGTCGGCTCCGACCACGGCTGCCGTGCTCAGCACCTGGTTGGCGGCCTCGGAGAGGCGGGTGAGGCGGCGCCCCACCACGTCGCGGATCCCCTCGGGAAGACCCAGGCCGGATCGCTCCACCACCCATCGTCCCTGGCGACGGACGACGGCGCCCGTCTCGGCCAGGTGACGGACGATCTCCCAGACGAAGAACGGATTGCCTTCGGTCTCGCCGTGAATGGTCCGGGCCAGCGCCTGTTCCTCCTCGTCGAGGTGGTGGCCGGCGGCCTGCTCCACCACGGCCAGGACCTCGGTTTCATCGAGCCCGGACAGAGGGAGGCGCTCCACCACCTCGTCCCGGCGGAGGTCGGCCAGCAGGTCGACGAGGGGATGGCCGGGTCGGAGCTCGGTGTCGCGATAGGTGCCGAGCACGAGGAGGCGCATGGGCGCCGGCGAGCGGACCACGTGGCGGAGCAGCAGGAGCGTGGGGGTGGCCGCCCATTGCAGATCGTCGAAAACGAGAAGCAGCGGCTGGTCGGCGGATACGGCGCTGAGCCACGCAGCCACGGCGTCGAAGAGGCGGTAGCGCTCGGTCTCCGGATCGGAGCGCATCGGGGCGGGGAGTGCAGGGGCCCGTGGTCCCAGATCGGGAAGGAGACGGACGAGCTCGCCGCCGAAGCGACCCAGGCGGGCGACCAGGTCGGAGTCCGGCGTGTGGTCGACCAGGTGGCGGAGGGCCTCGACCACGGGCTGATAGGGAACCGCCAGCTCCTCGTCACAGCGGCCGGCGAGCACGATCGCCCCGTTGGCGTGCAGCTCTTCAGAAAAGACGGCCGCCAGGCGGGTCTTGCCCACTCCCGGCTCGCCCCCCACCATCACCACCCGGCGCCGGCCGGCCCCGGCCTCCTTCCAGGCCACCCGCAGACGATCCAGCTCGTCATACCGGCCCACGAAAACCCGCCCCGTCCCCGTGAGGTAACGCGGCGGGGGAATCGGAGAACCCGCCTCCTCCTGGTGGTCCGCCGGCGCGTCCTCCGGGCGCAGCCAGTCCACGGCCACCGCCGGTACCGGCGTGGTCAGCCCCTTGAGTAGCAGTGGTCCCAGGGAATGGAACCGGAAGTCGCCCCGGGAGCCGACCAGAGCGGCCACCAGTTCGCCGGCCAGGATCTGGCCGCCTTCGGCCCGGTCACAGAGGCGTTTGGCGACGACCACGGCCGTCCCGAAGAAGTCGTCCTCGGCCCGCACGGCCTCCCCGGCCTGAAGTCCCACCCGCAGGTCGAGGCGATGCTCGGGATGCGCCTGGTTGTGGGCGGCGATGCTCCGCTGCACGGCGAGGGCACACCCCAGGGCACCGAGGGGACTGGCGAAAGCCACCATGAGGCCATCCCCCAGGTTCTTCACCTCCTGGCCGCCGGCGTCGGCCACGGCTTGGCGCAGGAGGGAGAAGTGGGTGTGGCGCAGCTCCTCGGCCCTGTCCTCCCCCAGGCGTTCCAACCATCCGGTGGATCCCACCAGGTCGGTGAAGAGGAAGGTGACCACCCCCTCGATGGGGGCGCCGGAGGGGGGAGGTGGTGCGACCCGGTCCGGCAGCGGCCAATCGACCTCCGGCTCGCGGCGCAGGATGGCGCTTTCCAGCCGCGCCACGGCGGCGCTCGGATCGAGCCCGAGCTCCTCGTTGAGGAGGTGGCGCAACTCCTGGTAGGCACGCAGCGCGTCGGCCTGGCGACCGGATCGGTAGAGGGCGACCATGCGCTGTGCCCACAGCCGCTCCCGGAGCGGGTGGGCTCGGGTGAGGGAGTCGAGTTCGGCCACCAGCTCCCCGTGGCGCCCGCACGCCAGCTCAGCCTCGATCCGCTCCTCCAGCGCAGCCAGGCGGGTCTCCTCCAGCCGGGCGGCCTCGGCCCGGGCGAAGGGAGCGTCGGCCAGATCGGCCAGGGCGGGGCCCCGCCACAGGGACAGTCCGAGTCGCAGCGTGGCCGCCGCCCGGTGGTGATCCCCCCTTCCCGCCTCGTGCCGGCCCTGGGCCAGGAGGGCTTCGAAACGGGTGGCGTCCAGGCCGGCGGGCTCCACCCGGGCCATGTAGCCCGGGGGTTGGGTGACGAGCAGCCCTTCCCCACCCGCCTCCCGCAACGACTTGCGCAGGCGGGACACATACACCCGGAGCGCCTGGCTCGCCCCCTCGGGCGGGCGCCCCGCCCACAGGTCCTCGGCCAGGCGCTCGGAGGACACCACCCGGTTGGCAGAGAGGAGGAGGATGGCCAGCAGGGCCCGTTCCCGACTGCCCCCGAGCGCGACGGCCCGCTCCTCGTGGACGACCTCGAGGGGACCGAGAATGCGGAACTCCACCCGGCGGCGCCCCCTCTTCACCTTCGACAGCCAAGAGCGTAGGCGCACGATCCCGGCGGATCACCGGCGCGACATCGCCAGAACACGGCCCCGTAGTCAGCCACTCAAGCGTCGGCGAGGGGCCCGCATAGAGCTGAGATGACGTCGACATCCAGGCCAGCTGACCTGCGAAGTCGTGTGGCGCCTACCTGATCAGACGCTGTTGGCAGTGAGCAACAGAGAATCTGATCCGATGGAGGGGCGGACCGGCGACTCTTTAGGATGCCTGCGGGTCGAGGGTGCACTGTAAAGGAAATGCCTATTTCCTTTCTGGTCGGTCTAGAATCCCTCGGTGGACTCCGCTCAGTACGACGACACGGTTTTCGGCTCGGCGCGCCGGACGGGCGGCCGTCACGGTTACGTCGCGTACTTTCCAACGCGGCTTCCCCGCCAGGTTCCGATCTCATCGGAGAACCTGATGCTCATCGCCGATGCCGAAGCAGCGCTTGGACGGCTGGCCGGTGCGGGCCGCCTCCTCCCCGACCCCCACCTCTTGGTGCAGCCGTATCTACGGCGGGAGGCGGTGGCCTCCACCCGGATCGAGGGCACCCAGGCTTCCCTGATCGAGGTCTTTGACGCGGAGGCGGGAGGCGAGCCCCTCGGGGCCGACGTGGAGGAGGTCGTGAACTACGTCCGGGCCATGGAACTCGGGCTGCGGCGGCTCGAGACGCTCCCGCTCAGTACCCGGTTGATCCGGGAAATGCACGGAGTGATCCTCGCCGGCGTCCGGGGCAGGGATCGGCAGCCCGGGGAGTTGCGGATCACGCAGAACTGGATCGGGTCTGGTGACGCAACAGTGGAGTCGACGACCTTCGTGCCGCCACCCCCCGGCGAGATCGCCGAGCTTCTTTCAGACCTCGAGTATTTCGTGCATGAGGACCCGCAGCTTCCACCGCTGGTCCAGGGCGCATTGGTGCACTACCAGTTCGAGACGATCCACCCCTTCCTCGACGGGAACGGCCGCCTCGGCCGAGTGCTCATCGTGTTCTTCCTCGTCGTGCGCGACCGCCTGCCGTCGCCGCTCTTGTATTTGTCGCCGTTTTTTGAGGCGCGGCGTCAGGCGTATTACGACGCTCTCCAAGGGGTTCGCCAGCGGGGGGACCTGGACACCTGGCTCAGGTTGTTCCTGCTCGGTGTGCAGACCCAGGCGAACGATGCGCTGGCCCGAGCGGAACGGCTCAGCGACCTCCGGGAGCGGTATCGGAGATCGGTGCAGGCCAAGACTCGCGGCGGAGCGAACCGGCTCGTCGATCTCGTGTTCGAACAGCCGGTCGTGAATGCCCGAACGGTCGAGCGGCGCCTCGGCCTGAGCCGGCCATCCGCCCTCAACGCTTTGCGCCAGTTGGAGGACCTTGGTGTCCTCGCGGCCGCCCCAGAGGGCCCTCGGGGACAACTCCGTTGGCGGGCCGAGGAGGTCTTGCAACTCCTGATCGCTGACGAGGGCTGACGATGTCGTCGGCCCCTACGTCGCGAAACGGGCCCACGCTCGCCAGTCGTTTCCTTGAGAAGGAGATAGCCAGCGTCGCGTCCCCTACAATCCCTGCCTGCAGGCCGTCGGACCCGGTCGAGTCAGATGCTCTCCGACTCGGACGTCCATCCGACTGCCGGATGAAACCGCAGGTCACAGCCACAAACCCAGCGCTCGTAGCTCAACGGATAGAGCATCTGACTACGGATCAGAAGGTTGGGGGTTCGAGTCCCTCCGAGCGCGCTGAACAAGGTGCAGGTCAGAGCCTATAAACGGGGACTTACCGGCACATCGAAGGCCAAGACTTCTACCGGTTCTTCTACCGGATCAATCGGGACGAGTCGGGATGACCGGGGATCAGGCGGCACGGGTGCGGTCCCGCATCGATGCTCGCCCGCCGTCCTTGGACTGAGGGACAATGGCTCCGTGACGGGTTCGCGCCGGCCGCCCAAGTTCTCTCAAGGAGGTGACATCCGGTTCTCGATCCCGCTGTACACGGCCGCTGAAGCCGCCCGAGCCGTGGATGTCCCGGCGACGACGTTCGCCCGCTGGGCCCGGCGTGGCCCCGGGTCGGTGGTGTCGGCGCTGCCGGCCGCCGGGTCGGGCCAGCCGAGCATCCCGTTCGTGGGCCTCGCCGAGGGCCTGGTGCTGGCGGCCATCCGTCGGGCCGGCGTGCCGCTCCAACGGATTCGCCCGGCGCTGGCGGCGGTCACCGAGACCATCGGCGTCGATCACGCCCTGGCGTCCAGGGCCCTGTATACGGATGGCGCCGAGGTGCTCTACGACTACGCCGCCCGGGCGGGCGAGCACGAGGCGGCCCCAGCTCGTGACCTCGTTGTCGTTCGGCGGGGCCAGTGTGTCTTCGCCCACGTAGTCGACCAGTATCTGAGCCGGATCGAGTACGACCCTGACGACGGCTACGCACGTTTGATGAGGCTTCCCGCCTACGAGCGGGCCGAGGTGATCGCCGATCCAGAGCGGTCATTCGGCCAGCCGATCTTCGCCCGGGGTGGCGCCCGGCTGAGCGACGTCCTGGAGCGTTTCTGGGCGGGGGACGACCTCGGAACGGTGGCCGAGGAGTTCGGTGTCCCCGTAGCTGAGCTCGAGGACGTCCTGCGTGTCGCATCCCGACGGGCTGCCTGACCTTTTCCTTGACCGCAGTCTCGGCCGGGTCCGCGTGCCGTCGTTGCTGCGCGCCGCCGGGCTCCGCCTCGTCACCCTGTCCGAGCGTTACGGGAATCCCCGCCGATGAGACGGTGCCCGACCACCGATGGCTCCGGGACGCGGGGGAGCGAGGCGAGGTCGTGTTCATGAAGGATGCCCGGATCCGCTACCAGCCGGCCGAGAAGGCGGCGATCGCCGATCACGCCGTCCGCTGCTTTTGCCTCACCGGGGGCAACCTGACCAGTGACGAGATGGCCGGGTGCTTCCTCGACAACCTGGACGCGATCACCGTCGCCTGCGCGGAACCCGGCACGCCAGCCCGGAGCAGCAGACTGGCGTGGGTATGCCGGAGGTCGTGCGGCCGGATGGCCGGCAGGTCCGAGCGGGCCACCACTCGGTCAAACGTCCGGCTGAAGAACTCCGGATGGGTGGGACGACCGTCGGGGCGGGCGAACACCAGGCCGTGGTCGTTGTAGGCAGGCCCGACGAGGAGCCGTTCTTCCGCCTGGCGCTTCCGCCAGGTGGACAGCCGGGCGACGACCGGGCTGTCGATGTCGATCGTCCTGCGGGCTGTCCCGGTCTTCACGTCGGAGATCCGGAGCTCGTAGGCGACGGCGATCACGGCCTGGCGGACGGAGATCCGCCCGTGGGTCAGGTCGACGTCGCTCCACCGCAACCCCAGCACCTCGCCACGGCGCATCCCCGTGTGGGCGGCGAGGACATAGGCGGGAGCCAGCCGGTGGGACTCGATGAGGGACAGGAACGACTGCAGCTGCGCCGCGGTCCACACCCGCATCTCCTGCTCCGAGCGATCGGCGCCCGCTCGTCGCGGCGGATCGGCCGTGGCGGCCGGGTTCCTCGAGATCGAGCCCTTCCGGAGTGCATCGTTGAGCGCCTTGCGCAGGATCCGATGGACGTAGCGAACGCTGGCCGGACTCAGCCCGCCCCCGGTCCCGTTGCGCCGGCCCGAGTCGAGTAGGCGGGCGTAGAGGGCATCGAGGTCTTCGGGCAGAACCCGGCCGAGCGGCACCTGGCCGAGCGTCGGAAGCACGTGGAGCTCAATCGTCCGGCGGTAGGAGTCGAACGTGCTGTGCTTCAGCTGGCTCCGCTGCGCCGGGAGCCACTTCTCCGTCAGGTAGGCGCCGAGGGTGATCTTCTCCGGGGCGCGGTAGTCGCCGTCGTTCCGCCGCTTGACGAGATCGGTGACGAGCTTGTCAGCGTCCGTTTTGCGGGTCCCGGCGGGGTACCAGCGACGCCGCTCCTTGCCGGTGGCGGGGTCGACGCCCTCGTAGATGACGGCGTAGTAGCGATCGGCATTCGACCCGTGTGAGCCCGGTAGATGCCACACTTTCGTGTCGGAGTCCAAGACGAGTTATAGAGAGATCACGATCGGGCAGGGCTCGGTTGGTCCTGTCCTTCAGGGGACGGCTCCGGCGGGGACGATCCACTCCATCGGCTGACCGGTGATTTCGGCGATGAGCTCGAAGTCGTGGTCGTAGTGCAGCACCACGAGCCCTGCCGCCTCGGCGGCGGCCGCGATCAGCAGGTCGGCGATCTTGGCTCCTCGGTGCTGACTTCGTTCGGCAAGCGCGTCCTGCACGGCGACGGCGCGGTCGAGTACCGGCTGATTCATCGCCACGAAGGGCCAGGCTGCCTGCATCTCTCGCATCTCGCGGTGCGAGGCCGGATCCGTGGATGAGAAGCCGGCTTCGAGATCGGTCGGGGTGCAGCGGGCGATGAGGCCGGCTTCGAGCAACGGGTTGAGCCGCGCCGCTACTTCGGGGCGTTGGGCGCGTGCCAGAGCGGACGTGTCGCCGAGGTAGTAGGGGCTCAGCCCCACGCGGCGCGCCGCTTGGCCGGATCAGCCAAGGACTCAACGTCAACCCCACGGTCGGCGAGCAGCGCACGACGTCGACGGTCGAGAGCGAGAACCTCCTCCAGGGCGCCATCAACGGTCGCCTTGAGGGTGCGTGTGCCGAGAAGATCCCGGACGGCGGCGAGCTTGTCGTCGTCCACTTCAATCAGCCTCTTCGTCATGCACCCAGGATATCCGATCGGGGGGAGTTGGATAGCCTAGTTGACTACGGATCAGAAGGTCTGGGGTTCGAGTCCCTCCGAGCGCGCTGAACGTTGCCGCAGGTGACACCGGGTTTCTGCGACAGGCTCTTTTCGCGTTGAGCGACGCTGTGGTCACGGAAGACGCTCCTCAGCGAGGCCGCCCGACCCCGCTCGGATCGTCGCCGGTGCCCTTCGTCATCGCCGGCAACCCACAGGCCCAGGCTGTCGTCGAG
>JBIOYN010000282.1:0-2949 GCA_044870155.1 Acidimicrobiia bacterium | reverse complement strand
GCCCACCATGCCGGCCCAGCCGCCCATGACCCCGGCGATCACATCGGGCTCGTCGAGCTGGAGGTCGGCGGCCACCTCGGACAGCGTCTCCGACAGCCGCCGGGGGGGCCGGGCGCCGAGGTGCTCGGAATCGTCGTCTCGCCAGGCCCACCGGCGCCTCTTCATTCCCCCACCCGCCTGCCATCCGACCCGCTCACCCGCCCGTTGGTCACCCACACCACCCGTTCGGCGGGCAGGCCGGTGGGCAGGTGGCCGGCCGTGGTCACCAGGGCCTGACCGGCGGGAAGATGCGCCACCAGTCCGCCGGCACGGGTGTCGTCCAGCCCGGAGAAGACGTCGTCGAGGAGGAGGACGGGCGCCTCCCCTGCCACCTCCGCCACCACCGCGTGCCCGGCCAGGCGGATGGCCAGGGCCAGCGAGCGCTGCTCGCCCTGGGAGGCGTAGCGCCGGGCCTCCCGGCCGTCGACGGTGAGGCGCCAGTCGTCGCGATGAGGGCCGACCAGGCTGATCCGCCGCTCCAGATCGGCGGCGCGGGAGCGCGCCACCGCGTCAGCCAGCAGCGGGGCCACATCATCGACGCGGGACTCGTCCAGCACCTCGTCCGGGGCCCAACCGGAATCGTAGGTTCCGCCCACGTCGGCGGCGCCGGCGCCCGCGCCGACCAGGTCGGTGTACGCCTTGGCCAGGGGAGCATCCAGGCGTTCGAGCAGCTTCAGCCGGCCCCGGACCAGCTCAGCCCCGGCCCGCACCAGCTGGTCGTCCCACACATCGAGCGTGGCCGGGTCGTCGGCCCGGGACCACGACTTGAGCCAGGCGTTGCGGTGGCGTAGCACCCGCTCGTAGTCGGACCGGGCGGCGTCGTAGCGGGGCGAGAGCGCCACCAGGAGATCGTCGAGCTCGGCCCGGCGCTCCGCCGGCCCACCCTTCACCAGGAGCAGGTCGTCGGGGGAGAACACCGTCACCCGCAGGGTGCCGAGCAGATCCCGGGACCGGGCCAGTGGCTTGCGGTTGACCAGCACCCGGTTGCGCCCGGAGACCGTGATCTCCGCCTCCACCAACCGTCCCGGCCCGCCATCGGGGCCGGGGGTATCACCTGCCGGACCACTCACCTCGGCCCGCACGAAGGCCCGCTCCGCTCCCGCCCGGACGAGGGCGACGTCCGGGGCGCCCCGGAATGACGACATCCGGGCCAGCCAGCCGACGGCCTCCAGGACGCTGGTCTTCCCCGAGGCGTTGCCGCCGGCCAGCACGGTCATCCCCGGCCCCACCTCGAGCTCCGCCTGCTCGTAGCAGCGGAAGTCGGTCAGCCACAAACGGGCCAGGCGCATGAGCGGCCCGTGCCGGTCAGCTCACCCGGACGGGCATCAACAGGTAGAGGAAATCGGCGTCCTCGGCCGAGCGCACGATGGCCGGTTTCGACGTGTCGAGCGTCTCCACCAACACCTCGTCGGAGGTGATGGCGGACAGGCCGTCGAGCAGGAACTCCGGGTTGAAGGCCACGGTGGTCTCGGTGCCCTCGTACTTGGCGTCGAGATCCTCACTGGCCTCCCCGACATCGTGGACCACAGCGGTGAGCTTGAGGCCCGACGTTGCCATGGCCAGCCGGATGGGCGCGTTGTCCCGGTCGCGCCCGATGAGGCGCACGCGCTTGACGGCTTCGATGAACCCCTCCCGGTTCACGGTGAGCCGGTTCGGATATCCCGAGGGGATGAGCTGCTGGTAATTCGGGAACTGGCCTTCGATCAGGCGGGTGCTGACCCGGGCCCGGGCGGTATCGAAGCTCGCTTCCCGGTCCGAGAACGAGAACTCCACCTGGGAGGCCCCGCCCTCGGTGGCGGCGCTGCCGGCCAGCAGGCGTTGCAATTCCCCCAGCGCCTTGGCCGGTACGAGCACGTGGCGCCCCTCGGCGGCGGCCCCCGACAGGGCGGCGGCCAGGGTCGTCTCGCCGGGAAGGTCCCGCACCGCCAATCGGTAGGAGTCCGTGGCGACCAGCCGCAGGCCGGAGCCCTCGGCCACCAGGAGCACCCCGGTGAGGATCGGACGGGCGTCGTCCCGCGAGGCGGCGGGAATCACCTGGCGCAGGGCGTCGGCCAGCGCCGCCGCATCCATGCGCACCCCGCTGCCCGCCACTTCGGGCAACCGGGGGAAATCATCCGCCGGCAGCACCCGCAGCTTGAAGTCGGACCGGCCACTGGTGATCCGGGCCTCCTCGTCGCCCACGTCGACCGAGACCGCTCCGGGCTCCAACGCCCGGACGATGTCACCGAACAGCCGGGCGGGGAGCACCGCGGCACCGGTCCCCTCGCACTCCGCCGGGGCGGAGACGCGGATGGTGAGCTCGAGGTCGGACCCGGCCAGCTCCAGACCGTCGTCCGTGGCCCGGACCAGCAGCCCGGAGAGGATGGGGAGCGCACCGGAACGGGAAGCCACGGCGCGACCAGCGCTCCCGATGGCCTCACTCAACACGTCACGTTCGCAACGGAACTTCAACCCATTCCTCCTGTTGAGTTCCTAGTAGCGGGCAGTAGGCCTGTGGATTGTGGACAACCCATCATCGTGCCTGGTCAGAGGCAATGTGGTTCACCCCGGTCTCTCCACAGGACGACAGGTCCGCATCCTCGCGCCGGCCGGGACCTGTGGGGAAGCATCGGAGTGGAAACGGGTTGTCCCCAGTCGTCCACAGCGTTTCCCACAGGAACCTACCGCGCCGTATGACGTCGGCCGGCGGCGTTTCGCGCGCAGCGGTGACGAATCTCACGTGTCACCGGTCTTGATCCGGTTGATCAGCTCGGTGACCTGCTCGTAGATCTGCCGCCGTTCCTTCATCAGCCCGCTGATCTTCTCGACCGCGTGGATCACCGTGGTGTGGTCCCGACCGCCGAAGTGACGAGCGATGGCCGGGTAGCTGAAATCGGTCAGCTCCCGGAAGACATACATGCCGATCTGGCG
>JBIOYN010000281.1:0-11680 GCA_044870155.1 Acidimicrobiia bacterium | reverse complement strand
GCGCCATGTACTGCGTGTCCCAGCGGGCCGAGCACATCTGGGAGGGCGTGTCGTCGGCCACCACCCGCTCCCGCCCGATCATCAACACGCGGGACGAGCCTCACGCCGACGCCGAGCGCTTCCGGCGGCTCCACGTCATCGTGGGCGACTCCAACATGAGCGAGTACACGAACTTCCTCAAGATCGGGACGAGCTCCATCGTGCTCCGCATGCTGGAGGAGGACCGGGGGGTGTGGCGCGACCTGACGCTGGAGAACCCCATCCGGGCCATCCGCGAGATCTCCCACGACATCACCTGCCGGCGCCGGGTGCGCCTGGCCAACGGCCGGGAGCTCTCCGCGCTCGAGATCCAGTCCGAGTTCCTCACCCGAGCGCAGAAGTTCGCCGCCCGCAAGGGTCTGGGCGAGCAGGAGACCAAGGCCCTGGCCATGTGGGAGCACGTGATGGCCGGGCTGGAGGAGGACCCGCTCACGCTGTCGTCCGAGATCGACTGGGTGATCAAGTACCACCTGATCGAGAACTACCGGAACCGCCACCAGATCCCGCTCACCCACCCCAAGGTGGCGCTGGTGGACCTGGCCTACCACGACGTGAACACCCGCCGTTCGCTCTTCTACGTGCTGGAGCGCAAGGGGGTGGCCCTGCGGGTGGCCAATGACGCCGACATCCTGGCCGCCACCACCAACCCGCCCGAGACCACCCGGGCCCGGCTGCGGGGTGCGTTCATCAAGCGGGCCAAGGAGCGGAAGCGCGACTACACGGTCGACTGGGTGCATCTGAAGCTCAACGACCAGGCCCAGCGCACGGTGCTGTGCAAGGACCCGTTCAAGTCCCAGGACGAGCGGGTGGAGAAGCTCATCGCCTGTCTGTGACGGACGCGGCGTCCCGTCAGCCGCTGCGCCCGCGCCGCTTGACCAGGAACACGGCCAGCCCGATGAGGATGATCACCACCAGGCTGCCGCCGGTGAGCAGGTTGTCGTCGCCGGCGTTGCCCTGGTCCTCGCACGCGGCGGGGAGGAGCAGCGCCAGCGTCAGGGCGAGGGTCGAAAGACGCGTCATGACGGTGACATACCCGCCGCCGGCGCTGGTCGAACGATGTCTTAGTGTCGGGAGATGACGGCCGACCTGCGCTTCGGCGCCTTCTCCGAGGCCGCGCCCTGGGAGATCGACCCCGACACGCTCGTCTGGCGCACCGGGCTGGTCGAGCTGCGCGCCGAGGTGGCCGGCCAGGTTCCCCGCCTGACCCGCCGGCGGCGGCTTCCTCCGGGCCGGCGGCTGTCGGCCACCCTGCGGCACCTGGGCCCGGCGCTGGGGTGGTGGTGGGCGGGAAAGCGCCGGGCCGCCCAGCGGGGGAAGGTCGACCGTCCGGAGTCGGTGGCCGACCTGTCCCGGCGGCTGCGGTTGGCCGCCGAGCACCTCGGGCCCGCCTACATCAAGCTGGGGCAGATCATCTCGGCGGGCGAGGGCGTGTTCCCCGAGGCGCTGGTGAGCGAGTTCAAGCGCTGCCGCGACCAGGTGCCGCCCGAACCCTGGGACGCGGTGCAGACGGTGGTGGAGGAGGACCTCGGTCGCCCGCTGTCCGAGGTGTTCGCCACCTTCGACCGGGAACCGCTGGCGGCGGCGTCCATCGCCCAGGTCCACGCCGCCCGCCTGGTCACGGGCGAGGAGGTCGTGGTCAAGGTCCAGCGTCCCGACGTCGCCCGCCTGGTGCGCTCCGACCTGGCCGTCATGGCCTGGATCGCCCCCTGGCTGGTGGGCCGGATCCCGGTGGCCGCCCTGGCCAATCCGCCCGCTCTGGTGGAGCTGTTCGCCGAGACCATCGTCGAGGAGCTGGATTTCCGCCTCGAGGCGGAGAACATGCTCGACGTGGCCAGGTCCATCGCCGAGCTGGGCCAGCGCGGCTTGGTGGTACCCCGGCCCCACCCCGAGCTCGTCACCCGCCGGGTGCTCGTCATGGAGCGCCTGGCGGGGCTGGCCTTCGACGACGTGGCCGGCATGCGGGCCGCCGGCGTGGACACGGCCGCTCTCGTCCGCATGGGCATGATCGCCTTCCTGGAGGGCGCCATGCTCCACGGCATCTTCCACGGCGACCTCCACGGCGGGAACCTGTTCGTCATCCCCGGAACGGAGACCCCCCGGGTGGCGCTCATGGACTTCGGCATCACCGGGCGCCTGGACCAGAACCGGAGGCGTGCCTTCCTCCGGCTGCTGATGGGGGCGACGGTCAACGACGTCCGGAGCCAGATGGCCGCCCTGGTCGACCTCGGCGCCCTGCCCGCCGGCACCGACGTCGACGCCGTCATCTCCGACCTCGGCCTCGACCGGCCTCCCGTCGACCCCACCACGCTGAGCCGGGAGGAGCTGGTGGGGGAGATCCAGCGCCTCCTCAAGGCCCTCCTCGGCTACGGGGCCCGCCTGCCCAAGGAGCTCATGCTCTTCGTCAAGAACCTCGTGTTCCTCGACGGGTCCATCGCCACCCTCGCCCCCGACCTCGACCTGTTCGCCGAGATCGCCCACATCGCCGTCTACTTCGCCACCACCCACGGCGCCCGCATCGCCGGCGACGTCGGTGTCGACCCCCGGACCCAGCAGATCGACCTGTCCGGTGTGAAGGCCTCCTTCGGCATCGACCCCGCCACCGAGCGCCTCACCCACCGGGACCTCCAGCAGCGTCGGGCCGTGATCCGGGAGCGGCTCGCCCGCCGGGACCGCCGGGGTCGTCGGCCCCGCTGAAGTCCGCCTGTCGCCCGACAGGGTGAGCCCATAGGGTTAGCGGGCGTGAACGAGCCGGCGTCGTCCCTGGTCACGATCATGTTCACCGATCTGGTCGGGTCCACCGAGCTGCTGTCGCGGGCCGGCGACGAGGACGCCCAACGCATCTTCCGGGCCCACCACGACCTCCTGGCCGAAGTGGCCGGCGCCCACCGGGGCGAGGAGGTGAAGTGGCTGGGCGACGGCCTCATGGTGGCGTTCCCGTCGGCCGCCGACGCCGTGCGGGCGGCGGTGGCCATGCAGCAGGCGTCCGGGCGTACCGTCGGCGGTGAACGCCTCGCCATCCGGGTCGGCCTCAACGCCGGCGAGACGCTGCGCGACGCCGCCGACTGGTTCGGGACGCCGGTGGTGGTGGCCCGCCGCCTGTGCGACCGGGCCGACGCCGGCCAGATCATCTGCAGCGCCGTAGTCGCCTCGCTGCTCGACGGCCGCAGCAGCTTCGGCTTCTCCGACCTGGGCGACCTGGAGCTCAAAGGGGTTTCCCGGCCCGTGGCCGCGCTGGCCGTCGACTACGAGCCGGAGACAGCCGGCGCCGGTCTCGCCCTGGCCGTGGCCTGTGTGGGCCGCGACGCCGAACTCCGGCGCCTCGGCACCCGCCTGTCCGAAGCCTCGGCGGGACGGGGCGGCCTGGTGCTCGTGGCGGGCGAGCCCGGCATCGGCAAGACGCGCCTGGTCACCGAGCTGGCCGGCCGGGCCGAGCGGGACGGCGCTCTGGTCCTGTGGGGCCGCTGCTACGAGGGGGACTGGACGCCGCCCTTCGCCCCCTTCACCGAAGCCCTCGACGCCCATGTGGCCACCGTCCCGCCCGACCAGTTGCGGGCGGACCTCAGCACCGGGGGAGCCGTCCTCGCCCAGCTGGTGCCCGCACTGCGAGCCGCGTTGCCCGACCTGCCCGAGGCAGTGCCCCTGCCACCGGACGAGGAGCGCTTCCGCCTCTTCGAAGCCGCCACCCAATTCCTGCTGCGGTGCTCGGAGCGCCATCCCGTGCTCCTGTGCCTGGACGATCTCCATTGGGCCGACAAGGGCAGCGTGGGCATGTTGCGGCACCTCGCCCGCCAGGTGCCCCGGCACCGGGTCCTCGTCGCGGGCACCTACCGCGATGCCGAGATCGGCGAAGGCCACCCGCTGAGCGACGCCCTGGGCGCCTTTCCCCGGGAGACCACCTTCGAGAAGGTCAAGGTCGAGGGACTGGGGGCCGAAGGGACGGCGGCGCTCCTGGCGGCGTTCGGCGATCAGGAGGTGGAGGACCGGGTCGGGGAGGCGTGGTCGAAGGAGACGGCGGGAAACCCGTTCTTCATCGCCGAGCTGGCCCGGTACCTGACCGAGGAAGGGTTGCTGTACCGGGCGGAGGACGGGCGTTGGACCACGGACCGGCCCTTGGCCGAGCTGCCACTACCCGACAGCGTGCGCGACGTGGTCGCCCGCCGGATGGCACGGCTGGACGACGGCGCCCGGAGGCTGCTCTCGGTGGCCTCGGCCTTCGAAGGGCCGATCCGGTTCGAGGTGGTGGCCTTGGTGGCCGAGCTGTCCGAGGACGGGGCCCTCGACGCCATCGACGAAGCCCTCGCCGCCGGGGCGCTGGACGACGCCGGCCCCGTCGACACGTACATGTTCCACCACGCCCTGATCCGCCACACGCTCTACGAGCAGCTGAGCCCGTCCCGGAGGCTGCGGCTCCACCGCCGAGTGGCGGAAGCCTTGGAGGCGGCGGGAGGGACGCCACTCGATCCTGCGGACGCCGGTGAGATCGCCGTCCAGTGGCATCGCAGCGCCGGGCTTCCAGGGGCGGAACGCGGGGTCGAGGCCGCCCTCCTGGCCGCCGACCACGCCCAGACCAGGGGCGGCCACGACGAGACGGTGCGCTTCCTCCGCATCGCCCTCGACCTGCTGCCCCCCGACGACCCACGGCGGCCCCGGCTCCTCGGCCGGCTGGGCATCGTGCTGGCCTGGGCCCTCGACTTCGCCGCCGCCGTCCGGGTGGCAACCGAAGCAGGCGAAGCCATCGCCGAGACCGAGGACAAGGCGGCGGCGGCCGAGTACCTGTCCGACGCCACCTACGTCTGCGGGATCGCGGGCGGCATCACCTCGGCCTGGGAGCTGGCGGGGCGGGGTCTGGCCTACTGCAATGCCCGGGACGTCGCCTGGGCTCGCCTCCTGTCCTACGAGTACGAGCGCCGGGCGGCCGAGGACAGCCAGCACTCCGGCATTCCGCTCGACACCGAGGAGCGCCGGGAGTCGGCTCGGATCCTGCGCCGGGCCGGGCTCGATCCGCTCGGCCCGGCACCGATGGAGGCGGTCTTCGATTCCCGCCAGGAGGCGCTCGAGAGCTCGAACCTGATGATCCTGTCGGGCTGGGCGGGCGAGTACGCCCCGTCGCTCGCCCTGCTCGTGGCCGAGGCCCTGGAAGCGGAGTCGCTCGGTCGGCTCCTCCGGGCCGGGCGGGCATGGTCGATGGCGGGACACTGCCAGGCCAGCCTCGGGCGGCTGGACGAGACCCGCCGGGCCGTCGAGCGGGTCCAGAGCCTGGCCGTCCGCCTGGGGATCACCATGCCCCATCTGCTGTACAGCCGATATGTCCTGGCGTCGGCACTCGACGAGGGCTGGGACGAGCTCGGCGGCATCTTCGGAGCCCTGACGTCCTCCAGGCGCCCCGAACACGCCTGGTTCCGGGGGTACTCCCTGGCCGCGCTGGCGACGATCGCCGCCCGCAAGGGAAACCGCGACGATGCCCTCGGCCACCTCGACGATCTGCTGCCCTGGCTGAACCTGACGCCGACCTGGGGCATCGGATTTTCCTCCGCGGCCTGCGGCGCGGCGGAGACCCTGTGGTTGCTCGACGTCACGCGGCACCTCGAAGTCGTCGATCGGGCCGTGCACCGTCTCGGTCAGGCGGACTTCCGCTACGCCATGCACGACTGGCGCCTGGCCACCGCCCGCCTGCGCGCCCTGACCGGTCAGCACGATGACGCCCGGGCGTGGTTCGCCGAGGCCCGTCGGGTGCTCGACGGGCAGGGAGAACGACCGCTCCGGGCCATCTGCGACCACGACGAGGCCCTCATGTTCGTCCGCCGGGGAGAGCCCGGCGACACCGAGCGGGCCCAGCACCTCCTCACGGCCGCCCGCCGGCAGTTCGAGGAGCTGGGCATGACGGGCTGGATCCGTCGGGCCGACGAACTCGCAGCCCGCCTGGGCTGACGCCGTAGTCTCGGGCCGTGCCTTCCTTCCGCACCGGGGTCGTCGTGCGCCTCCTCGAAGAGCGCCCCGGGCTCCAACGGGTCGAGGTCGACCTGGGGGAGGGGCCGGAGCGGGCCTACGCCCTCACCCAGCTCACCGGGCCGGTGGCACAAGGGGACCGGGTGGTGGTCAACACCACCGCCGTCGAGCTCGGCCTGGGGACGGGGGGCTGGCACGTCATCCACTGGAACCTGGCCCGGGAGGGCTGGAGCGAGCGGGGGCCGGGCCACGTCATCAAGGCCCGCTACACCAGCCTCCAGGCCGATGTGGGATCCACCGAGGAGCACGTGGCCTCCCTGGCCGAGGTGGAGTCGATCACCGGCATGCCGGTGGTGGCGGCCGGGCTCCACAGCCAGCTGCCGGCCATCGCCGTGGCCTTCAAGGAGGCGGCCCCCGAGGCCCGGCTGGCGTACGTGATGACCGACGGCGCCGGACTGCCGTTGGCCATGTCCGACCTGGTGGCCGCCCTGCGGGAACGCAAGCTGGTCGACGCCACGGTGACCTGCGGCCATGCCTTCGGGGGCGACCACGAGGCGGTGTCCGTGTTCTCGGCCCTGACCGTCGCCCGGCACCTGGCCGGCGCCGACGCCGCCGTGGTGGCCATGGGGCCCGGGGTGGTGGGCACCGGCACCCGGCTCGGTTTCTCGGGGCTCGAGGTGGGGCCCACCCTCGACGCCGCCGTCGCTCTCGGTGGTCGGGCCGTGGCCTGCCTGCGGGCGTCGTTCGCCGATCCGCGGGAACGGCACCGGGGGCTGTCCCACCACTCCGCCACCGCCCTGCGCCTGGCGTGCCGGGAACGGGTGACCATCGCCCTGCCCCTGGTGGGAGGCCCCGAGGAGGAGCGTCTGCGGGCCGACCTGGCCGCCGCCGACCTCGACCGGCGCCACGACGTGGTGGACGTCCAGGTTCCCGACGTGGTCGACCTGTTCGACCGGCACGGGCTCGAGGTCCAGTCGATGGGCCGGCCGGCGGCCGCCGACCCCGTCCTCTTCGCCTGCGGGGCGGCGGCGGGAGTGCTTGCCTCCGGGGGGGCGCAAAGCCTCACATCCATGAACACCGGGCCGAATTGACATCCGGAGCCGTTTCTTCTCAAGAGTTTCCATCTCGGCGCCGATGCCATGAGGCATGGAGACCGAACTCGATCGGCGGGAAGCCCGCCTGGCTGCGGCGCGCAGGAGGCTGGCCGAGCTGACCTCGGGTCCTGTCGAGCCTGAGCTCGTGGCCGAGATCGAGCAGGCTCACTCCCAGGTCGAGGTCCTGGAGCGGAAGGTGCGGGGCGCCAAGGTGTCCGCCTTCGCCGTCAGGGCCCGCCAGCAGCTGCACGCCGCCCTGGCCGTCGAGCAGGAGCTCCTGGCCGCCCACGGCTTCGACAGCTGGTTGGGCTACCAGCTCCGCCGGGTCGAGCAGCTTCTGCACCAGCCGTCGGTCGCCGAGGTCGAGGCGGCCGAGCTGGAGCACCGTCGGGCCCTCGCTTCCTGGCAGGAGCTCGCCGCCATGCTCCAGGCCGACGCCGAAGCCGAGGCTGCCGCCGGGAGCGTCGAGGTCGAGCGGAGGCCCTCTACCATCGGCCCGTGGCCGACCGGCTTGAGCGCCTTACCAATCTGATCGCCGTCCTCCTGGACACGGGCCGGCCCCTGACCCTGGAGGAGATCGCCGACCGGGTTCCCGGTTATCCCGAAGACCCCGGCACCCGCCGCCGCCAGTTCGAGCGGGACAAGTCCACCCTCCGGGACATCGGCGTCCCCATCTCGCTCGAGGCCCTCTACGCCTTCGACCACGAGACCGGCTACCGCATCCACCGCTCCGAGTACGAGCTACCGCCCCTCGATCTGACCGACGACGAGCGGGTCGCCCTCCACCTGGCCGTCACCGCCGTCGGGTTGGAAGGCGGGGAGGGCCGCCACGCCCTGTGGAAGCTGGGGGGCGCCGAGGGGACGGGGGCCGCCCCGCTGGCCGCCCTGCCCTCCGTCCCCGCCCTGCCCCTCCTCTTCGACGCCTACCGGCGGCGGGCCGAGGTGCGCGTCACCTACCGGGGCGAGCCCCGGCGGCTGTGGCCCTACGGGGTGGTGTTCCGCAACGGGCACTGGTACACGGTGGGCCACGACGCCGACCGGGACGCCATCCGTGCCTTCCGGGCCGACCGCATCGAGGGCGACGTCGACCTCGGCGACCCCGGGACGTTCGACCCCCCGGCCGGCTTCGACCCGTCCTCCGCCCTGCGGGACGAGCCCTGGCGCTTCGGGGACGAGGAGCCGGTGGAGGCCCGGGTACGGGTGGCCGCCCCTCACGCCACCTGGGTGGTGGCCGAGGTGGGGGACCAGGCGGTGGAGTCGAGGGACGACGACGGGTCGGTGGTGCTGCGGATGGCGGTCACCAACCGGGCCGCCTTCCGCTCCTTCGTCCTCGGGCTCCTCGACGCCGCCGAGGTGGTCGGTCCGCCGGAGCTGCGGGCCGAGATGGTGGAGTGGCTGGAGTCCCTGGCCACGCCACCCCGGACGAAGCCGGCCACGAAGCCGCCGGCCAAACGGCGATGACCCGTCCCGACTCGGGTGCCCGCCTGCGTCGGCTGCTGTCCGTCATCCCCTGGATGCTCGACCATCAGGGCTCGTCGCTGGCCACCATCGCCGGCCGCTTCGGCCTGTCGGAGGCGGAGCTGGAGCGGGACCTGGAGCTCATCCCCTTCTGCGGGCTGCCGCCCTACAGCCCCGACCGGCTCATCGACCTCGAGATCGTCGACGGCCGGGTGTTCCTGCGCTTCGCCGAGTACTTCGCCCGGCCCCTCAGCCTCACGCCGGCGGAGGGCTTCAGCCTCCTGGCCGCGGGCCGGACGCTCCTGGCCGTACCCGGCGCCGACCCCGACGGCTCCCTGGCCTCCGCGCTCGAGAAGCTGGCCGGGGGGCTCGGCGCCACCGGCGGCCTCGCCATCGAGCTCGAGCCGGCCCGCTTCCTGGATGTGCTGCGGGCCGCCGCCGACGCCGGCGAGCAGGTCGAGATCGACTACTACGCCCTCGGCCGCGACGCCCTCACCACCCGGGTCATCGATCCTCACGCCGTGTTCGCCGCCGGCGGCGGCTGGTACGTCGACGCCTGGTGCCACTCGGCCGGGGACGACCGGCTCTTCCGGGTCGACCGGGTGCGCGGCGTGCGGCCCACGGGCGGGCACTTCGACCGGGACCCTGACCGGGCGGTCTCGCCCCGCTCGGTCTTCCACCCCCGGGACAGCGATCCCCGGATCACCTTGCGCCTGTCGCCCGAAGCCACGTGGGTGACGGAGTCGTATCCGGTCGAATCGGTCGGGCGCGACGCCGACGGGCGCCTGCGCGTGACGCTGGCGGTCAGCGAGCAGGCCTGGCTCGAGCGGCTGCTGCTCCGGCTGGGCCCGGCCGCCGAGGTGGTCGCGCCCCCTACACTTGCCGGGGTGGTGGCAGAGGCGGCCACCCGCCTGCTCGCCGCGTACGGCCGGCGCAACCCAGCCCCGTAGCTCCTTCACCCGCGTCAGAACGAACCGGCCGACGTGCCAGGATGGGAAGTCGTGGAACGCCCCGAGACCGAGCCCGCACCCGCCAGAGACCCGGGGCCCCCGATCGAAGCCCCGCCCCTCGGCGTGCCGCCCGAGCAGCCTCCCGTCGTCGCCACGGCGGTAGAGGGCGACGAGCCGCCCGATTCGGTCCGCCGCCAGGGCCTGGAGTGGCTCGTTCTCGTGGTGGCCTCCCTGGCCGTCGCCCTGGTGGTCCGGGCCTTCCTCATCCAGGCCTTCTACATCCCCTCCGAGTCGATGGTGCCCACCCTCCACAAGGACGACCGGGTGCTGGTCAACAAGCTGTCGTACCGCCTCCACGACGTCCACCGGGGCGACGTCATCGTCTTCGAGGCGCCCCCCGCCGCCGCCACGACGGAGGTGAAGGACCTGATCAAACGGGTGGTGGGCCTACCCGGGGAGACGATCGAGGGGCGCGGGGGCGAGATCTACATCGACGGGAAGCCCCTCGACGAGCCCTATCTGCCCACCACCGTCCGCTCCCGGGAGTTCCCGGCCGAGAAGGTCCCGCCCGAGCACTTCTGGGTGCTGGGGGACAACCGCCAGGACTCGAAGGACTCGACGTTCTTCAAATCGATCGACGAGAACACCATCGTCGGGCGCGCCTTTGTTCGGATCTGGCCCCTGAAAGCCCTCGGCCTGCTCTAGCCGGGCTCGCCGAACTCGACCTGGCCGCCGGTGGTCCACTCACCGACAGTGGCCACCATCCGTTCGACGTGGTCGGAGTACACGGCGTCAATCTGCATGCCCAGGAGGGCGCGGAGGCGACGGGTCTCCTGCACGTCCCAGGCGAAGGCGGCCAGCCCGAAGCGGTGCACGAGGGCCACGAGGCCGGCTGACCACTCCCGTTCCTGCAGGTTGAGGGCGGCCACGCCCTCCCGGGCGAGGGTGGCGGCGTGGGGTTCGAGCGTGTCGCCGTAGCGCCGACGGCCCATGGAGTGCACCAGGCGGACGCCGGGATCGGCGGCCCGCACCCGGACGAGCACGTCGAGGTCGGGGGAGCACAGCCACAGGCGCCCGACGGCGCCGGCGACCCGGGCGGCGTCGAGGGCCGCCTCCGCCACCTCCGGGTCCTTGAGATCGAGCGACAGCTCGAAGTCGCCACCCAGCGTGGCATAGAGGTCGGCCAGGGCGGGGATGCCAGCATCGGCCAGGCGGGCGGCGGGGGTGGAGGACACCGCCAGACGGCGCAGCCCCTGGCGCAGGTGGGGGCCGTGGACCAGGACCGGCCGGCCGTCGCCCGAACGCCGGACGTCCGATTCCAGACCCCGCGCCCCCAGCGCCAACGCCCGGCGGAACGCCTCCAGGGTGTTCTCGGGCGCCTCGGCCCGCCCCCCACGATGGGCGAAGGTGATCGGCGGCACGACTCATCGTGGCACGGCCGGCCACGACCCGTCGCCGACCGTGAAGGGTCCACCAGTTCGGCAGAGATGCGCACGATACTGACGATGCGGTCCGGTCGAGGCGTCATGAGTGGCCCTGAGCGACGTTCTGAAAAAGAGCACTCAACCCGAAGCGCGATTGCGCCGATGGGATGGGCATGACTCAAAGGGGCCAAGGAGGACGAGGAATGACCACCATCCGAGCGACCTGCCCGTCCTGCGGGGACGTGCGTCTCAAGGCAGCCGACGTCGTGGTGCGGGTCTGCGCCAACGACAACAAGGGCTCCTACTGCTTCCGTTGCCCGAGCTGCGGCTTGCGGGTGACGAAGTCGGCCGACTCCCGCATCGTGGACCTGCTGGCCTCCTCGGGTGTCCGCATGGACGTGTGGCACCTCCCCTCCGAACTGTGGGAGCCCCGTCCCGGTGGCGCCCCGGTCTCCTACGACGACCTCCTCGACTTCCACCTCATGCTCCAGGACGACACCTGGTACGAGCAGCTGGCCGACACGATCGCCGAGGCTCCCAAGGAGTAGTCCGCCCCTGCGGGCCGGCAGGCCCCGGCCGGCCCCGCCTCTTCTCAACCGCCTCCTTTCACCGCCCCGAACCGGGCGTTTCGAGAGGAGGCGGTAGCATTTTCAGGCGCAGAGAAGGACAGAGCGCATGATGAACATCGGACCCATGGAAGTCATCATCATCTTCGTCGTGGCCCTACTCGTGTTCGGGCCGGCGAAGCTGCCCGAGATCGGCCGCCAGG
>JBIOYN010000280.1:0-33404 GCA_044870155.1 Acidimicrobiia bacterium | reverse complement strand
AGGAGTCCCTCAAGGGCTCCCGCCACGGAATCGGGACCACGACCACCTCCACGACGACCCAGACCACCGTCTCGCGTTAGCCAAACCCGCCTCTCGAACGGGTTTCACGAACGCGGGAGGGGGGGTGGGGGCGGGGAGAGCTGGAATCCCGGGCCCGGCGGGCAGGGACGTGTCCCGGCTGCCGGACGGGCCGGCGGCGGATTCGTCGGGGGCCAGCCCGGGTCCGGTGGCGAGCGGCGGGGCGCACGCCGCTGTCCCCGCGGCCAGCGACTCGGGCCCGGGAGGCGTGGCCGGGGGCAGGGTTCCGGTGCCGGGGGCGCCGGCGGACACGGGCGGATGGGGCCCCGGCACCCGGGCGGCGGCTCCCTTGTCCGGGTCCGGCTCGGAGGTGGGAGCGACGGGCGTCCCCGCCGGTGACCCGCCGTCGCCGCAGGGCGCCCCGAGCACGCTGACGTCGTCCACCGCCCACCCCCCGCCGGGCGTCCCCCCGGCCGGGCCGGCGGCCAGGTGGAAGGCGACGCGGATCTCCCGGTCGACGCCCGGGTCGGGGCCGTCGACGGCGAAGGGGACCTCAACGACGGCGGGGGCGGGGAAGCCGGGATGGCCGGGAGGCTCGCCGGGGCGCAGCGGGACCCAGGTCACGCCGCCGTCGGACGTGAACTCGACCGTGGCCCGGTCGTCGGTGCCCGCCAGCAGGTACCACTCCCGGAAGCGGAGCCGGGCGGGGCCGGGCGGTAGGAACACGGGGGGTGAGACGAGGCGCACGTCGGCACCCGAGCTGTAGCCGGGAGCGGCGTCGCGCAGGACGGTCCGCATGGCGGGCGAGCCGCTGAAGACGGCCTCGGGTCGGTGCGACCAGCTGGTGGGGTTGAGCGACGGCTCGGGCTCACCCGGCCCCACCCCGGAGAGACCGCCACTGCCTTCGGGGGGGAAGGCGGCGAAGCCCTGGGCCCCGTCGTCGAAGTCGAAGGTGGCCACCGGTTCGGAGTCCGGGCCCGTGCGTTCGAAGGCCAGCACCGGGGACCGTGCCGCCCGTCCCGCCTCGTTGGTGCTCTCCACCACGAAGTAGTACCGCCGGCACGGGGCCAGCCCGGTCAGCTCCACCCGATGGGTGGTGGCCACCCCGGGGGTGCCGGCCTGGCGGTAGAGGGCGTCGGGCGCGAAGCCGTAGTGGACGGTGGAGCTGGTCGGCTGGTCGGTGGTCCAGCCGATCACCCGCCCGCCGGGGTCGGGGGCGGCGAACACGCGGGACACCACCGGCGCCTGGTAGGCCTCGGAGAACAGGGCGTAGGCGGCGCCCCCGTTGTCGTCGACGGCCACGCCCCCGCAGCCCGCCGAGCGGATGGCGAACTCGTAGGTGCCGAGCGGCCGGAGCCCTGCCACCCGCACCATGTGCTGGGTCACGCGCACCGGGCTCGAGACGGGTGTCCACTCCGTCTCGCCCGCTTTGCGGAAGTACACCGTGGAGTCGGCGGGGACGTCCGTGCGCCATGTCACCACCGCCGAGGTGTCGTCGAGGTGGTCGACCAGCACGGAGGAGATGGTGGGGGCAGGCTCCCCCGGACGGCAGGGGAGGGGGTCGGCCCCGTCGAGGTGGAGCAGCAGCCGGGGGCGGAGCTGGGGACCCCGGGACCGCCGCCCCAGGCCCGTCTCGAAGGCCAGCGCCGACCCCGTGAGGTCGGAGAGGGAGCGCAGCCGGAAGGCCAGCGCCCGGTGCCCGCCGGGATCGCGGGTCAGGTTGGACAGGAAGGCGGGCAGGTCGTTGCAGGCCACGGCGAAGGTGTAGGCCACGTTCCCGCCCCGGTGGAGGGTGGGCTCGGGGACGAGGCGCACGTCGGCCCGGGCGCCGGCCACCGTCTCGTAGCTGGTGCCGGGCCCCCAGTCCGTCTCCACCCGGGAGGTGAGCAGGTCGAGCGAGTAGGCGGGACGGTCGGCCTCGGCCACCAGGTCGTGGGCGGAGAACAGCTGCACCGACGCCCCCGTGATCCGGCCCGGGTCCACGCCGTCGGGCAGGCGGAACATGAAGGCGGGCAGCAGGGAGACCGAGTCGCTCCCGCCCGGGCCGAGCTCGGGCAGGGGCAGGGCGGGTGGGCCGCCGGCGGCGAAGCGCCCGGCGAAGAGCTGGGCCGACGTCCCCCAGGGCTGCTCGGGACCGAGGACGGGCCGCCCGGTGGTGGAGTCGACGGAGCGCAGCTGGGCCATGTCGAGGGCGTCGGGGGCGAAGACGGCGGTGGTGGACGTCAACTCGCCGGCGCCGCCCGGGCCGGTGTTGCCGGCCTCGTCGGTCGACTCCATCTCGTAGTGGTACGTGACCCCGGGATCGAGCCCGGTGGCCAGCACCTCGTGGCTGGTGGCGACGACGGGCCGGTCGAGCAGGCCGCCCCGCGTCTCGATGTCGGGCGTGGTCAGGCCGGGGAAGCTCTCGGCGGCGGCGACGTCGGCGAAGCGCCGGGTCCCGCCCTCGGGCGCGACGAGCACCACTTCGCCCGAGGAGGGCTCGTCGGTGGACCACCGGATGCGGGCCAGATCGGCGGCCAGGGATTCGACCTCCACGCCGGAGACGGCGGGCGGGGTGCTGTCGGCCACCAGGGTGGCCTCCACGCCGGCGGCGGCCACCGTGACCCCGTCGGGGCCCACCTCCACCCGGTGGCGGTACACCGAGGGGGCGACGCGGTCGAACCCGTCGATGGTCTCCCCGGCGAGGCCGGTGCCCAGCAGCCAGGCGGTCACGGCCTCGCCGGGCTGGGCCTTGACGGCGTCGAAGGTGATGCGGGACAGGCCGGTGGCCAGCCGTCCGCTGGCCACCAGGGCGAAGCCCTGGGGCCCCCGGGGCACGTCCGGCGCCTGGACCCGGACGGTGTACCGCCCCGCCTCGGGGTGGGCGATGCGCACCGCCTCCACGTTGTTCTGCTTGTCGGGCAGCCCGCCGGGTACCGACTCCCCCTCGTCGGCGTCGGGGTTGCCGGGCGCCCCCAGCAGCGGCGACTGGGTGGTGAACTCGTTGCCACCCAGGACGGTCCCGTCGGGGGCGGTCACCTCCAGGTCGAGGTTGTTCACCAGCGACGGCCCCCCGGCGGCGAAGGCCGACGCCGGGTCGGTCCAGGCCAGGGTCAGGGTCAGGGGCTCGCCCGGGGCGGCGTCGAGGCTGAACTCGGCCCTCCCGCCGGTTTCCAGGTCGGGCCCGTGGTCGGCCACGAAGAGGTTGCGCCGCTCGCCCTCGAAGTGGAGCGTGGAGTCGAGGAGCACCCGGCCGAAGCCCTGGCCGGCGGACGGCCACATCCCGTCCTCGGTCTTGTTCTGCCCGTCGTCACCGGTGTAGATGCCCCGCATGCGCTGGGCCGAGTTGATCAGCACGGCCTTGACCAGAGCGGCCGAGGGGTTGTGGCGGCGGGCGGCGTCGCGGCCTCCGGCGGCGAAGCCGGTGCCGCCGGCGGGGCCGAACCCGTCCCAGAAGTACTGGCGCACCAGCGTGGCCAGGCCGGCGGCCAGGGGCGCCGACATCGACGTGCCCTGCATGTAGTGGTCGTCGTCGGCCGTCCCGCCCTTGGTGGAGAGCACGACCTGGCCGGGGACGCACAGGTCCGGCTTGAGGCGGCCGTCGGGGGTGGGGCCGTGGCTGGAGAAGTCCGCCACGGCGTCGAAGGTGGCCGTCGGCTGGCGGCCGTTCTCGGAGGCGCAGACGATGAGGGCGTTCTTGGACGTCTGCTGGCCGAAGGGCAGGGTGAGGAGCCCGGGCCCGTCGTTGCTGGCCGAGAACACCACCAGCATGTCGGGGTGGGTGGCCATGAAGTCGTCGATGCGGATGGGCAGGGCGCCCTGCCCGGGGTGGGTTTCGGCTCCGTAGGAGTTGGAGTGGACCCGGGCGTCCTGGTCAGGGTCGTAGGCGCCGTCGCCGTCGAGGTCATAGGCCTGGGCAAAGAGGGCGCCGGGGTCTTCGGGGACCGCCAGCTTCGCGCCCGCCTCGATGTCCTGGTAGACGAGACGGGCGGCGGGCGCCACCCCGTCGGCCTCCCGGCTGCGGGTCCCGAAGGAACCGCCGGAGTCGGGATAGTCGGCGGCCACCGACCCGGCGGTGTGGGTGCCGTGCCAGGCCCCTTCCCGGGAGCGGGCCAGGGGGTCGCC
The DNA here is from genome assembly GCA_044870155.1 of Acidimicrobiia bacterium. Taxonomy (GTDB): domain Bacteria; phylum Actinomycetota; class Acidimicrobiia; order IMCC26256; family BP-133; genus CAWBJP01. The sequence continues at coordinate 29,282 of JBIOYN010000280.1, read as the reverse complement.
GGCCACGGCCAGATAGGCGGCCATCTTGCGGTGGTGGACGCCGGAGGGAGTGACCGAGGCCAGGGCGTCGTCGCTCCCGCCCGGCTTGGCCTGGGTGAAGTCGGCGGGCAGGCAGGTGCCGGCACCCCCCGGGCAGTCGGCGAAGGCCGCCTGGGCGGGGACGTCGTCCTCGGGGATGTCGACATAGTTGACGCCGGTGTCGGCCACGGCCGCCACCTGCCCGGCGCCGTCCAGGCGTCCGGGGGCGGCGGCCCCCAGCACGTCCCGCACGCCGGTGTCCGACACCCACAGGGCATTGGCGTTGTGGAGTTGCTGGCGGGGGACGGGCTCGACCCAGGCCGCGCCCTCCAGCGCCGCCAGGGCGGGCAGGGCGGCGGGGGTGGCCTCGGCCACCACCAATCGGCCCCCGGCGGCGGCCGTCGCCCGGGAGACTCCCGGCCGGCGGGCGGCTTCGGCGGCCAGGCCGGCGGCGGCGACGCCGGGGTGGGTCCAGACGTGGACGGGCCCGCCGGCGAAGCCGGCCAGGGCGGGGGAGAGCTTGTAGGCGGGGTGGTAGGGGCCCACCCAGCGGACGGCGGGCAGGCGGCGGAGAGCGGCGGCCGTCTCCGGCCCCGCCCGGACCACGTAGGTGGCCTGGGGGAGGAAGTCGAGGATCTCGCCCCCGGCGCCGCCGATGGCGGCCCGGACGGCGGCGGTGGCCGGCGGGTGCACCTGGACGAGGAGATGGCCGGTGCCGTCGGCCCGCAGCGCCGTCGCCACGTCGGGGACACCGTGGAGCGGGTCGAAGGCGCCGGTGGCGAGCCGGATGACGAGCCCGGCGTCCACCCCGGTGGCGGGTGCCGCCACCGGCAGGGCCGGTCGTGCGTCACTCTTGGGGGTGACGTGGCCAGAGCGCGTCAAGCGCAGCGGTGAGGCGGGGAGATTCAGGGCGAGGGGGAGCAACACGCCGATGACGGCGACCACGGTGCGCTTCGTGGGCATGCGCTCGAGGCTCCCGTCCGTCGCTCCCGGCGGCGCACTGCTCGACCCCTCGCCGTAGTCTTTCCGAATTCGTGGTGCGTCGGCAGGATTCCTGCTCCCACCAGGGGCGACACCAGCGTACTGAAGCAACCATGATGGTGGCATGACCAAGTTCTGGGCGGTCGTGGTGTTCATGGGCCGGAGCAGCCGGCGGGTGGTCGTGACCGTCGTCGGTGTGGCGCTCGTCGCTGTCGGGCTGGCCGGGGTGGTGCTCCCGGTCATCCCCGGCCCCGTGCTGATCCTCGGCGGGCTCGCCCTCCTCGCCACCGAGTACGTGTGGGCCCGCCGGGCCCTAGAGGCTGCCCGCCGGAAGGCCACCGAGGCCCGGGCCAAGGTCCGGGAGCGCCGGGAACGCCGGCGGGGACACGGACCGTTGGCCCTTTAACCGCCCAAATCGCGCCAAGGCGGCGATCCTGCTTAGGAGTCCGGCCGCCGGCGTCGAAGAGTTGGGCGATGTACACCTCGCTGCGAGACAGGCCGGCGGGCGCCGGCGGTGCGACCTTGGCCGAGCCGGCGGAGGCCGGCGCGCCGCGGGTCGATCCCAACGTGGTGTCTCTCGGGTTCACCAGCCTCCTCACCGACATCTCCTCGGAGATGGTGAACGCCGTGCTCCCTCTCTACCTCATGTTCACGCTGGGCTTCTCCCCCCTGATGTTCGGCGTCTTCGACGGCACCTACCAGGGCATGTCCGGCCTGTTGCGCATCGCCGGGGGCGTGGCCGCCGACAAGCGCAGGCGCTACAAGGAGGTGGCCGGCTTCGGCTACGCCCTCTCCGCCTTCTGCAAGCTCGCCCTGCTCCTGACCCGGGCCTGGGGACCCACCACCGCCATCCTCCTGGCCGACCGCGCCGGCAAGGGCGTGCGCACCGCCCCCCGCGATGCCCTCATCTCGCTCTCCAGCCCGGAGGAGCGCTTGGGGGAGGCGTTCGGCGTCCACCGGGCGCTGGACACGGCCGGTGCCCTCCTCGGCCCCGTGCTCGCCTTCGTCCTCCTCGGGTTCGCCCCCGGGGCCTACGACGCCATCTTCGTGGCCAGCTTCTGCGTGGCCCTGCTCGGCCTGGCGGTGCTGGTCCTCTTCGTCCGCAACCGCCGGCCCGACGCCGCCCCCGGGGCCGCCACCGCCTCGTGGCGGGCGGCCGCCGGCCTGCTGCGCATCCCGCGGTTCCGGCGCCTGGTCGTCGCCGGCGGCGTGCTCGGCCTGGCCACCATCAGCGACGCCTTCCTCTACCTGGTGCTCTCCCGCCAGGTCGACATGCCGTCGCGGCCCTTCCCGCTGCTGTTCGTGGGCACGGCGCTGGCCTACCTGGTCCTGGCCGTCCCCCTCGGGCGCCTGGCCGACCGGGTGGGGCGGGCCAAGGTCTTCCTCGGCGGCCACCTTCTCCTCGGGACGGCCTATGTGGTGCTGGCCACCGCCGGCCCCGGCCCCGTGTCGGTGCTCGTGTTCCTGGCTCTGCTCGGCTCCTACTACGCCGCCACCGACGGCGTCCTCATGGCCCTCACCACCACCGCCCTGCCGGCCCAGCTGCGGAGCAGCGGCATGGCCGTGCTCACCACCGTCACCGCCCTGGCCCGGTTCGCGGCCGCCCTCGGATTCGGCCTGCTGTGGACGTGGCGGGGCCCGGGCGGCGCCGTGACCGTGTTTCTCGCCGGCCTGGCCGTGGCCCTGCCCGTGGCCGCCGGCATCGTGTTCCGGGACCGGGAGGCCCGCTCAGCATGACCCCCAACCAGCTTGTCGACGCCCCCGCCCCCGAGCGCCCGGCCCCCGGGTCGCCGGGGCCCCGTCGCCCGGCGGGCCGGGCCCGGGTGGCCGCCTTCGTGGCCCTGTGCGTGGCCTGCCTCTCGGTCTCCGTCGCCTACCTGGCCCACGCCGAGCGCCGGGACGATCGGCACCTCCCCGAGGTCGACCCCGCCGTCGCCGCCGCCGGCCTGGAGGGTGTCGTCGCCTCGCCCCACGTGGTGTTCCGCACCCTGGCCGCGGGCCAGGCCGGCCTGGTGGCGGTGGCGCCCGTGGCCGACCCCGACGGTCCCCGCACCCTCACCGAGCTCGACTGCCTCCGGGTGTACATGGCCGCCGGCAACGGCATGTGCCTGACCGAGAAGGGTGGGACGTTCACGCCCTACAGCGTGGTGTTCTTCGGGCCCGACTTCCGGCCCCGGGGCCAGGAGTCGCTCGCCGGCCTCATGAGCCGGGCCCGGGTGTCGCCCGACGGCCGCTACGGGACGGCCACCGTGTTCGTCACCGGCCACTCCTACGCCCCCGGCACCTTCTCCACCCAGACCACGCTCTACGACATGGCCACGGGCGAGCTGCTGGGCGACCTGGAGAGCTTCACCGTGTTCAAGGACGGCAAGGAGATCAAGGCCCCCGACTTCAACTTCTGGGGCGTCACCTTCACCCGGGAGCCGGGCGGCTTCTACGCCACGCTCGGCACCGCCGGCCATACCTACCTGGTGCGGGGCGACATCGACAGCACCCGGGTGGACGTGCTCCGCGACGGGGTGGAGTGCCCCTCGCTGTCCCCCGACGGGACGAAGATCGCCTTCAAGCAGCGGACGGGATCGGGGCTGGGGCTGGTGACGTGGCGTCCGGCCGTCCTCGATGTCACCACGCTGGCCGACCACCCCCTGTCCGAGACCCGCAACGTCGACGACCAGATCGAGTGGCTGGACGACGACACCGTCGTCTACGCCGTCGACTCCGGCGTGGGCGCTCCCGACACCTACGCGGCGCGGGTCGACGGGACGGGCGCGCCCGAGCTCTTCCTCACCGACGCCGACTCACCGGCGGTCGTCCGGGGCTAGCCCTCAGCCGGAGAAGGCCGCTCACCGTTTCGCCGCCCGACTAGGGCGCGTCGCCCGAACGGGGCCGCAGGCGCCACAACAGCACGCCACCGCCGCCGGCCACGGCCAGCAGCGCGGCCACGATCAGGGCCACCGTCCCCGACCCCCCGCCCTTCCCGTCCGGCGACCTCTGGGCGGCCGTCCCGCCGTCGCCGCCCTCGTCGGGATCGAAGGCCGGTGCCTCGTTGGGGGGCAGGGTGGTGCTCGACTCCCCCGGCACCGTCGAGCTGGTGGTGGTGGTCGACGACGCCATGGTCGAGCTGGTGGCCAGCTTGCGGGTGGTGGTCGTCGTCGCCGCCGTGCTCGTCGTCGTGGGTGCCAAGGTGGTGGTCGTCGGCGCCTGCGTCGTCGTGGTCGCCGCCGCCGGCTTGACGAGGACGACGCCGGTCATGGAAGCGTGGGTCTTGCATCGGTACTTGACCTCTCCCGGGTCATTGAAGGTGTGCGAGAAGCTCTCGCCCTTCTCGAGGCAGTCCTGGAGGACGACGGCCGGGCAGGCCGGGCTGGAGTCGAAGTCGTTCGACGTCACGGTGTGGCTGGCGTCGTCCTCGTTCTTCCACACCACGACGTCCCCCAGGGTGACGGTCACGTTGGCGGGATCGAACGTGGTATTGCGAAGGGCGACGTCGGTCGTCGCCGCCGTTGCCGGCAGGACCGGGAGCGCGACCGCGCCGAAGATCACCACCGCCGGCAACCAGAATCGGGCCCCGCTCCCAGCGTTCATCGTCCGGCCGATTATCGCTCCCGGCCGGCCCGCCGTGGTGTCAGGTGACGGTGATCGTTCCCGCCATGCCCCTGCCGCCCGGGCCACCGTGGACCCGGCAGTAGTACGGGTACGTCCCGGCGGTCGGGAAGCTCATCTGGTACGTCTGCCCCTTGGCCATGCACGTCCCGGCGAGGGAGCCACACGAGGGGTTGGAGTCGAAGGAGCCGTCATCGGCCGTCACCGAGTGACCGGCGCTGTCGTTATTGGTCCACACCACGGTCTCACCCGCCGGGATGCTGACCTGAGCAGGGTCGTATCGGGAGCCCGAGATGGCGACGGACGTGCTCGCCTGCGCCGGGACGGGAAGCAGGAGCGCGGCCGCGGCCATCAGGCCGCCGAGCCACGCAATCCGGCGCATCACACCGGGCAGCCCACTCGGGCCGCCGCCCCCCGGGGATAACGGGCCACCCGGCCCACGGGCATGTCCACCCGGTATCCGGCCCGGGCCCGCTCCTCCTCGGACTCGCCGCCCCAGAACCCGTATTCCCGGTTGGACCGGGCCCAACCCCGGCAGTGGTCGAGCACCGGACAGGTCAGGCAGAGCTGACGGGCCTTGGCCTCGCGCCGGGCCCGTGCCTCGGGCCGCTCGCCGGGGGGCGCGAAGAAGAGATCGGTCGGTCCGGCGCAGAGCGCCATCGACTGCCATCCCAGCATCGGGAAAAGCTGACGGCTGACCGTAAGAGGCACGACGACCCTTCCGAGGTCTGCGGATGCCGATCGGACGCCGAGAAGCGGCACTGCTCCCCAGAGGGGAACAATTCTCCCATGTAGGGAGGAATCAGTTCAATGCGCCATGACGATCGTCACGATCGTGGCGAACGATGGCTCACCCATAGAAAGAGCCAAAAACGGGGCCGGGGCCCCGGGGACGAACTAGCTGGCTCGGCGGCTGGAGCGCTCGGGACGGGCGGAGACCGGCTTGCCCTCACCCCGGGGGTAGCGTGCGATGCGGCCGACAGGCATCTCAACCCGGAATCCGGCGGCGGCGCGCTCCTCTTCGGACTCGCCACCCCAGAACCCGTACTCCCGGTGTTCGCGGGCCCAGCTGCGACACGGGCTCATGACGGGACAGGAGTGGCAGATGGCCCTGGCCTTGGCCTCGCGTACCTCGCGGGCCTCGGGCCGCTCCCCGGGCGGAGCGAAGAACACAGCGGTGTTGCCAGGGCACACGGCGTCGCACATCCAGGCCGTACCGCCCGGGATCACCGGTGCGGTCGCCAACATGGTCATGGCTAACTCCCTGCAGATCGGATCCCAGTAAGAAGGAGGGGAGGGTCGGGAGCACAGGTGGGGGGTACTGGTCCCCCGACCCGTCCTTCTCTGCCCGGAATCCAATCACGGCTAACCAATCAAAAAAAGAGCTAATCTGGGATATTACCAATCTGTAAGGGAGATTTTAGCGACGTCCCCTGCCAAAGAGTCCAGTCTGGAGCCTCAAAGTTGGACATCCGTCACCTTGATGCGCTGCTGGCCATCGCCGAGACCGGCTCGTTCTCAGCCGCAGCCGAGGTCCTGCACACGGTCCAGTCCAACGTGTCCGAGCAGATCCGCCAGCTGGAGCGGGAACTGGGCGTTCCCGTGCTCATCCGGGGCCGCCGGGGGGCGACCCCCACGGAGTTCGGCCGGGTCGTCCTGGAACGGGCGCGGCGCATCCGCGGCGAGCTCGACTCCATGCGGGTCGACCTCTCCCTCCTCCAGGGACTGGAGGCGGGACACGCCAGCCTGGGGGTGGTGGGCACCGCCAGCCGCTGGCTGGTACCGGCACTGGTAGAGGACCTCCGCCAGCGGGCGCCGGGGGTGCACCTGCGCATCAACGAGGGTGCCTCGGAGCGGCTGGCGGCGGAGGTGGTGGGCCACGAGGTGACCATGGCGGTGGTGACCGAGCCCATCCTCGACCCCCGCCTGACCGTCGAGCACCTGCTGGAAGAGGACCTGGTCGGCCTGGTGCCCATCTCCGTCGATCTCGGGCCCGGCCCCGTCCCCTTCTCGGCGTTGGCCGGCATGTCACTCATCCTGCCGCCGTCGGGCAACCCGTTCCGGCTCGAGATCGACGAGGTGGCCGCCGCCCACGGGATCACCCTGTCGGTGCCGGTGGAGGTGGAGGGGGTGCGCCTCATCGCCGACCTGGTGGCCGCCGGACGGGGGGCGTCGATCCTCCCCGAGACCGCCGTTCCCCCCGGGTTGGCCGGCCTGCGGACGGTGTCCATTCTCGGGATGCCGCCCCGGCGCCTGGCGCTGGTGACGGCCCGGGCCGCCTACCTGTCGCTCGCCGACCGGGCCGTGCGCGACTCGGTACGGCGCCTGGTCTCGGCCCACACCAACGCCTGATCCCCCGGCGAAGCCGGAAAAGTCCTGTCCGAATTGGGACGTTGCGCGGCGTTCGTGCCCTTTGGTGAGGACAGATTCCTTCTGGAAGGGAGGAGGACGGCCTGGGCGATGTCGAACCATCCGGGGAGTATCCGACCGCTTTTCCCTTTTTGGAGGTTTACCGTGAGAATGCCGCATCGATTCCGGATCGCGGCGTCTGTTCTCCCTCTCGTGCTGGGAGCGCTCGCCGGGGTGGGGCCGGCGAACGTGGCCCGGGCGGAAGCGGAAAGGGCCGTCACCGATCCCACGGGCGACGTCAAGAACAGCGAATCCAGCGCTCCGATGACCGAGCCTCGAGCCGACATCGTCGAGGCGATCGCCCAGTACGGGTCGGGCGGGATCGATCTCAAGCTCAAGACCAGCGATCCCACGCACCCGAAGACGGACGCCAACTGGGAGGGCGGGTTCACGGTGGCCGGTTGGGCCATCGACATCAACCACGACAACAAAGAGGAATACCAGATCGAGTACGGCCGGGACGGCGAGAACATCTACGGCGAGGTCTACCCGCCCGACGCCGGTGCCGGGACGCAGCCGCTGTGCCATGCCACCGAGGCCAATGTGCGCGACGGCTACTACCACATGGTCATCGACCCGAACTGTCTGGGTGGTCCGGAGAGCTTCTACTACCGGGCGCTCATGATCTACACCCGCAACCCCAACGACCAGGCGTCGCCCCAGGCTGAGGACTTCGTGCCCAACTCCACCTGGGAGGGCCCCATCGGCCTGCCGGTGGACCCCGGGCCCGGCACCACGCCGCCGCCCGACCCCGGCACCAACCCCGGCCCGGACCCGGGCCCGAGCCCCGGTCCCAGCCCCGACCCCGGCGCTCCGGCGCCTCCGCAGGGCTACTGGCTGGTGGCCCGGGACGGCGGCATCTTCACCTTCGGCAGCGCCAGGTTCTTCGGATCGACGGGCAACATCCGGCTCAACCAACCCATCGTGGGGATGACGGGCACTCCCGGCGGGCAGGGCTACTGGTTCGTGGCCTCCGACGGCGGCGTGTTCTCCTACGGCGACGCCAGGTTCTTCGGATCGACGGGCAGCCTCCGGCTGAACAGGCCCATCGTGGGGATGGCGTCCACCCCCACGGGCCGGGGCTACTGGCTGGTGGCCAGCGACGGCGGGATCTTCACCTTCGGCGACGCCGGCTTCTACGGCTCCACCGGGGCCATCCGGCTGAACCAGCCCATCGTGGGGATGGCGTCCACGCCATCAGGCCGGGGTTACTGGCTGGTGGCCGCTGACGGCGGGATCTTCGCCTTCGGCGACGCCGGCTTCTACGGCTCCACCGGGGCGATCAAGCTGAACAAGCCGATCACCGGGATGAGCTCGTCACCCACCGGCAAGGGCTACTGGTTCGTGGCCAGTGACGGCGGGATCTTCTCCTTCGGAGACGTCAGGTTCTACGGCTCGGGCGCATCCTTCGTCGGGGCCGCCCCGGTGGTGGGCATGACCGCCACCGCACCCGGTGACGGGTACCGCCTGGTGCGGGCCGACGGCGGCGTCGCCCACTACGGCCATGCCCAGAACAAGGGCTCGCTCGCCGGCCAGCGGCTGGCTCAGCCGGTGGTGGGGATGGCCATCTCGTCCTGAGGGACAGAGTCGCACGAGGGGGGAGGGGTTGCCGCGAACCCTCCCCCCTCTGCCTGTTCCGGCGCCCGTCCTCAACCGGCGCCGAACAGGCCGAGGGCGGCGTCGAGCGACCAATGGTTCCACGCCGCCCCGCCCAGGACCACGATCTCGATGAGGGCCATCATCGAGTTCTGCCCCTGCTCGGCCCAGTCGTGGATCATGAGCACGAAGTAGGACAGGTTGAGGGCGAGACCGGCGGCGGCCGCCACCGGAGTGAGGAACCCCGTGACCAGTCCGAGCCCGATGGCCAGCTCCCCGAAGACCACCAGGTAGGCCATCAGCTTGGCCCGGGGGGCCACCACGGCGGCGAACGCCGTCCGCACGAAGGGCCACCGGTGCTTCTCGGCCACCGAGGCGGCCCAGGCGATTCCCGAGCCCCGTTCGAACCAGGCTGCCTTGTTCTTGTGGCGCCAGCTCTCCAGCCACCACAGGCCGACTCCGATCCGCAGGACGGCCAGCCACTCCGCCGCGGTCACGCCGTCAGCGGGTCGACCCGGTCCTCAGGGGTGAAGCGCCCGGCCAGGAGATAGCCGATCCCGAAGACGGCGGCGCCCCCGACGGCATCGAGGAAGAAGTGGTTCCCGGTGAGCACGATGGCCGCCAGGGTAAGCGGCGGATACGCCGACGCCGCCAACCGGGCCGCCGGGTGGTGCAGGCGGGGCAGGAGGGCACAGGCGCAGAACATGGCCCAGGCGAAGTGCAGGCTGGGCATGGCGGCGTACTGGTTGGAGATCTTCTGGAGGGCGCCGGAGTCGAACGACCACAGCGTGGGATAGCGGGCCAGGGTGTCGACGAAGCCGTAGTTGGCGGGCAGGAGCCGGGGCGGCATCAGGGGCCAGGTGATGAAGCCCACCAGGGCCAGGCCGGTGGCGAAGGCCAGCGTGTTGCGCCACCGGCGGTAGACGGCGGGGTGGCGCCGGAAGAGGAACACCACCACGCCGCCGGTGACGAGGAAGTGGAGGGAGCCGTAGACGTAGTTGAGGGCGATCACCAGCGGCTTGAAGTGGAGCGCCCAGTCCTGGAGGCTCTCCTCGAAGTTGAGCCCCACCATCCGCTGCCAGCGCATGATCTCCCGGGCGTGCTCCAGAGCCAGGCTGGTGGTCCCCTCGCTGGCGTTGCGCATCGTCGAGTAGACGAGGTAGAGCCCGACGGTGATCAGGACCTCGCGCCACCACCGCAGGGGTTGGAGCGCGGTGGGGGCCGGGGGACGGCCGGTGGTGGAGGAGACGGGAGCGGAGGTCACGCCGGCAGGGCCCGCGACCGGGCGCCCACGGCGAAAGCGGGAGCCCCCAGCAGGCTGACGGCCAGGGTCATGCCGTACACCAGCAGGCCCACGGCGATGGCCTGTCCGGCGCCGACTCCGAGGGGCCCGAGGAAGAGGACGAAGGCGCCCTCCCGGACTCCGAGGCCGTTGAGCGAGATGGGCAGCACCTGGGCGATGGCCACCACGGGGGCGAAGGCGAGGACGGCGGCCAGAGGCAGGTGCAACCCCAGGGCCCGGGTGGCGAGATACACGGCCGCCACGGTTGACAGCTGGTAGATGGTGGCCACCCCGAGCAGGCCGGCGGCGGCGGCGGGGCGGCACCGCAGGCGCTGGATCCCGAGGTGGACGGCGCCGATGAAGCGGGTGCGGCCCTCATGGGCGGCGAAGCGACCGGCCAGGCGGGGGCTGCCCGCCACCACCAGGAGCGCCGCCAGCAGGACCAGGGTGCCGATGGACAGGGCGAGGGCGAAACGGCTGGCCACCCCGAGGTCGAGGAGCGACGGGTGCAGGGCCAGCCCCGCCAGGGTGAGGAGAGGGAGGACGATCCAGCCCGTGAGCCGCTCGATGATGACGGAGGCGAACGGCGCCGTTCCCGGGGCGCTGGCCGAAAGCCGGCTCACCCGCAGCACGTCGCCGCCGATGGTGGAGGGCAGGAAGTTCCCCACGAACTGGCCGGCCAGGTAGTGGGACAGCAGGCTGCCGAGGCGGGAGTGCACGTCGAGCGCGTCCAGCACCCGCTGCCAGCGCCAGGCGGACAGGGCGAAGCCACCCAACGTCACGCCGATCCCGAGGGCCACGAAGGCCACGGTGTCGGTGTGGTGGCGGTCGGGCAGCAGGGACGCCAGATGGATCCGGGGCAGCAGCAGGACCAGCATGACGGCGCTGGCGCCCACGCGCGCCGCTGGCCACCACCCGGCTGGGGCACGCCCTCTCATCACGCTTAGCCTAATCGGGTCCGGTCACCCCCCAGCCGTTTCGAGAGGACACCCATATGGAGGGACATGGGGGCAATTTCGCCGCCGAGGCGCTGCGCCAGGCCGGGGTCGAGGTGGTGTTCACCCTCTCCGGCGGCCACCTGTTCCCCCTCTACGACGGGTGCGTCAACGCCGGGATCCGCCTCGTCGACACCCGCCACGAGCAGACCGCGACCTTCGCCGCCGAGGGCTGGGCCAAGGTGACCCGCCGCCCCGGGGTGGCGGCCCTCACCGCCGGACCCGGGGTCACCAACGGTATGAGCGCCATCACCGGCGCCTGGTTCAACGGGTCCCCGATGGTGGTCATCGGGGGGCGCGCCCCGACCGGTAGGTGGGGCTCCGGAGGCCTCCAGGAGGTGGACCACCTCCCCCTGGTGGGTTCCGTCACCCGGCGGGCGGCGACGGCCGCCGGCACGGCGGAGATCGGCCCGGAGGTGCTGGCCAGCCTGGCCGCCGCCACCACGCCGCCCCGCGGCCCCGCCTTCCTCGACGTCCCGGCCGACTGGTTCTACGCGAGGGCCGAGGCCGACCTCCCCGTCCCCGGTGTCTCCGGCCGGGGCGCCGATCCCGAGCCGGAGGCGCTGGCGGCGGTGGCGAAGCTCCTCGGCCAGGCGGCGCGGCCCGTGATCGTGGCCGGCGCCGGCGTCTACTGGGACGGAGCCGAGGAAGCCCTGCGCCAGGCGGCGGAGGCCGGCTCGGTGCCCGTCCTCATGAACGGGCTGGGGCGGGGCACGCTCCCGGCCTCGCACCCGCTCGCCTTTTCCCGGGCCCGCTCCACCGCGCTGCGGGAATCGGACCTGGTGCTGGCGGCCGGAGCCCCACTCGACTTCCGCCTCGGGTACGGGTCCTTCGCCGGCGGGGCCCGGGTGGTGCACCTGGTGGACCATGAGTCCCAGGTGGCCGGGCACGTCGACCTGGCGGCGGCCGCCGCCGGCGACCTCACCGCCATCCTCAGCGGACTCGCCGGGGCGGCCGTGCCCGCGGGCCGGGAGGAGTGGGTGGCGCGCCTTCGGGCCGAGGAGCAGAGCCGCCGGGAGTCCGAGCAGTCCGCCCTGGGGCGGGACTCGTCGCCCGTTCACCCGGCGCGGATCTACGGAGAGCTCGCTCCGCGGATGGAGCCCGATGCCATCGTGATCGTCGACGCCGGGGACTTCGGCTCCTATGCCGGCAAGTTCGTCGACACGGAGACGCCGGGCTGCTTCCTCGACCCTGGCCCCTACGGCTGCCTGGGCACCGGCCCCGGCTACGGCCTGGCCGCCCGTCTGGCGGCGCCCGACCGCCAGGTGTTCCTCATGCTCGGCGACGGCGCGGCCGGCTTCTCCCTCATGGACTTCGACACCCTCGTCCGCCACGCCGCGCCGGTGGTGGCCATTGTGGGGAACAACGGCATCTGGGCCCTGGAGCGGGCCCCCATGCGTGCCTTCTTCGGCTACGACGTGGTGGCCGAGCTGCGTCCGGGCACCCGCTACGACCAGGTGGTGAGCGCCCTGGGCGGCTACGGCGAGCTGGTGGAGGACCCCGGCCGAAGTGGGGCCCGCCATCGACCGGGCGCTCGACGCCGGGGTCCCTGCTCTGCTGAACGTGCTCACCGACCCCGAGGATGTGTATCCCCGGTCCAGCGTGCTGATGTGAGAGGGGACGCCGACCGCAAGTCCGGTCCCGCGCATCTTTCCGGCGCCGTCAACTTCCGTGATCTCGGGGGCTACCACACCGCCGACGGCCGCCGGACCCGCTACGGCCGGGTCTTCCGGAGCAACGGCCTCCAGGAGCTGACGCCGGCCGACCTCAGGGTTCTCCGGGACGAGCTTCGCCTGGCCACGGTGCTCGACCTCCGCAGCGCCCGGGAGATAGCCGAGGACGGCCGCGGTCCACTGGAGGACGAGCCGGTGCGGTACGTGCACCTCCCGATGCTCCAGGAGAAGCGGGACTACCAGCCCGGGCGCATCGAGGCGGGGCTGGTGGACCGGTACGTCGGCTATCTCGATCTCGCCGCCGACACCATCGCCCGGGCCCTGGAGACGATCTCGACGTCCCAGCCCATCGTCTTCCACTGCTCGGCCGGCAAGGACCGCACGGGCGTGCTCGCCGCGCTCGTCCTCGGCTGCGTCGGGGTCGGGGCGGACACGGTGGTGGCCGACTACGCCGCCCGCCACGATGCCCGGGAGGAGATCGTCGACTATCTCCGGCGGCGCCCGAGCTACGTGCTCCGGCTCGGTGAGCTCCCCGAGAGCGCCCTCGACTCGGAGCCCGAGACGATGCGCGCCTTCCTCCGGCTCCTGGACGAGCGCTCCGGCGGCGCCCGGGGGTGGGCGGTGGCCGCCGGGGTGGGCCCGGAGACACTGGACCGCCTCGAACAGACCCTGGTGGAGCCCGCCGGTTGAAGCCCCGGCGGCCGAGGGCGGGGACGTTGCCGGGACCCGGCCGGCGGCGATAGTTTGGTCTGACCATTGAACAGGGGGACGAACATGGCACCGCCCGGCGCGGCGCACGGCCCCATCCGGGTGCTCATGGCCAAGGTCGGCCTCGACGGCCACGATCGCGGCGTCAAGGTCGTGGCCCGCGCCCTGCGCGACGCCGGGATGGAGGTCATCTACACCGGCCTGCACCGGACGCCGGAGCAGGTCATCGCCTCCGCCACCCAGGAGGACGTCGACGTCATCGGCGTCAGCCTCCTCTCCGGCGCCCACATGACGCTGCTGCCGCGGCTGGTCGACCTCATGCGCCAGCACGGGATCGAGGACAAGATCCTCCTCGCCGGCGGGGTCATGCCCGACGAGGACGTCGTCGCCTTGAAGGCGTTGGGCGTGGCCGAGATCCTGGGGCAGGACACACCCCCGGCCACCATCGTGGACACGGTGGAGCGGCTGGTGGGCGAACGGCAGCAGATCCGGACCCCATGACGGCCAACGGGGCTCCCTACGGCCTCTCCAAAGGGGACCTGGCGAAGCGGGTCCTGGCCGGGGAGGTTCCGGCCATCGCCCGGATGATCTCGTGGGCCGAGCGGGGGGCGCTCGACGGCGCCGGCGAGTTCGCCGAGATCTACCGGGCCGGCGGCGGGGCCCGGGTGGTGGGCATCACCGGCCCGCCCGGCGCCGGGAAGAGCACCCTTGTCGCCGCCCTGGGTTCCGAGCTGCGCCGGCGGGGCCTGACGCTCGGCGTCGTGGCCGTCGACCCGACCAGTCCCTACTCGGGCGGCTCGGTGCTCGGCGACCGGATCCGGATGCAGGCGCTGTGGGACGACCCGGACGTCTTCATCCGGTCCATGGCCACCCGGGGGGCGCTCGGGGGCCTGTCGCGGGCGACGGCCGACGCCGTCGCCATCCTCGACGCCGCCGGCAAGGACGTCGTCCTCGTCGAGACCGTGGGCGTCGGCCAGGACGAGGTCGAGATCGCCCAGGCGGCACACACCGTCGTGGTCGTCTCCGCCCCCGGCCTCGGCGACGAGGTCCAGACCCTCAAGGCGGGTGTGCTCGAGACCGCCGACGTCCACGTCGTCAACAAGGCCGACCGGCCCGGAGCCGACCGGACGATCGCCGAGCTCAAGTCGATGCTCGCCCTCGGCTCGCCGGGCGCCTGGCCCCTCCCCGTCCTCCCGACGTGCGCCGAGACCGGCCAGGGAGTGGCCGACCTCGTCGACGCCCTGGTAGGCCACCACCAGTGGCTGGTCACCTCCGGCGGCCTGGACGAGCGCCGCCGGCTCATCGCCCGTCACCGACTGAAGACGCTGGTCACCGCCCTCCTCCACGAACGCCTCGACCGCCCCGTTCCCGGCTCCGCCCTCGAGACGGGCGTGGAGGCTCTGGCCCGACGGACCAGCGATCCGTGGACGGTGGCGAACGCGCTCCTCGAGGGGGCACTGCAGGACGAGAGCGAAAGGAAACCATGAGCGATCAGGATCCCGGCCCCTCCCGCCGTCTCGTGGACGACAGCCTGCGGGACGGGGCGGAAGCCGACCTCGCCGAGTGGGAGGCGCACGAGCTGGCCGGCTTCCTCGCCCGCCAGCCCGAGCAGAAGCAGGAGTACCTCACCAGGGCGCGCCGTCCCGTGCGGCGCGTCTACACGCCCGCCGACCTGGCCGGCACGGACTGGGACGACATCGGCCTGCCCGGCCGATATCCCTTCACCCGGGGCCCGTACCCGACGATGTACCGGGGCCGGACGTGGACCATGCGCCAGATCGCCGGATTCGGCCAGGCCCGCGAGACGAACGCCCGGTTCCGCTACCTGATCGAGCAGGGCCAGACCGGGCTGTCGGTCGACTTCGACATGCCGACCCTGATGGGGTTCGACTCCGACGACCCCCGCAGCCTCGGTGAGGTGGGCCGGGAGGGCGTCGCCATCGACATCCTCGACGACATGCGGGAGCTGTTCGAGGGGATCGACCTCGAAGCCATCAGCGTCTCCATGACGATCAACCCCACGGCCTGGATCCTCCTGGCCATGTACGTGGCGGTGGCGGAGGAACGGGGTCACGACCTCAACCGCCTCTCGGGCACGATCCAGAACGACATCCTGAAGGAGTACATCGCCCAGAAGGAGTGGATCTACCCCATCCGCCCGTCGTTGCGGATCGTGCGGGACACCATCGTCTACGCCAGCCGCAACCTGGCTCGCTACAACCCCATCAACATCTCCGGCTACCACATCTCCGAGGCGGGGGCCAACGGCGTCCAGGAGATCGCCTTCACCCTGGCCGACGCCATCGCCTACGTCGAGGAGGTCACCGGCGCCGGCGTCGACGTCGACGAGTTCGCCCCCCGCCTGTCGTTCTTCTTCGTCGCCCAGGGCGACTTCTTCGAGGAGATCGCCAAGTTCCGGGCGGTCCGGCGGGCCTACGCCCGGATCATGAAGGAGCGCTTCGGGGCGAAGAAGCCCGAGTCGATGCGCCTCCGGTTCCACGCCCAGACGGCGGCGGCCACGCTCACCCGCCCCCAGCCGATGAACAACATCGTCCGGACCGCCTTCCAGGCCCTGTCCGCCGTGCTCGGCGGGGCGCAGTCCCTCCACACCAACGGCCTGGACGAGGCCTACAGCATCCCCACCGAGTTCGCCATGAAGATGGCGCTGCGCACCCAGCAGATCATCGCCGACGAGACCAACGTCACCAACGTCGTCGATCCCCTCGGGGGCTCCTGGTACGTCGAGACGCTGACCAACGAGATGGAGGCGGAGGTCATGCGCATCCTCGACCACGTCGAATCGCTGGGCGGGACGGTCGCCGCCATCGAGCAGGGGTACTTCCAGCTCGAGATCGCCGACTTCGCCTACTCCGTGGCCCAGCGCAAGGCCAGCGCCGAGGACGCCGTCATCGGCGTGAACAAGTACGTCGAGGCCGACGACGACCACCGGGTGGAGACCCACCAGCTCGATCCCGCCTCCGAGACGCGCCAGATCGAGCGGCTCGGGCGGATCAAGACGGAACGGGACCAGCAGCGGACGGCGCGGGCGCTCAAGGAGCTCGAAGAGGTCGCCCGCGACCCCGACGAGAACCTCATGCCCGCCACCATCGCCGCCGTCAAGGCCTCGGCGTCGATGGGCGAGATCGTCAACGCCCTGCGCACCGTCTTCGGGACCTACGTCGAGCAGCCCGTGTTCTGATGGTCACCTCGGAGCGGCCCGCCGGCCCGCTGGTCGAGCTCGACGAGGGCAATCTCGTCGGGTACCTCGTGGGCCGTGGCCTCGTCGAGGCCGAGGTCCCGACCGCCGTCCGCCGGCTCTCCGGGGGCTACGTCAACAACGTCTACCGGGTCGAGAGCGCGGGCCGGGTCCTCATCCTGAAGCAGTCGCTCCCGGCCTCCCGGCGCACGATCCTCGTCGCCGACATCGAGCGGGGCCGGATGGAGGTGGCCGCCATGAAGCTGATCAAGGGGCTTCTCGGCCCGGCCGCCCCCATCCCCACCATCCTCGACGACGACCCGGAGAACTACGTCTCGATCATGACGCCGGCGCCGGACGACGCCGTCCTCTACGAGACCGAGCTTCTCGCCGGGCGGTCCCATCCCGGGACGGGGTCCGCTCTCGGTGCCTACATCGGGCGCCTCCACCGGGCCTCGTCCGGGTCGGCCGACATCGCCCGGGCCTTCGGCACCAACCCGGGGTTCGCCCTGCGGGACCAGAGCGTCCGCAGCGCGGCGGGCGCCAACCCCGACCTGGCGCCGCTCATCGAGGGTGCGCTCCGCCGCAACCGCCAGGAAGCCTCCGTCCTCGTCGACGCCGACATCACCCCCAAGAATGTCCTGGTCCACCACGGCGGGCTCACCAAGCTCGACTTCGAGTGCACCCAGTGGGGGCACCCGGCATTCGACCTCGGCATCCTCGCCGCCCACTTCGTGCTCCTCGCCTTCGCCCGCCCGCAGTGGACGGCGGCCTTCCTGGCCGAGGCCCGGGACTCCTACGACGCCTACGCCGGGCTGCGGCCCGACGCCCGCGCCCCGGAATTCGTCTCCGCCATGTGGGAGTCCGCCGGGGTCATGATGCTGGGACGGGCCGATGGCGACCTCGTGTTCGACTATCTCGTGCCCCACCGGGCCGAGCTGCGGGCACTGGTGCGCCGCCTGGCGGACGGCGTGGGGTCGGCCGACGACGGTCTCGCCCTCGCCGGGCAGGCGCTGACTGGTCTGGCCGCCCCGGCGCCGGGTTAGGCCGTCTGGCGGCGCTTCCGGCGAGCCGGCGGCGCTTTGGCGCTCTTCACCGTCTCGTGGTCCTCGAGCACCCGGTGGTAGAAGTCGTGGATGTGGCGGCCGAAGGCGATGGCGGCCGCGTCGGGGTCCTTGGACTCGATCGTCTCCAGCAGCTGGGCGTGTTCCTTGATCAGCCAGGCCCGCTCCGACACCCAGTTGCCCGACTCCTCGAGGGCCTTGAAGGCCCGGAGCATCTGGAGGGCGATGGCGTCCCGCAGTGCGCCCATGATGAGGGGGGCGACGGAGTTGCCCGAGGCCCGGGCCAGCGTGACGTGGAAGTCCGTGTCCAGCGTGAGGAACTCCTCCGGCTCCCGGCTGGCCTTCATGGCGGCGATGATCTCCCGGAGGCGCTCGACCTCCTCCTCGCCGGCCCGCTCCGCCGCCCTGCGGGCGGTCAGCATCTCGAGCGCCTCCCGCATCTCCAGGAGGTCCATCAACGGCATCTGGAGGAGCGAGGCGTAGAGGCGCAGCAGGCCCGACAGCGGGCTGTCGTTCTCGGCCGACACGATGGAGCCGGAGTCGGCTCCCGTGCCCCGGCGGGCGGAGAGCACGCCGAAGGCCTCGAGGACCCGCAGCGCCTCCCGGACCGAAGCCCGGCTCACCTGGAAGATCTCGGCGAGCTCGCGCTCGGGAGGCAGCCGGTCGCCGACGGTGAGGCGACCTTCGTGGATGGCGTTCTCGATCTGGACGATGATGTCCTCGAAGGCCCGCCGCCGCTTCACCGGCGCGAAAGACGGTTCCAGGTTGTCCACTACCGGTTCACTTTCCATCTTGGCCAGACCTTCTATCGAGCATTCTACGCCGCATCCCCGGTTCTTCTAGGACTCTGCCGCATCGAGATCGGCAAAGGTGACGCCGGCTCCGAGCTCCTCGGCGACGGCGTCGAGGGCGGCGATGGTCGCCCGGGCGACGGGCAGCCGCGTGCGCCTGCGCTCCTCCGAGAGGAGCCATTCGCCTTCCCCCGGCAGGTAGACCCGCTCGACTCCATCGGCCGGTTCCGCCCCCCGGACGGCCCGGGCCAGGTCGTCGGCCCGCTGGCAGAAGGCGTCCCGCCCGCCGAACGCGTCCAGGTCGAGGGCCAGGAGGAAGTGGCCACAGCTCCAGCGGTCGTGGTGGTCGGCACCCATCACCAGCGCCGGTGAGATCTCATAGGAGAAGAGCGCCCCGGCCAGCGCACCGGAGAGGAGCTCGTTGGCGATGATGAGGGCGGACCCCTTCGGCCCGCCGATGGGCAGGAGTGCCCCCTCGAGGGCCTCGGCCGGGTCCGTCGTGGCACGGCCGTCGGGGCCGACGGCCCAGTCGGGCGGGATGGCCTCGCCCCGCTGGGCGGCCAGGCGGATCTTCTCCTTGACGCCGGTGAGGGCGGTGTCGACCAGGATCGCCGGCGGCGTCCCGGTCGGGAACGCCCAGGCGATCGGGTTGTTGCACACGATCGGGCGCCGGGTGCCCCAGGCCACGGTGTGGGGCGGTCCGTCCGTCGTGGCATGGCCGATCATCCCCGCCTCCACCGCCTGGAGGGCGTAGAAGCCGGCCATGCCGAAGTGGTTCGAGTTGCGGACCGTGACGGCGCCGACGCCGTGCTCCCGGGCGAGCTCGATGGCCCGCTCCATGCCGGCTCGGGCCGAGACGAACCCGAGCCCGTTGTCGGCGTCGAGGACCGCCACTGCGCCCCGCCCGCCGACCGTCCGCATCGAAGGGTCGGGGTTGAGCTCCCCCTTGGCCAGGCCCCGGGCGTAGCGGGGGGCGAAGTTCACGCCGTGGCTCTCCATGCCCCGCAGGTCGGCCAGGACGAGGATCTCGGCGATGCCCGCCGCCGAGGCGGGAGGCACGCCGGTGTGCTCGAGGAGCTGCGCCACCCGGGACTCCAGGTCGCGGTGGTCGACCAGCGCAGCGGCCGATGCGGCGGTGCCCGTCATGTTCGTCTCCTGTGGTGTGCGGGTCAGTCCTCGACGCCGATGGCTCGTTCGGGACAGGCGGTGACGGCCCGGCGCGCCGCCTGCTCCAGACCCTCGGGCACGGCGCCGTCGTTCTCGGTGTAGGCGTAGCCCCACTCGTCGAGCAGGAAGACCTCGGGACAGATGTCGTTGCACTGGCCGTGGGCCTGGCAGAGCCCGGCGTCCACGTACGCTCTCATGAGCCCTCTCCTTTCGTGGGCGCCGTGGCCACGGGTCCGCCGATGGCCTCGATGGCGTCGACCCCGCCGTTGAGGACTTCGAGGACCCCGACGCCGTCAGCGTCGACCTCCACCAGGGTCGGCACGGCGTACCGCAGCTGCAGCCGGAAGTAGTTGCGCACGGGCGCGCCCAGCACGTGGCAGAGGAGGGGCTGGAGCACCCATCCGTGTCCCACGACGGCGACCGTCCCGCCGAGATGCCGCCGGACGATCTGCAGAAAGGCGTCGATCGTGCGCTCGTAGACCATGAGGACGCTCTCGCCCCCGGGGAAGGCGAGGTCGGCCGGGTGGTGGAAGTCCTCGGACGGGAAACGCTCCTTGAATGACACCTCGAGCCAGGGAATGAACGGTTCGTGCTCGGCGTGGACCCCAGCCAGGGTCATGCCCTCGAAGTTCCCCAAGGAGATCTCCCGCAGTTCGGGGACGACCGTGGGGACGAGGCCCTGGGCGGCGGCGAGGGGTTCTGCCGTCTCCCGGGCCCGGTTCAGGTCGGACGTGTACACGGCGTCGAGGCGAACGGGAGTCAGATTGGCGGCGAGCCGGTCGGCCTGACGGGTGCCATCGGGTGTCAGCCCGATCGGGTGGTGGCTGTAGACGGGTTCGCCCTCCTCGACGACCATCGACTGACCGTGGCGGGCGAGGAAGACGCGGCAGGTGTCCGGGACGTCCACTCCATCGGGGCGGGCGGTGGCGCCCCGCAGCGGCAGGCGCCCTCCGACGAGCAGCGAATGGTCGAGGTCGGCGTTGAGCGTGCGGATCACGCCGCGGCCGTCGTCGCCGACCTCCACCAGGGTGAGGGAGGCGGGGAGCCCGGCGAGCGCCCAGTACTGCGACACTTCCATCCCGACGACGTGGCACAGCAGGGCCTGGAGCACGTAGGCGTGGGTACAGATGGCGACCGTCCCCCCGGCCCACCGGCGGGCGAGCTCGACGAAGGCAGGGAGCGACCGCCGCTGCGCCGCCTCGATCGACTCCCCGCCTGGCCAGGCGAGGTCAGCGGGCACATGGAACCCGGGTCCCGCATGGCGACCCGCGAAGTAGACCTCGAGCCACGGCAGGAACCGATGGTCGACCTCTCGGAGCCGGGGGAGCGTCATGCCTTCGAAGTCACCGATGTCGAGCTCCCGCAGGCGCCGCTCCACGGTGACGGGAAGGCCATGGGGCTTGGCGATCGCCTCCGCCGTCTCCCGGGCGCGGCGCAGGTCCGAGGTCACGACGGCGTCGAGGGGGACGGCGGTCAGGCCTGCCCCCACCTCGGCCGCCCGCTGCCGGCCACCCTCGGCCAGCGGAGCCTCGGAGTAATTCCACACCCTGCCTTCCGCGTCGGGCATCTCGGCCCGGCCATGACGAAGCAGGAACATCCGGCAGGGCGCCGATCCGGTCACGGATCTACTCCTCGGGGAGGTCGGCGAAGATCATGCCGTCCTGCTCCACGACCCGGTAGACAGGCAGGGGCCCGGTCTCGATGCTGCGGCCCTCCATCGGCAGCGTCACCACGTGGCCATCGTTCAGATCGAACTGGGCGAGGTGCGAGATGCAGGTGACCACGCACCCCCGCACGCGTCCCTCGTGCATGAGATAGCCCGTGTGCGGGCAGTGGTTGCTGAAGGCGTAGACCGTCTCGTCGACGAGCACCACGACGATGTCGCGCCCCTCTCGCTTGACCCGCACGAGCTTCTTGTGGACGAGGTCGGCGCGCTTGACCTGGGTGTCGAAACGCAGGTACCCCTCAGCCGGGCCCTCGCCCGTCCCGGGTTCTGGCGCCGACTGCTCACTGAACATTTGGGTCGAATCCACGGGCCTGGTGGTAGGTGGGGAAGGCGCAGTTCACCTTGTGGTGCGTCTGCATCCCCCGATCGACGAAGTACACGGCGAGGCGCTGCAGGTCGGGGCGGTCACAGTGGTCCCGCAGGACCTTCTGGCCGATCGAGTAGTGAAACGTCTCGTCCGGCATGATGATCTCTTCGTAGATCTGGGCGATCGTCTCGTCCACGTTGCTGATGAACTTGAGGAAGAGGGGCTGGACGTAGAGGTGGTCCCAGCCCTCGATCCCGAAGTTCAGCACCGCCGCCCGGGCGATGACCTCCTTGGCCGGCTCGAGGAAGAAGCGGTTCTCGAGCGTCATGAAGAGGTTGAACAGCTCGTTCCACTCGGGGAAGTCCGGGCTGTAGTCGTCGTCCCACGTGCCGCCCAGATCGAGGAGGTGCCCCTTGATGAGGTTGAAGTGCCGGCCCTCCTCGTTCATCTGCCGGGCGTAGTCCATCTTCACTTCCTGCCACGGGCAGATCTCGAAGCTCAGGTTGGGCGCGTGCGTGGCGGCCAGCTCGGCGTGGGTCTGCCGGCGCAGGGAGTTGATGAGCTGGTCGCGCGAGATGGCGCTGTAGCCCTGGTAGTGACTCTTCTCGTGGTCGGGCTTCGAGTTCCAGAACGCCATCCGGCGCTGCTCCAGGAGGTTGAGGAACCCCACTCCGTCCATCGGCTCGGTGATCTCGTAGAGCTCGTCGCCGGGCAACCCCTCGAGGGCCCGCCGCCACATCTTCAGTTCTTGAGCCATCGCATGCCGCTCCTTGTCTCGACTTGCGCCGTTGCGTCGTTCATTCGGCGAGCGCCGCCTTTCCGAAGGCGAGCCGGGCCGTGCGCACCTCGTCGGCGTCCACCACGAAGGTGCGGAATCCCAACCGGTAGAAGGCCGCCGCCGGCTCCTCCGACACCGGGCCGGCCAGCCGCAACCCCACCCGGCACCCGGGGTTC
Source organism: Acidimicrobiia bacterium (assembly GCA_044870155.1). Classification (GTDB taxonomy): domain Bacteria; phylum Actinomycetota; class Acidimicrobiia; order IMCC26256; family BP-133; genus CAWBJP01. The sequence continues at coordinate 6,812 of JBIOYN010000280.1, read as the reverse complement.
GAGATCCGGGCCGTGACCACCGAGGCGAGCAGCGCCCGCATCGACTCGTCCAGCGCCGCCCGCGGGTCGCTCGAGAGCATCCGCCGGCGCACGTACTCGTCCAGGGGATCGCCCGTCAGCCACAGGCTGGTCGGGTAGCCGTAGAGGCTGGCCTGGACTCCCCGCACGTCGAGCCAGATCAGGTCGCTCTGACAGGCGGTCTGCGGCGCCAGTTGGGCGCCCCGGGGGCTGGTCAGCGTGGGGCCCGCCAGCAGCGGCCCCAGCCCCCGCCGGCCCAGCTCGTCCCGGGTGATCCGGCCCAGCTCGGCGGCCTCGAGCGGGTCCGAGATGTGCCGGACGCTCAGCTGCGGCGGGCGGGGATGGCCGCTGCGCTTGGCCGCCAGGGCGAGCCCCACCGCCTGCACGCCGATGAGCTCGGGCACTCCCAGCGGGAGGTGCAGGCGGGGATGGCGGGTCAGGAGGCCTGGCCCGTCCAGCAGCTCCATCGCCTCGTCCGAGGAGAGGTCGACCGCCCGCACGGCCACGTCGGCCTCGCCGGCGGCCACGAGGATGGGGGAGAGCACCTCGGCGATCACCTCTTCGAACCCGTCCAGCGGGGAGCCGTCGGTTTCGTGGGCTACGAGCCGGGCGATGAGCTCCTCGAGGTGCCCCGTCGTGGCCAGGACGTCGCCCAGCCGCAGGGCGATGGCCTGGACGCCCCGGTCGAGGACGCTCTTGACCTGCTCGGGAGTGGTGGCCCGGCCGTAGAGCCGGCAGCGCGCCGCGTCGTCGGCCACCGACAGGATCTCCGTCAGGTGGGGTCCGGTTCCCTCCACCCGGGTGGCCGGCAGGAGGCCGGCGAAGATCTCGCCGGTGGCACCGTCGATGGAGAGCGCCTCGCCCTCGGCGAACACCCGCTCCCCGAGGCGGATGCGCCGCCCGTCGAGGTCGATCTCGGCCGTCTCGCAGCCGACCACGCACGGCTTCCCGAGGGCACGGGCCACCACCGCGGCATGGCTGGTGGCACCGCCGAGGCCGGTGACGATCCCGACGGCGGCGATCATGCCGTGGAGGTCGAGGGGGCTCGTGGTCGGGCGGGCGAGGATCACCCGCTCGCCGGAGTTGCCGATCTCGACGGCCCGGTCGGGGTCGACGACCACGACGCCGGAGACCTGGCCCGGTGAGGCGCCGATCCCGGTGGCGAGCGCTCCCGCCTGCCGGGCGGCTTCGAGCGCCTCCGGCTCGAAGCTCGGCCGCTCGGCCTGGCGGATCTGGGCGGTGGAGACCTTGGCCAGCACCTGGGCTGCCGGGACCTGGCGCTCCCGCAGGAAGTCGGCTCCGATCCGGATGGCGGCCTCCGCCGTCCGTTTGGCGCTGCGGACCTGGAGCAGGTACAGCTGACCCCGCTCGACGGTGAACTCGATGTCGAGCACGTCGCGGTAGAGCGTCTCGAGGTCGCGGGCCACGCGGGTGAACTCGGCGAAGATCTCCGGCAGCCGCCCGGCTGCCTCGGCGATGGTGGAAGGCGTCGAGGTGCCGGCCACCACGTCCTCGCCCTGGCCGCCCTCGAGGTACTCGCCGTAGAGGGTCGGCTCCCCGGTGAGGGGGTCCCGGGTGAAGGCCACACCGGTGCCCGACGGCTGACCGAGGTTGCCGAACACCATGCTCTGGACGACGACCGCCGTGCCCAGGTCGTCGGCGATCTTCTGGTGGCGCCGGTAGGTGATCGCCCGGCGTGAGTTCCAGGATTCGAAGACGGCTCCGATGGCGCGCTCGAGCTGCTCGTAGGGGTCGTCCGGGATCTCTTCGCCCACCTCGTCGAGGACCGCCTGCCGGCAGGCCGAACGCAGCTCGGAGAAGGCCTTGGCCGGGTCCGACGTCGGTGTGATGGCACTCCGGATGGGCGCCGCCGCCTCGAGGACGGCGTCTCCACCGTCGCCGAGGACGATGTCGGCGAACATCCGGGAGAACCGCGTGTAGACGTCGGCCATGAAGCCGACGTCCCCGGTGGCCGAGGCGAGGGCCACCGCCGCCTCTTCGTTGAGGCCGAGGTTGAGGATGGTGTCCATCATCCCCGGCATCGAGACCGGGGCGCCCGAGCGGACCGAGACGAGCAGCGGCGTGGGGCCGCCACCGAAGCGCCGCCCGGTGCGCTCCTCCAGGTCGGCCACGTGGCGGTGCACCTCGGCCAGGAGGCCCTCGGGCGGGGTGCCCCGGGCCATGAAGGACCGGCACGCCTCGGTGGTGATGATGAACCCCGCCGGGACGGGAAGCCGGGCCGTGGTCATGCGGGCGAGCCCGGCGCCCTTCCCGCCGAAGAGTGCCGGCTGGGCCCCGTCGGCGTCCTCGAACCGGAAGACGTACGACGACCCGGGACCGGACCCGGCCGGGGTCACCCGGCCCGCTCCTTGCCCATGATGACGAGGACGTCGTCGTGGAGCTCGGACCAGATCTCCTGCACCGAATCGACCGCCGGGTCGCACAGGAAGCGCTCATCGCCGTCGTCGACCCGCTCGAAGGCCTCCTCGAAGCGCTCCCCGTAGCGGGCCAACCGGGGGATCTTGGTCGCCAGCTCGTCGATGAGCTTCCCCATGCGGGCCAGGGTGGCGTCGACCCGGGCGATCACCTGGTCGTCGTAGCCCGGATCGGAGTGGTCGTTGGCCACCTTCGTGCCATCCACGTCGCGTTGGCGCCAGGCCGCCATCGTCTCGAGGAAGCGCCCGTTCTGCGTCTCGAAGCGCTCCATCCACCGCTCCACCGCCGGGTTCTCCCGGACGGGGCCGTAGTTGACGTCGGCGTAACCCCGCACCTCCTTCTCCGCCATGTCCGTCGGGACGACCTGGTCATCGGACCAGACCACCGACCCCGACGCCTCCAGGTCGTCGAGCGTGGCCCGCACGGTGTCGGAGTCGAGACCGGTGGCGCCGGCCACGATTTCCGGCGTGGCCCTCCCCCGGCACACGATCGTCCGCAGGACCGCGTACCTGCTCTCCCCCGGGACACCGACCCCCGTCATGTCCCGCTCGAGGCCTGGAGTGCCTGCAGGTCCCGGCTCAGCCCACGGTGGTCCGTGATCCGGCGGGATTTGAACTCGGTCCGGTCCAGCGAGCCGGCCGGGACGACCTCCACCGTCGCCCGCAGGCCGAGCTTCTTCTTGAGCTGGACCTCCACGTCGTGGGCCAGCGCGTCGTCGGAGCGGCCGCCCACCGCTTCGACGCGCACGCCGAGCTCGTCGAGGGTCCCGTTCCGGGTGACGTCGACCCGGAACTCCCCCTCGCAGCCGGCCGCCCGGATCGCCTCTTCCACGGCGGCCGGGTAGACGTTCTCGCCCCGGATGACGAGCATGTCGTCGGCCCGGCCGAAGAGCCCGTCGGGGAGGCGCCGGTAGGTCCGCCCGCACGGGCAGGGCTCGTCGGTGTAGCGCGAGAGGTCCCCGGACCAGAGCCTGATCATCGGCTGCGAGTCGCGTTCGAGGTGGGTGTAGACGGGCACGCCGACCTCACCCGGGCCGACCGGCTCCTCGGTCACCGGATCGACCAGCTCGGTGTACACGAGGTCGTCCCACAGGTGCATGCCCGTCCGCTCGGTGCACTCGGCGTTGGTCATCCACGGCGACATCTCCGCCATCGACCCCATGTCGATGCAGACGCCGCCGAAGGTGCGCTCGATCTGCCTCTTGGTGGCGGGGATGCCCGCTCCCGGCTCGCCGGAGAAGAACAGCGTTCGGATCCCGAAGTCGGCCGGGTCGTAGCCCGAATCGCGCGCCACCTCGGCGATCCGCAACGCGTAGGACGGCGTCCCGTAGAACGCCGTCGGCTTCATGTCGGCGAGCCACTCGACGGCCTGGGCGGTCTGCCCGGGAACGCCGGCCCCGAACGGGAAGCAGGTGGCGCCGAGCCATTCACCGCCGATGAGGGCGCCCCAGCCGCCCCAGTAGAGACCGAAGAAGGATCCCAGGAAGATCGTGTCGTGGGGGCGGATGCCGGCGCCCCACATGATGCGGGCGTGCGCCGCCGCGATCCGCTGCCAGTCCCCGCGGCTGACGGCGAAGGCGGTCGGGCGTCCCGTCGTTCCCGATGTTCCGTGGATGCGGGCCACGTCGTCCCGGGACACGCACAGATAGCGCCCGAAGGGCGGGTGGGCGGCCTGTTCGGCCCGGAGCTCCGCTTTGCGCAGGAGCGGCAGACGGCGGAAGTCCTCGGGGGATTTGACGTCGGCGGGGTGCGCACCGGCGGTGTCCCACTTCTCCCGGTAGAACCCGGACCGCTCGTAGCAGAAGGCGAGCTGCGCCCGGAGCTTGGGGAGGATGACCTGCCACCGATCCGCCGGCTCCATCGTCTCCACGGTGGGGTCCCAGTACGGGCTGTCGACCGGCGGCATGTCCTCACGAGTCGGACTCGGAGGCCAGTCCGTCCCGGGGTTTGCCACCGCACCCCCCCGATAAGTCGACTTTTGCAATGGTCTGACCAATCTCCTTGGAGCCTCACATACTGCCGCGACCGGTGTCAAGACCGCCGGCGGCCGTCGTTTTCTCAGGACGGCGCCGCCACTTTCGTCCCGGCCAGGTCCTCGTAGATCTTCACGACCGATGTGAAGTGATCCTCGGCATCACCCCGTTCGGTCGCTTCCGCGTAGAGAGACTCGATGACGGGCGCCAGCCGCGCCGCATAGCCCTCGGCCGAGGCCAGGTCGAGGATCAACCGGATGTCCTTGAGAGCCAGAGCCGTCCTGAAGCCCGGGGCGTAGTCGCCTTCGAGGACCTGGGGGAAGTCGTGGTTGAAGTGGGCGGAACGCCCGCCGGAGATCGACAGGATGTCGAACAGGCGGCGGGGGTCCATGCCGCACTTCACGCCGAGGACGAACGCCTCGCTGGCGACGGCGATGTTGCCGAGCGACATCAGGTTGTTGACCAGCTTCACCGTTTTGGCCGTCCCGATGCCCCCCGTGCGGTTGATTTTCTTCGACATCGCCTCGAGCACCGCCCGGTGCTCGATGAACAGCTCCTCGTCCCCGCCGACCTGGAAGACCAGCTGGCCGGCCGCGGCCTGGGGCGGCTCGCCGCTGAGGGCGACGTCGAGCACCCGGGCGCCCTTGGCCTCCGCGGTGTGGGCGAGCTCGATGATGGCGGCGGGTTCGATCGTCGAGGTCTCGAGGAGCGCGTCGCCGGCCGCGGCACCCTCCAGCCATCCTTTCGCCCCGGTGCACACCTCGAGCACGATGGAGGAGTTCGGCAGCGAGGTGACCGTCACGCTCGTCGCCTCGGCCACCTCGGCGGGGCATCCGACCACCTCGGCACCAGCGCCATCGGCCTTCGCCCGGGCGGCCTCGGACACGTCGAAGCCGACGACGTGGTGGCCCGTCTCGAGCAGCCGGCGGCACATGCCCCCGCCGATGTTGCCGAGCCCGATCAAGCCGACCGCTGGCTTCGCGTTGCCTTCCATTGGCACACCTCGTGAGTGGTGAGATCGACCGGCGGAGACGGCTCAGGTATCCCGCGGCCGTCCCAGCACAGCGAGGAAGTCCTCGTGGAACTCGAACCAGATGTTGTGCAAGGAATCGACGGTCGGCGTGCAGACGAAATCGGAATTCCCCTGGTCGACGATGGTCACGCTTCGTTCGAACCGGCGGACGTAGCTGGCGTACCGCGGGACTTCCTCCGTCATCTCGCCGATCAGCTTGGTGAGCCGTTCGACCGCCGTGATGACGCGCTCCTGGGCCCGGGCATCTCCTCCCGTCTGCTGCCAGTCGGTGACATGTTTGATGAACTGCTCGTTGATGCGCTCAAAGCGCTCGTACCAACCCGACATCTCTTCCCGTTTGGCAAGCTCGGAATAGGTGTCCCGGTAGTACTGCTCCACCTCGGCCATTCCGTCGGGCTGGATGAGGACGTCGCCTTCCATGTCCAGCAGCCAACCTCGTGCGACGAAGTCGCCGATCATCGTCCGGACTTCCTCCGCAGGTATCCCGGAGATGTCAGCCAGGTCGCCGACCGAGGCCATCTTCTTGAGGTAGAGCGCGTTCAACGCCAGAAATGCATGCTCGTCCAACATGGTGGCGTCCTATCCGAGGACGGACCCATCCCCGAGTACCGACTCCTCGGCCGACGGCGCGGCGGCGCCCTCTCCCCCCTCTTCCCCCTTCACGTAGACGCGTCCGAGCTTGCCCTCGCACTCCAGGAGCAGGGGAGTGCCATCGGGGATCGAGTCCATGCCTTCCAGCTTGAGCGTCATGACGATCGGGACCCGGAAGTTCCGCCCCACGATGCCCAGGTGGGACTCCGGCGTCCCGGCGTAGGTGACGATGCCGGCCGGCTTCTTGTACAGGAGCGGGGCGACGAACGTGGTGGTGCCGCCGGGCGTGATCACCACGGTCTCCTTGACCTTGCCCGGATTGGACAGCAGCTTGATCATCTCCTGCGGATTCTTGATGTTCATGGCGATGCCCGTGTGCTTCCCCACCGGAACCACGCTGTAGCCCTGGCCGATATACCGGTAGCCGTCGATTTCATTGCCCATTTGGTTTGTCCTCCTCGTCCTTCCTAGATCTCCATCGTCGCCAGGCCGCTCTCCTCGGGAGAGAGGAAGAGCCAGGGGATGGCCGGCTCCTGCGGCGGGTACAGGAAGATGACCTCTGTCAGACGCAGGGGAAAGTCATCCTTGCGGAGCGTCGTCCACTCCCACACCTCGTCCCACTTGACCTGCGCCGGCTCGTTGCGCAACTCGTCGATGTCCAGCGCCGCCAGCTCCTCGGCGCCGTACCAGGGCGGGAACTTGCCCTTGTAGTAGTCGACGTAGCAGAGGAAATCGTCGCCCTTGGACTCGATGCGCACGATG
>JBIOYN010000279.1:0-15691 GCA_044870155.1 Acidimicrobiia bacterium | reverse complement strand
GTCGGCGGCGGCGAGCTGTTCCACCAGATCGGTCTTGAGCAGCTCCAGGAGCTCGTCGGGGGTGGAGGCGCCCGTCTCCTTCACCCGGCCGATGAAGGACTTGACCACCTTGAAGTTGACGTCGGCTTCCAGGAGGGCGAGGCGGATCTCCCGGGCGATCTCGTCGATCTCCTGCTCGCCCAGGCGGCCCCGGCTCCGCATGCGGGAGAAGATCGACTCGAAGCGTTCGGAGAGGGCGTCGAACATGAGGGCGCCAGTCTAAGGGGCGGCGGTCAGACGGCGAAGAGGGCGTCGACGAACTCCTCGGGATCGAACTCGATCAGGTCCTCGGCCGTCTCCCCCACGCCCACCACCTTGACCGGGATCCCGAGCTCGGCCTGCACGGCCAGGACGATGCCCCCCTTGGCCGTCCCGTCGAGCTTGGTCAGGACCACGCCGGTGACGTCGACGGCCTCGCCGAACTGCTTGGCCTGGACCAGGCCGTTCTGGCCGGTGGTGGCGTCGATGACGAGGAGCACCTCCTTGAGGGCGCCGGGGGTGCGGTCCACGATCCGGCGCAGCTTCTTCAGCTCCTCCATGAGGTTGACCTTGGTGTGGAGCCGCCCGGCGGTGTCCACCAGGACCAGCTCCGCCCCCCGGCTCTGCGCCGCGCTCATGGCGTCGAACACGACCGAGCCGGGGTCGGCGCCTTCCTGGCCCCGGACGAGATCGGCGCCCACCCGCTTCGACCACAGCTCGAGCTGCTCGGCGGCGGCCGCCCGGAACGTGTCGGCGGCGGCCATCACCACCGGCCGGCCCTCGGCCGCCTGCTGCTGGCCCAACTTGCCGATGGTCGTCGTCTTGCCCACGCCGTTCACGCCCACGAACATCCACACATTGAGCTCGCCGGGGACCAAGGACAGGCTGCGGTCGGCGGCGGCGAGCTGTTCCACCAGATCGGTCTTGAGCAGCTCCAGGAGCTCGTCGGGGGTGGAGGCGCCCGTCTCCTTCACCCGCCGGCGGAGGTCGTCGAGAATCCGCCCCGTGGTAGCCACGCCCACGTCGGCGCGGATGAGGGCCTCCTCCAGCTCGTCCCAGGTGTCGTCGTCGATCCGCTCCCGGCTCCGCAGGTCCCCGACCAGGCCCGAGAGGAGCTCGCGGGCCTTGCCCAGCCGGTCCCGCAGCCGGGGGCGGACGGGGGCGGGCTCGACCTCGATCTCGAGTTCGGGCTCGACGATGACCTCGAGCTCAGGCTCGAGGACAACCTCGGCGTCTTCGGGTTCGAGGACCAGCTCGCGCTCGCCGGTGGGAGGCGGCGGCTGGACCGGTGCTTTGCCCGCCGGGCGCCGGCGGGCCGCCTCCGCGGCCCGGCGCTCGGCCTCCAGCTGGCGGCGGCGGGACCCACGGGTGGCGGCGATGCCGGCGAGGCTGGCGACGACCACGGCGGTGACGATGAGGATCAGGATCAGCGGTTCCACAGGCGGGCGATCCTACCGGGCGGTGCTCTTGGCTCTTCGCCCGACGTGGCCATATGGCATCGTGGCCGGATGCTGGACCTGACCCCCGCCCCCCCGGTGGCCAAGCGCGTCCCGCACGTGCACGAGGCCCACGGTGACCGCCGCCCCGACGACTACCACTGGATGCGCGACCGCGCCGACCCGGACGTGACCGCCTACCTGGAGGCGGAGAACGCCTACACCGAGTCGGTCATGGCTCCCACCAAGGAGCTCCAGGAGCGCCTGTACGCCGAGATCGTGAGCCGCATCCAGGAGACCGACCTGTCCGTCGCCGTGCCCCACGGTCCCTTCCGGTACTACTCCCGCAGCGTCGAGGGCCTCCAGTACCACGTGTACTGCCGCCGCCCCGGGGATGCCCCTGAGGAGGAGCCCGGGGAAGGGGGTGTCCCCCACGAGGCCGAGCAGGTCCTGCTCGACCACAACGCCGTGGCCGAGGGGCACGAGTACTGCGAGATCGGCCTCTTCGAGGTCAGCCCCGACCACCGGCTGCTGGCCTGGTCCCTGGACACCGCCGGCGACGAGGAATACCTGCTGCACGTGCGGGACCTCGACACCGGCGCCGACCTGGCCGACGCCATCCCCAACACCTACTACGGCGCCGCCTGGGCCAGCGACAACGCCACCTTCTTCTACTCCACCCTCGACGAGGCTCACCGGCCCTGGCGGATCTGGCGCCACCGCCTGGGGACCGACCCATCCGAGGACGTGCTCGTCCACCAGGAGGACGACGACCGCTTCTTCGCCTCCGTCTCCAGCACCCGCAGCGGCGGGTTCATCGTCATCGGCCTGCACTCGGCCACCACGTCCGAGATCCGGGTGCTCGACGCCTCCGACCCCGAGGGTGACCTCCGGATCGTGGAGCCCCGCCGTCAGGATGTGGAGTACTTCCTCGACCATCACGGCGACCGCTTCTTCATCCTGGCCAACGACGACGCCCCCAACTTCCGCCTGGTCGAGGCGCCCGTGGCCGAGCCCGGGCGGGCCAACTGGCGGGAGCTGATCGCTCACCGGGCCGACGTGAAGCTGGAGAGCATCGACGCCTTCACCCACCACCTGGTCGTGCTGGAGCGGGCCGAGGGGGTACGCCGGCTCCGGGTGCGCGACCTGGAGGCCGGCGACGAGCACCTGGTCGACCAGCCCGAGGCGGTGAGCCGGGTGGGCGTGCCCGAGCCTCTCAACCCCGAGTTCAACACCACAACGCTGCGCTACACCTACACGTCGCTCGTCACCCCGCAGTCGGTCTACGCCTACGACCTCGGCACCCGGGAGGGCGAGCTGCTCAAACGCGAGCCCGTCCTCGGCGGCTACGACCCGGCCGACTACGTCACCGAGCGGCTGTGGGCCACCGCTCCCGACGGGACGCGGGTCCCGATCTCGGCCGTCCGCCGGGCCGACACTCCCGTGAACGGCACCGCCCCCGCCCTGCTCTACGGCTACGGCTCCTACGAGAGCTGCTCCGACCCCCACTTCTCGTCGCTGCGCCTCAGCCTCCTGGACCGAGGGATGACCTTCGCCATCGCCCACGTGCGGGGCGGGGGCGAGATGGGCCGGCCCTGGTACGAGGCCGGGAAGCTCCACAACAAGCCCAACACCTTCACCGACTTCATCGCCTGCGCCGAGGCGCTGAAGGAGAGCGGGTGGGCGGCGCCCGACCGTCTGGCCATGCTGGGGGGGAGCGCCGGGGGGCTGCTCGTCGGCGCCGTCCTCAACCGCCGTCCCGACCTGTTCGCCGGCGCCGTGGCCGAGGTTCCCTTCGTCGACGTCGTCTCGACCATCTCCGATCCGTCGCTCCCGCTGTCGGTGATCGAGTGGGAGGAGTGGGGCAACCCCGCTGACGCCGACTTCTACGCCACCATGCGCGGGTACTCGCCCTACGACAATGTCTCCCCGCAGCGCTACCCCGCCCTCCTGGTCACCGCCGGCCTCAACGATCCCCGCGTGTCCTACTGGGAGCCGGCCAAGTGGGTGGCCAGGTTGCGAGCCACGGCCGAGGGCGGGGCGCCCCTGCTGCTCCGCACCGAGATGGGGGCCGGCCACGGCGGCCCGTCCGGCCGCTACGACGCCTGGCGCAAGGAGGCGTTCACCTACGCCTTCATCCTCTGCGCCGTCGGCCTGCCGGAGTAGTCCGCAGGGGACTGAGTAGTCAGCAGGGAACTTCGGAGACCTCGGGGGCGTGGGGCCGGCTGGACGGCGAATCGCCGAGCTTCCAGCCGTTGGCCTCCGTGACCCCGTGGATGGCGCAAGCCGGGATGGGTGTCGGCTCCGGGCTCACGGCTTCGGACATGAGGGTCCCGTCGAAGTTGGCGTGGCCCAGCCCCAGGGCGTGGCCGAACTCGTGCTTGGCGATCTGGATGATCCCGCCCGAGTTCTCCGGCGCCCGCCCCCCCTTGATGGTGACCTCGACCCGGCGGATGAGACCCCGCTGCGTGAAGCTGGTCACCGCCTGGCCCTCGGTGCGGCCGGGGTATTCGGAGAAGCTGATGGTCACGTCGGCGGGATCCCCGACGGCCACCTCGAGGAACGACACCGACAGGGCGTCGTCCCACTCGTGGACGGCACCCCGGATGACGTCGGCAGTGGCGGAATCACCGGCCGTCACGCTGTAGGTGAGGGCGCCGTCGGCCAGGGTGCGTCCCCAGGCGCAGCACAACTCGATGGACTGGCCGCCTTCCGCTCGTGCTCCCCCGCCCAGCGGGAACTGCGTCCACACCAGTGCCAGCAACACCAGCGCCACCCGCAGAGATGGCCTGGTGCGGACCGGCCGGCTGCTCTCACGGGCCAGACCCGCGAGCGCAACCGGCAATGGCTCAGGAACCGCCACCCGGTGCTTCACGAAACCCCTCCCCCAGGAACTCCGCCCGCATCGCTGCAACCCGTGACGGAGCTTATGCGCCGAGTGTCCGCCCAATCCAGTGGCCAGTGAGCGGGTTGGTGCTATTGGGGAAGATGATAAGGAGTGAACTCTAATGAGGCTTAGGCGACGCTGATGGCGGCGGGGACCCGCTGGGTCACCACGATGCTGGAGCCGCCCGGGGGCATCGACACGCCGTAGAGGCAGTCGGCCGCTTCCATGGTGCGCTTCTGGTGGCTGACCACGAGCAGTTGCGCCTCGCGCCGGAACGCCGTCACGAGGTCGACGAACCGGCACAGGTTCACGTCGTCGAGGGCGGCCTCGACCTCGTCGAGCAGATAGAAGGGCGACGGGCGGGCCCGGAACACGGCGAAGAGGAAGGCCAGCGCCGTGAGCGACCGCTCCCCGCCCGAGAGGAGTGACAGCCGGCGCACGCTCTTGCCCGACGGTCGGGCCTCGATCTCGATCCCGGTGTGGAGCATGTCCTCGGGCTCGGTCAGGCGCAGGCGCCCCGACCCGCCGGGGAACAGGGTGCCGATGAGGTCGGAGAAGTGCTCCTCGGTGTCGGCGAAGGCGGCCGAGAACATGGTCACGATCTCCTCGTCGACCGAGCGGATGATGTCGCCCAGGTCCCGGCGGGCCGCCTTCACGTCCTCCAGCTGCGAGACGAGCAGCTCGTGGCGCTCACACAGGGCGGAGTGCTCCTCGACGGCCAGGGGGTTGATGGGCCCCATCTGGCGCAGCTCCCGCTCGATCTCCCGGGCCCGGGCGGCGGCCGTGGTGCCCTCGGGCAGCGTGGGCGCAGGGGCGGCCAGGGCGGCCGCCGCCTTGCATTCGAGGTCCCGGCGCAAGGTCTCGACAGCGGCGTCGAGGCGGGTGCGGACCTCGGCTGCCTCCACTTCCACCCGCGCCCGGCGCTCCCGGTGCTCGGCCGCCTCGCGCTCCGCCGCCCCCCGCTCGGCCCGGCGGGCGTCGAGCTCGGCGGCGGCCATCCGGGCCGCCTCGGACCGCTCCCGGCGCCGGTCCCGCAGCCGGGTCACCAGCTCGCTCGCCACCCCCAGGCGGTCGGCCACCGCCGCTTCCAGGGCGGCGTAGCCGGCACCCCGGCGCTCCAGGGCGGCGCGGCGCTCCTCGGCCTCGGCCCGGGCCTCACCGTGGCGGGCCAGGCGCCCCTCCAGCTCGGCCAGGTTGCGCTCCACGCCCGATCGGCGCTCCTCCAGCGCCGCCATGGCCCGGTCGTGCTCCCGACGGGCACCGGCCAGCTGGGCGGCGTCCTCCTCCAGCGCCCGGCGCGCCGCCCGGCGGGTGTCCTCCTCGGCCAGCTCGCTCCGCTCCGCCGCCTCCAGGTCCGGGAGGGCGGCCTTCAGCTCGGCCCCGCGGGCGGCTTCCGCCTCGGCCTGGGCGGCCAATTCCGCGGCGTGGTGCTCGAGGGCGGCGCTCTCGGCCTCCGCCTCGGCCCGCTCCCGCTCGAGGCGCGCCGTCTCGGCGACCAGTGCCGTCTGGCGGGCCCGATGGGAGTCGAGGGCTTTGTCGCCCGCCGCCTCCCAGCGCAGTGCCTCGGCCAGCGCACTCCGGGCTGCGGCCACGGCCGTCTCGGCCGCCCCCCGGGCGTCGGCCGCCTCCGCCGCCCGCCGGCGGGCGTCGTCCACCGCGCCGGGGGTGGCGCCGGCCACCGGGCCCCCCGTCCGCCAGGCGGAACCGCTGAACCGGTCACCTTCGGGCGTGACGACAACGACCTCAGGATGGGCCAGGGCGAGGGCGAGGGCACCGTCCCGGTCGCCCTCCACCAGCACCGTGGCCGCCAGAAGCCGGGCCAGCACCGCGGCCAGGCCGGGATGCGGCGACCCCACGCAGGCGGCCAGAGGTCGCGCTGTCCCGAGGTCCTCGGGTGGGGAGTTCTCGGGCTGTGGACCTTGGGCGCCCAGCGTCGGGTCGGGGGCGCCGGCGACCAGCACCGTCCCGCCCTGCTGGACGGCCCGGAGCCGCTCCAGCGCCGCCCGGGCGCTGGCCTCGTTCTCGGCCACGACGGCCCGCAGGGCGTCGCCCAGCCCGACGGCCACCGCCGCCTCGGCGCCGGGCTCGATCTCGATCAGGTCGACCAGGGCACCGGCGATGCCGTCCAACCCGTCGAGGATGCCGCCGGCCGTGACCCGGGAGCGCAACTCGCCCAGGGCGGCGGACAGCGCCTCGGCCCGGGCCGTCCACGCCGATACCCCGGCGTCGGCCGATCGGAGCTCCACCTCGACTTCGGCCACGCGCCGCTCGGCTTCGGCCCGCCCGGCCCGGGCGGCGTCGAGCGCTGCCACCAGCGGCGTGTCATCCAGGGTCTCGACCTGTACCTGGGCGGCGGCGTGGGCCAGGCGCTCCAGCCGGCGTTGCACCGGCTCCCGCCGTCCTTCCAGGCGCTCGGCTTCGGCCCGGGTCCGGGCCGCGTTCCCGACCAGGGCGGCCAGCTCGGCTCGGGCCGCGGCGGCGGCGCGACGGGCGTCCCGGCCGTCGCCCGTCTCCAACCGGGCCCGCCGCTCCGCCAGAGCGGCCTCGGCGGCGTCGAGCTCCGCCGCCCGGGGCGTGTGGGCCTCGGCGGCGGCCTCGGCCCGGGTGAGCTCGGAGCGCAGGCGGGCGGCTTCCGCCGTCAGGCTCTCCACCACGCCGGCGTCGGCCAGCGCCAGGAGGGAGCGCTCCACGCCCCGGCGCTTCTCACCCAGGAGGGCGGCGAGGCCCTGCGCCCGAGCCAGGATGGACTCCGCCCGGGCCAGGGCGTCCCCCAGGGCGTCGGCGGGAAGGGCCGACAGCGCGGCTTCGGCCACGGCCACGGCCCGGCCCAGCTCGTCGGCCCGGGACCGGGCGCCGGCCTCCTCTCCCGCCAGCCCCGCCCGGCGCTCGGCCAGGTGCTCGAGCCGCTCGGACAGGTTGGCCATCTCCCGCCCCGCCAGGTGCAGGCGCAGCGCCCGGAGCTCGGCGTCGAGCCCGCCGTAGCGGCGGGCGGCGTCGGCCTGGCGCTCCAGGGGCTTCAGGTGACGCCGGACCTCCTTGACCAGGTCGGTGAGGCGCTCGAGGTTGACGGCGGTGGCGGCCAGGCGCCGTTCCGCCTTCTCCTTGCGCTGGCGGTACTTGAGGACCCCGGCCGCCTCCTCGATCACCGCCCGGCGCTCGGCGGGCGAGGCGTGGAGGATGGCGTCGAGCCGGCCCTGGCCCACGATGATGTGCTGGGTGCGGCCCACGCCCGTGTCCGAGAGCAACTCGGTGATGTCCAGCAGCCGGCACGGATCGCCGTTGATGGCGTAGGTGGATTCCCCGTCGCGCGACAGGCTGCGGGTGATGGTGACCCGGGCACCCTCGATGGGGAGTGACCCGTCGGAGTTGTCGATGGTGAGCGACACCTCGGCCTTGGAGGCGGCCGGTCGCTTGGGCGTCCCGGCGAAGATGACGTCGTCCATCTTCCCGCCCCGCAGGGAGCGGGCCCCCTGGGCGCCCAGGGCCCAGGCCACGGCGTCGACGACGTTCGACTTCCCCGACCCGTTGGGGCCCACGACGACGGCCACACCCGGCTCGAATTCGAGCGTGGTCCGTTCCGCGAAGGACTTGAAGCCCTTGAGCGAGAGTGACTTCAGGTACACGTCCGGGCGATGGTAACGACCCCCGCCAGGAAATCCGTGGATGCTGGGGCGCCTCAGCTGAGCCGGAAGCCGGTCTCGCCCCGAGGGGGTTCCTCGACCACCTCGACGTCGGTGACGACGGCGTGCGACGGGCCCCGCCGGCACCACGCCACCACCCGCTCCACGGCCTGGGCCTCGCCCTCCAGGGCGGCCTCCACCCGGCCGTCGGGGAGGTTGTGGCACCAGCCGGACACGCCCGCCGCCTGCGCCACGCGCCGGAACGAGTACCGGAAGCCCACGCCCTGCACCCGTCCCGAGATGCAGACGCGGCGCCGGATCACGAGAGGCACCCGGTCACGACTGACATGCGGGGCAGAGGAAGGTCGAGCGGTTCCCGAGCCGCAAGCGGACCACGGGCCGGGCACAGCGCAGGCACGGGCGGCCTTCACGGGCATACACCCGGTGGTGGTCCTGGTGGGCACCGGGACGGCCATGGAGGTCGACATACCCGCCGTCCCCCAGGGTCGATCCCCGATGGGCGAGCGCCGCCGTCAGCGTCTCCAGGATGGCCCCGTGGAGGCGGCCGACCTCGCGTCGTCCCAGCCCCCCTGCGGCCCGGTCGAAGCGGAGCCCGGCGCCGAAGAGCGCCTCGTCGGAGTAGATGTTGCCCAGCCCGGCCAGCCGGCGCTGGTCCATGAGCAGGGCCTTGAGCCGGGCCTGGCGGCCGCTCAGGATCCGGGCCAGGTCGGCGGGGCGCCAGCCGGGGTCGAGCGGGTCGTCACCGAGGGGACCGGGCGGCTCCCGGGTCACGAACAGCTCGCCGAACGTGCGGGGGTCGACGAAGCGCAGCTCCCGCCCTCCGGACAGGCGCAGGACGGCGTGGGTGTGGGCCGCCAGCGGCGCGGGCCCGGAGGCCAGGATGAGCTGGCCTGACATGCGCAGGTGGACGACGAGGGTCTCGGGCCCGCCGTCCAGCCCCACCACGAGGTACTTGCCCACCCGCCCGGCGGAGCTCAGCCGGGCGCCGGTCAGGCGCTCGACGACGGCGGCCGGATCCTGGCGGCGGACGGTCCGGGGCCCGGTGATGACGACCGACTCCACCGTGGCGCCCACGACCTCGGCTTCGAGGTCGCGGCGGAGGACCTCGACCTCAGGGAGCTCCGGCATCGGTGACCGCGGGCGCGGCTTCGGACAACGCCTCGTCCTCGGCCCGGAGCCACTCCCACGCCATCCGGGCGGCGGCCTGCTCCGCCTGCTTCTTGGAACGGCCCTCCCCCGTCCCCCGGGCGGTGCCCTGGAGGAGCACGGCGGCGTAGAACCGCTTGGCGTGGTCCGGGCCCTCGTCCCGCACGTCGTAGCGGGGCATCTGGTCGAACCGGCGGGCGGCCAGCTCCTGGAGGCGGGTCTTGTAGTCCTGCCCCCCGGGGCCCTGGGCGGCGGTGGCGATCCGCTCCCCCAGGAGCCGCATGACCAGCTCGTAGGCGGCGTCCCAGCCGCCGTCGAGGTAGGTGGCGGCCAGGACCGCCTCCATGGCGTCGGCCAGGATGGAGGGCTTCTCCCTGCCCCCGGAGAGACCTTCCCCCTTGCCCAGCAGGACGTGGTCACCCAGACCGATCTCGGTGGCCAGCTCGGCCAGCACCCCGGCGTTGACCACGCTGGCCCGCACCTTGGCCAGCTCCCCCTCGGGCAGGTGGGGGAAGGCCCGGTAGATGTAGTCCGTCACCACCAGGCCGAGCACGGCATCGCCCAGGAACTCCAGGCGCTCGTTGGCCTCCACCGACGGGTTCTCGGCACAGAAGGAGCGGTGGGCCAGCGCCCGGGCCAGCATGTCCCGGTCCCCGAAGCGGCGCTCCAGGGCGGCCTCCAGGCGGTCCAGGCCGCCTCCGTCCACCACTGCGTCAGCCAAGAAACTCAGCCCACGCGCTCGACCACGTAGTCGACAGCGTCACGCACCGTGCGCAGCTCGGCCAGGTCCTCGTCTTCGATGCGGAAGCCGCGGGCGCGGTCCTCGAGCTCGGCTTCGAGCGCCTCCACCAGCTCGATGAGCGCCAGCGAGTCCGCCGCCAGGTCGTCGGCGAAGCTGGCCTCGAGGGTGATGCGGCTCTCCTCGATCTCGAGGATGTCGGCCAGCCGCTCCCGGATGATCCGGAACACCTCGTCCCGATCCAGAGGAGGGGCCGGGGTCTCAGACACCATGGGCGATGGCCTCCTTCATACGGGCCACGAGACCCGCCTCGACGCACTCGGCGGCCAGGCGGATGGCGTGGACGATGTGGCGGGCGGAGCTGTGGCCGTGGGAGATGACGCAGACTCCGTCGATCCCCAGGAGCAGCGCGCCCCCGAAAGCATCCGGATCGTACTGGGCGACCTGATCGCCGAGTACCGGGCCCAGAACGTCACCCAGGGTCTGGTCCCCGGTCCGGACCAACCCGAGGGCGTCGGCCACGAGGCCGAGGACCTGACGGACCCCACCTTCGATGGTCTTGAGGGCCACGTTGCCGGTGAAGCCGTCGGTGACGACCACGTCGGCCCGGCCCTGGGTCAGGTCGCAGCCCTCGACGTTGCCGACGAAGTTGGGGAGGCGCTCGAGCAGGTCGTAGGCCCGCTTGCGCAGCTCGTCGCCCTTGCCCATCTCCTCGCCGATGGAGAGCAGGCCCACCCGGGCCGACTCGACGCCATGGTGCAGGCGGGCGTACTCGGAGCCCATGCGGGCGAACTGCACCAGCCACTCCGGGGCGCAGTCCACCGTGGCCCCGGCGTCGACGAGCAGCGTGGGTGTCGCCCCCGGCACCGGGATGGGGGTGACGACGGCCGGTCGGGCGATCCCCCGGATCCGGCCCATGCGCAGCAGGGCGCTGGCCATGGTGGCCCCGGTGTTCCCGGCCGAGACCATGGCCGCCGCCCGGCCGTCCCGGACGGCCTCGGCGCAGCGGACCAGCGAGGAGTCCTTCTTGCGGCGCACGCTCTTGGCCGGGTCGTCGTCCATGGTGACGACCTCGTTGGCGTGGAGGAGGGGGATCCCGCTGCCGTCGAGAAGGGGGCCGACCACCGGCTCCTGGCCCACGAGCAGCACCCGGATGCCCTCGGCGACGGCCATGCGGGCCCCGGCCACCACCTCGTTGGGCGCCCGGTCGCCGCCCATGGCGTCCACCGCCACCACCGGGGCGGCGTCGGGCGCCGGGACCACGGCGGCCGGCGCCGGGTCAGCGTCCTCGAGAACCCCCGAAGTGGCGTGGAGAGCCAACTGGGCGGCGTTCAGCCGACCTCGACCGCCTGGCGGCCGCCGTACCACCCGCAGTTCGGGCACACCACGTGGGGCAGCTTGCTCTGGTGGCAGTGCGGGCACAGCGAGTGGGCGGCGCGGGTGAGCCGCCAGTTGGAGGCGCGCCGGCTCCGGCTCTTGGCCTTGGAGGTCTTGCGCTTGGGCACGGCCATGGGGTGGTCTCCTTCGGGTCTACAGGTCGAGGTCGCGCAGGGCCTCCCAACGGGGATCGGCCGCCACCGGCGGGCAGTCGCATACACCCTCGTTGAGGTTGGCTCCGCAGGTGGGGCACAAGCCGGCACAGTCGGTGCGGCACAACGGCACCAACGGCAGTTCGGGGACGACGACGTCCCGCAGGGGCTGTTCGAGGTCGATCTCGTCGTTGCGAAGGGGATAGGTCTCCTCCTCCACCGGGTCTTCCTCGAACACCTCACGCAGATGGAGGTCGAAGTCGGTCTCGAGGGGGGTGAGGCACCGGCTGCACACCGCCGACCACCGGCCCCGGACCCGCCCGCTGGCCACGATGGCGCCCGTGAGGCTCTCGAGTCGCAGGTCGAGCACCAGGGGCTCGCTCTCCTCGACCCGCGCCGAGAGGTTCTCGAGGCCCTCCAGGGGAACCTCGAGATGCACTTGCCGGGTGGTCCCGGGCCGTCGGAGCAGATCGGAGACGTTCATGCGCAATCCGGTCATCGGAGGGGCACCAAGGCGCGGTGACCTGGCCGTGCCCGGCCGGTGGATGTTACCAGTGCCCCTGGCGAGTCCGGCTCGGCGGCTCCGGCCCGCGGCCGCTCCCCCCGGCTACGCGTCCTGGTCGAAGAGCCCCGGGGCCGGGGGAAGCTCGGGGCCCGGCGCCATGACGTCGACGGGATCGAAAGCAGCCAGGCGCTTGCGGCCCTTCTGCACCGCCGCCAGCGCCCGCTCCATGGTCATCTCGAACCCGGCCAGCTTGGCGTCCACATAGTCTTCGGCCTGGTTGCGGACCTGCCGGCCGGCGGCCTCGGCCTGCTCCACCGTGATCCGGGCCACGCGTTGCGCCTCCCGCACGACCTCGGTGCGCGACACCATCCCCTCCGCCCGGGCGCGGGCGGCGGACACGATCTCCTCCGCCTCCCGGCGGGCCCGGGCCAGGAACTCCTCCCGCTCCTTGAGCAACCAGCGCGCCTGGCGCAGCTCGTCGGGGAGGTGCTCGGCGATGTCCTCCACCAGCTCCAGGGCCTCGTCCCGGTTGACGATGGCCGAGTTCGACAGCGGCATCGAGCGGGCTTCCTCGATCAGCTCCCGGAGAGCCTCGAGGGCGTCATGAATGTCGCCACCCCTCGGCAGCGTGAGCTCGGCGTCGGCGATCGCGGTGGGGGTCATGGGCGTGGATCCTCCTTGAACCGTTCAATCAGGCGGGCGGCCACCTGGGCGGGGACGAGGCTGGAGACGTCGCCCCCGAACCGGGCCACCTCGCGGACGAGGCTCGACGACAGGAACGAGTACTGCGGGCTGGTGGCGAGGAAGAACGTGTCGATGCCGGACAGGGTCTGGTTCATCTGGGCCATCTGGAGCTCGTAGTCGAAGTCGGTTACCGCCCGCAGGCCCTTCACGATCGTGTCGGCTCCATGTTCACGGGCGAAGTCGACGAGCAGGCCGGAGAAGTACTCGATGCGGATGTTGTGCAGGTGGGACGTGACTTCGGCCAGCATCTCCTCGCGCTCCTCCAGGGAGAACAGAGAGGCGGACTTCTGGGGGTTGCGGATCACGGCCACGATGACGGAGTCGAAGAAACGCGCCACCCGCTCGATCACGTCGAGGTGACCGAACGTGACGGGATCGAACGACCCCGGCACGAGAGCCGTGGCCACGGCGCGCGCTCCTCTCACTCAGTTTGCAGAAACCACACGAGTGTATCTCCGTAACAACGCTCCCAGGTTGATACCCAGCCGGCAGGGATCCCGGCGCCGGCCGGGCGTTCGATCACCACCACCGCTCCGGGCGCCAGCCAGCCGTGGGCACCGAGGCGTCCGAGCACGACCGCCACGTCGCCGTCGGCCAGGTCGTAGGGCGGGTCGGCGAGCACGACCTCGAAGGGGCCCTCCGCCGGCGGTGGCCGGTCCACGACGGTGGCGACGTCGCCCCGGAGCACGCGGGCGGGTCCCAACCCGGTGGCCTCGAGGTTGGCGGCGATGGCGGCCAGGGCCTCCCGGTCCCGCTCCACCAGCACCGCCGCAGCCGCTCCCCGGGACAGGGCCTCGATGGCCAGCGCGCCGGTCCCGGCGTACAGATCCAGCACCCGGGCGTCCACCACCCGGGAGCCGAGGGCGGAGAACAGCGACTCCTTGACCCGGTCCGAGGTGGGACGCAACCGGGCGCCCCGGGGCACGACGAGACGACGCCCGCCGGCTTCCCCGGCGATGACCCGCGGCGGCCTGCCTCCTCCGGTCATGACCGGCATTCTGCCTGGTAGGGGGCGAAATGCAGCAGGAGGTGCATCACGGGACGCCGAAGCTCTTTTGTATCCCTCCCCTCCCAACAGGGCGTTTCTGACATGTCTGCTGCCATGACCCTCCGAAAGACTCTCGTCGTGCTGCTCGGCGCCTCGCTGCTGGGCGGCTGGGTCCGTTCGGCCCCGGCGCTGGCGGCGCCCACCGTCACGCTCCAAGCCGACACCAAGGTGGCCTCGGACAGCCCCTCCACCAATTACGGCGGCGCTTCGACGCTCGAGGTCGACGCCTCGCCCCTCTTCGAGAGCGTCGTGCGCTTCTCGATCTCCGGCGTCGAGGGCACGGTCAGCTCGGCCCGGCTCCGGGCCTTCGTGACCAACAGCTCGGCCAACGGGCCCGAGGTCTACTCGTCGGCCACCGGCTGGGCGGAGTCCACCGTGACGTGGAACTCGAAGCCGGCCCGCACCAGCGGCCTGCTGGCCGACGCCGGAGCGGTGAGCAGCGGCTCGTGGGTGGAATGGGACGTGACCTCGGCGGTGACCGGCGACGGCACCTACAGCTTCACCCTGGCGGCCGACTCCAGCGACGGCACCGACCTGTCCACCAAGGAGTCGGGCTCCAACCGGCCCCAGCTGGTCGTCACCGTCGGCACCACGCCGCCGCCCCCGCCGCCCCCTGCCACCGGGATCATCACCACCATCGCCGGCACGGGCACGTACGGCTTCTCCGGTGACGGCGGGCCGGCCACGTCCGCCCGCCTGGCGGCACCCCGGACCATGGCCACCGACCGGGCCGGCAACGTCTACTTCGTCGACACCGACAACCACCGCGTCCGCCGGATCGACATCGCCACCGGGCGGATCACCACCGTGGCCGGGACGGGGACGGCCGGATTCTCGGGCGACGGCGGCCCCGCCACCTCGGCCCGCCTGAACCTGCCCCACGGCATCGCCGTGGACGGCGCCGGCAACGTCTACATCGCCGATCCGTCCAACCAGCGCATCCGCCGCGTCGACACCACCGGCCGCATCACCACCGTGGCCGGCAACGGCAACCAGGGCTACAACGGCGACGGGATCCCGGCCACGTCGGCCCGGCTCAACTATCCCAAGGGGGTGGAGATCGGCCCCGACGGGCTCCTCTACATCGCCGACAACAACAACCACCGGGTCCGCAAGGTGGAGGCCTCCGGAACCATCCGCACGGTGGCGGGCACGGGCACGTCCGGCTTCTCCGGGGACGGGGGGCCGGCTACGGCGGCGCGCCTCAACGAGCCCCGCAACATCGCCTTCGGGCCCGACGGCAGCATGTACATCGTCGACCAGGTCAACGACCGCATCCGCCGGGTCACCACCGCCGGGATCATCAGCAGCCTCGCCTCGGGGTTCGGTCTGGCCCGGGACGTGGCCGCCGATACCGCCGGCAACGTGTACGTGGCCGACGAGTCCCACAAGAAGGTCTACCGCATCGACTCCGCTCGGCGGATCTTCACGTTCGCCGGCAACGGGTCGACGGGCTTCGGCGGTGACGGGGGACCGGCCGACACGGCCACGCTCAAGAACCCCCGCGGGGTGCACTGGGACGCGGCCACGGGCACGGTGCTGATCGCCGACACCGGGAACAACCGCATCCGCCGGGTGAGCTGAGCGCGGCGGCCGCCTGCCGGTCAGCTCTTGAAGAGAAACTCGACGTCGTCGCCGAGCAGGTCCTCCACCTCCTCGGCCAGCTGACGGTGCCGTTCGAGGGCGGGGTCGTCGTCGAGGATGCCCTCCGCCACCCGGCGCGCCTCCAGGACCACCTTCTCGTCCCGGGGGATGCGGCCGAGCTTCAGGTCGGTGAACCCCGCCTGGCGCTCGCCGAACACCTCGCCCGCGCCCCGGATCTCGAGGTCCTTCTCGGCCAGGTCGAAGCCGTCGAAGGGACGGCCGTCGCCGTGGCGGCCGGGGGCCAGGCCTACGTGATCTGTCCCCTGGTGGAGGGCTCGGAGCGGGTGGAGGCCAAGGCCGCCACCGAGGAGGCACAGCGCCTGGAGTCCGAGGAGCTGGCGGGGCTGCGCCTGG
>JBIOYN010000278.1:0-2169 GCA_044870155.1 Acidimicrobiia bacterium | reverse complement strand
ATGGTGGTGGGCGACGGCCGTCGCCCACAGCCCCAGCCAGGCCACCAGCGGGGCCACCAGCCGGTCGCCCTCCTCGGGATGGCGGCGTAGCGTCCTCCACTCCTCGTCATCGGGGCGGTCAGGCTTGTTCAGGATGTCGCCGGGGACGGACAGCTTTCCGATGTCGTGCAGCAGCGCCGCCCACCGGAGGTGGTCCCGGTCCTCCTCCGACACTCCCGCTTCCTCGGCGAGCACGTCGGCCAGGCCCCGCACCCGCTCCGAGTGCCCCCGGGTGCGCCGGTCGTGGGCGCCCAGGGCGGCCACCAGCACCAGGGCCCGGGCCGCCGCGGCGGTGGCGTCGTCGCCCAGGCCGTCGCGCCGGGCCTCCTCCGCCGCCCGGTGGAGCGCCCGGCTCCGGGCGGCCTGACGGGCGATGTTGAGACGGGAGGGGGCCCGGTCCGGGAACGTGAGGGTCAGGTGGAGCAGCCAGGTCAGGGGCAGCAGCCGTTTGGCCAGCCGTTGGGTGACGACCACGGCGCCGACGGCCGCCGCCACCAGGGCGGTCCACCACCCGATCGTCTCCGCCACCCCCGAGGGATGACCCAGCCACTGGGCCACGGCCCAGGCGGCGGCCATGCCGGCCAGGGCGGGGACGACCAGGATGAAGAGCCGGATGAGGGCGGCTAGGAAGGGGCGCGCCACCCAGCGTCCGCGGTGCATGAAGACATCGTACGGGGCGAACCGGAAATCTCCTCCTGTCTCCTGTCCGGGTTGGGAAGGCTTGTCCCGGTTTCGGCGTGCTTGTCCGGCACTACTGTCACCCCCGGCATGGATCTCGGTCTCGGAGGGAAGCGGGCGGCGGTGGCCGCCGCCACCAGCGGGCTCGGGTTCGCGTGCGCTCAGGCGCTGGTGGGCGAAGGAGCCCGGGTGGCGATCTGCGGCCGGACGGAGGAGCGGACCGCCGACGCCGCCGGGCGTCTGGGTCCCGATGTGATCCCGCTGGTGGCCGACGTCTCCACTCCCGACGGGGCCCGCGGGTTCGTGGCCGACGCCGCCGGAGCCCTGGGCGGGCTCGACATCCTCGTGACCAACGCCGGCGGGCCGCCCCCGGGCAACTTCGCCACCGTCCCCCTCGAGGAGTATCCCAAGGCGCTGGCGCTCAACCTGCTGTCGGTGGTGGCCATGTGCCAGGAAGCGGTTCCCGCCATGCGGGCGCAGCATTTCGGCCGGGTGGTGGCCATCACCTCCATCTCCGTCCGCCAGCCCATCGCCAACCTGATCCTGTCCAACACGGCCCGCACGGGCGCCACCGGATTCCTCAAGACCCTGGCCCGGGAGGTGGTCGGCGACGGGGTCACGGTCAACTCCGTCCAGCCCGGCTCCCACGCCACCGGCCGGCTGCTCCAGATCTACGGAGGCGACGCCGACCAGATGGCGGCGGCCGTGGCCTCCGGCGAGGTGGGCCGCCCCGAGGACTTCGGTGCCGTCGTCGCTTTTCTATGCTCGGAGCAGGCCCGGTTTCTCACCGGCGCCGCCATCCATGTCGACGGTGGTGCCTACGCCGGTCTGCAGTGAGGCGAGAAGAGGAGGACCCGTGTTCCGCCATGTCGTGATGGTGAAGTTCACCCCGGAGGCGACCGACGAGCAGAAGCAGGCGCTCCGGGAGGGCCTCGCCACCATGCCCGAGCAGATCCCCGAGGTCCGGGCCTACCGCTTCGGCGACGACGCCGGCGTCTCCGCCGACAACTACGACTTCGTGGTCGTGGCCGACTTCGAGGGACAGGACGGCTTCCTCACCTACTGGGACCACCCGGCCCACCAGAAGCTGGTGGCCGATCTGTTACGCCCCATCGTGGCCGCCCGCGCCGCCGTCCAGCACGAGTGGCGCACCGCCCTGCCCACGGATCTGCCTGGCTGACGACCATCGGGCAGGAACTTCCGGTCGCCCCTTCCAGCGAGCGCCTGGATCATCTCCGGACCACCACCCGCAGGCCGGTCACGACCCCGGGCCGGACCGTGCGGCCGATCCGGCGCAACACGTCCGCCTCCAGATAACGGAGCTGGGTGGCCCACTCCGGGCTCTCCACCTCCACGGTGAGAATTCCCGACCGGATGCTACGGGGTCGGGCGTGGGCGGCCACGGCCTCGCCCACCATGCCCGCCCACCCGCCGAGTACCCCGGCGATGACC
>JBIOYN010000277.1:0-7603 GCA_044870155.1 Acidimicrobiia bacterium | reverse complement strand
CTCCCTCCGCTCGCATCCGGCTGTGCGACACTGGCGGCTCCGGAGAGGTGACCGAGAGGCCGAAGGTGATCGCCTGCTAAGCGATTAGGGGCCGTAAACGCTCCTCGAGGGTTCAAATCCCTCTCCCTCCGCCAGACCCAGAAACTGACGGCACCGCCCGGCCCCGCGGGGGATGAGGCCGGGCGGTGTCGCGCTAAAGCCCCGACACCAGCGACATCATCGTTTCCGCCGCGCGGGGGGTTGGGGGGGCGGCGGGCTCGATGACGAGGGGGCGCTGGGGGCCGAGGATGGCTTCGATCTGCTCCAGTTCGGCGGCGGCGTCGGCTGGGGAGAGGTTCCGCAGAGCGCAGTACCGCTCGAAAGCCGCCGGGACGACATGGCGCAGCATCGGGACCTCCTGGCCGTGGGGCGCTGTGTACTGAACGACCGGATTCGCCGGCTATGACGCCGGATGATCCCGCTTGACCTGGTTTTAACCGAAGAGGGTGGGATTGCCCCCGGGGTCGACCTCCGCCGGGTCCACGATCCACACGTCGTCCCCCAGGCAGTCCTCCAGGTTGCGGACCAACTTGCCCAGGGCCGGGTCCCGGCCGTCCCACACCACCACGGCCTCGTCGGCCTGCCGCGTGAGCCAGGCGTCGCGCCGGGCCAGGGCCCCAGCCACCTTGTGCTTGGAATCGGGGACGGCCCGCTCCAGCAGGACGCGGTGGCCGGCGCGGTCGAGGAGGCGGGCGTAGCGGTCCCGGCTGGCCTGGGGCCAGACGGCGTCGGGGTCGGGGAAGGGCTGGACGGCCACCAGGGGCACCCCGGCGTCGAGCGCCGCCTCCGCCCCCAGCATCTCGGCGCCCAGCGCCAGCCCGCTCATGGCGTGGAGGTCGGGATGGAGCTGGTGCTTGGCCGCCAGGATCTCGGTGAGGCGGTCCTGGATCGCCTTGGCCGTGGGATTGTCGCCGTAGCCACCCAACTCGGGGGGCCGGTGCCCGAAGACGGCCAGCAGCCGCCCGGGCGGGAGCCGGCGGTCCCGGCCGGCGACGGCGGCGGCGATGGTGTCGGGCGGGCCCAGTTCGGCCGCGTCGGGGAGACGATCGCCGGCGCGGGCCTGCTGGGTCATGGCCGCCTCCACGGCGAGGCGGTCGACCACGTCGTTCATGGGGTCGTCACTGTGGCCTTTGACCCAGACGAACTCCAGGCGGGACGGGGCGGCCCGGTACAGACCGATGAGGGGTTCCCACAGGTCACGGTTGGCCACGGGCTTGCGCTGGCTGTTTACCCAGCCCTTCGCCAGCCACTTCTCCCACCACCGCTGGCGGAAGCAGTTGACCACGTAGGTGGAGTCGCTCCGGATCTGGAGGGGGCCGTCGAGGGCCCGGGCGGCCTCCAGGACGGCCTTGATCTCCATGCGCTGGTTGGTGCTCTGCGCCTCGGCGCCGGTGGCGTAGGGCCCGGCGGGGGCGACCGCCCACGCCCATCCTCCCGGGCCCGGGTTCCCCGAGCAGGCGCCGTCGGTGTAGACGACCCGCCGGTCGGTGCTCACCGCTCGGTGGAACCGGGCGTGCGGAGGGTCCGGTCGTCGCGCTCCGCCGCCCGCACCCCGTAGCCGATGACGATGCCCGGAGCCAGGACCAGCGAGCCGACCACCAGGCAGGCGGTAGCCACGGCCGTCACGGTGCCGGTGAGGGAGGTGAAGAGACCCAGGACGACGACCAGCAGGGCGAGACCGAAGAGGGTGAAGCCCGCCTTGCGGCCGGCGGCGGCCAGGCGCCCGATGCGCTGGCGCCGGGCGCGCACGGGGTCGGAGGCGGTGTCCACGGTCTCTGTGTAGCAGCCGGCATCAAAACAGCGTGAGATCGCCGGTGCCCAGGCCCCGCAGACGGTCGTAGTCCACCTCCACCCAGGTCATGCCCCGGGCCTCGGCCAGGGTGCGGGCCTGGACGGCCACCTTCTGGGCGGCGAGGACACCCCGGATCGGCGCCAGCCGGCGGTCGCCGGTGAGGAACTCCAGGTAGCGCCCGAGCTGCTCCACCCCGTCGACCTCCCCCCGGCGCTTGACCTCGATGACCACCCAGCCGCCGTCAGGGTCGCGGCACAGCAGGTCGACGGGCCCGATGGGGGTGGCGTGCTCCCGGCGCACCAGGACGAGGCCAGGCTCCACGGCTCCGGGATTGGCGGCCAGCAGCTCCTGGAGGTGGGCCTCCACGCCGTCCTTGGTGAGTCCCGCGCTCTCGCCGAGATCGACGGTCTGGTCGAGGACCACCTCGGAGAAGGTGATGGTGAGGCGCTCGCCCTTGCGGTTGGTGACCTCCCAGTGGTCGCCGCCGTCGACCAACACGCAGGGGCAGGCCATCCAGTTGAGCGGCTTGTACCCACCGGCGTCGTCATGGATCAGGACGGACCCGTCGGCCTTGACCACCAGCAGTCGCTGGGCCTCCGGAAGGTGGGCCGAGAGCCGGCCCTGGTAGTCGACCGCACAGGCGGCCACCACGATGCGCATCGGCCGGCGACGCTACCTCGCACGGCGGCCGGTGCCGGGCCTCGAACAATTCGAATCCGAAATACTGGAAATAAATTGCTAGTAATTTGGATCTAGAGTACGCTGATGTGAGGCGCAGGAGCGTCTCGGTCAGGAGGCAGTCGTGCAGGAGTACCTGTGGACATCCCACTCCGCTCTGTGGCGCTACGCGCCGGGACGCGCCGAGACCGGGGATTCGCCCGTTCCATTCGAGCTGGTGCCGTATCCGGAACCATTTCCGTGGCCCCACGAGCCGGACTGGACGAGGCCGGTGGGGATCCGGTCCGGGGCAGCAGCGAGCAACGGAAACCGAGCCGGGGTCTGCTGACGCCCCTGTGTTGGCGTCGGCGTGGTTGTCATGGTGGCGCTGCTCCGGACCTTGGTTGCGCATCCGACTGCAGGTGTTGGATGAGCCCAGGAGTGTTCGGACATGCGAGATCAAGATGACATCGACTGGCTCCACGCCGCCTTCGCCCTGAGCCGGGACCCGGAGGCCCGAAACGAGCTGGTGACTCATTACGACCACCTGGCTCGCTCCCTGGCGCGCTGCTTCGGCACCCGGCGGGAGTTCAGTGAGGATCTCGTGCAGGTGGCTCGCATCGGCCTCATCCGCGCCGTCGACCGCTTCGACCCGGACTGCAGCCGGGCCTTCGGCGCCTTTGCCCGGGCCACCATCCTGGGGGAGCTGAAGCATCACCTGCGAGACCGCACGTGGGCCATGCGGGTGCCCCGGCCGTTGCAGGAGCGCTATCTGGCGGTGATCCGCATTGCCGACGACCTGACCCAGGAGCTGGGTCGCTTGCCGCGGACCTCCGAGGTCGCGGCCCGAGTCGGGCTGAGCGAGGCGCACGTGCTGCAGGCCATCGAGGTCGACTCGGTGGGCCGCATCCAGTCGCTCGATCGCCCCAACGGCTCCGGCCGTGATCTCGATCGCGCCGGGGAGGACCACAACTTCAAGCTGGTGGAGGACAAGGCCGATCTCGTCGCCCTGCTCGGGAACCTTCCCGAGCGGACCCTGCGGACGCTGGAGCTGCGCTTCGCCCACGGGCTCACCCAGCTGGAGATCGCCCGTCACATCGGGCGAAGTCAGATCTGGGTGTCGCGCACCCTGGCCACGACACTGAAGCGGCTTCGGGCCGTCGCCGACCGCGAGCAGCCGGTTTCCCACGTTGCCTTCCGCCAGCAGGCGTGAGTTCTCAACCCATGCACGCTGGTGCACGCTCGAACCGTTAGGTTGACTTCAGAGGCGCGCACGCTTCTCACCGCCCATCAGAAGGGATCGCATGCCGAGGTCCAATGGCCGCACTCAACGCAGGACCCGGGGCGTCCGCCTCAAGCAGAAGAAGCAAGCGGTGGCTGCGGCCAAATCTGGTGTCGTGCAGTCAGGCCGGCGGGGCTGAGCTTCTTTTCCGGCGCTGCGGGGGACACTCTGCACGATCCGGACGAAATCGATCGAGGTTCACATCAAGGACACGGTATGGGGAGCCGATAGAGGGGGGAGAGAGCGACCCGCGTTCTCATATGGCCGTGGAGGAAGTCCGATGGCTGAGAACGAGCTGCTCACCCCCAGCGAAGTCGCTGTGATGTTCAGGGTGAACCCCAAGACCGTGACCCGTTGGGCCCGCGCCGGCAAGATCTCGGCGGTGCGAACCCTTGGTGGGCACCGGCGCTTCCGGGCGGCCGAGATTCGCCGCTTCCTCAGTGAGGTGCAGGAGCTCGAAGCCTGATCAGGCTCAGAGACGGCGTGGCTGCGGCTTACGCCGGTTCGGTCCGCTCCAGCTTGTAGCGGGCGAACACCTCGATCCGGCGGATCATGCCGGGGCTGCGACGGAAGCGACGGGCGATCTCCGACTGGTCGACGCCCTCGTCGACTAGGCGGAGCACGCGCCGCTCAATCGGGCGCAGCGGCTGATCCCGGTTCATGGCCCCTGCCGGTAGGCGCGCCTCTCCGCTCATGGCAGCAGGAGAGTGGGCGTGGCGGCCCACACCCCGTTGATCTTGGTGACGCCGATGTGGCAGCCGGCGCAATAACCGGTTGACCGGTCGGGAAATGGCCGGTTTCTTGACCTCCCACCCTGGGGGGTACTCGCTCCGACCAACGCGACGTTGCACCGGGGACATTGAGGAAATTCCCTCATGCGTTGACCATCCGATCTTTCGTGATGAGCTCAGCCTGGTGACGGAGCTGGCTGGCGCTGGCCGGCTTGGTGAGGTAGGCGTCGGCTCCCCGATCGAGCGCGCCCTGGATGGTGGCTGGGTCCCGCTGGAAGGAGCAGACGACGATTCGCGGCCGAGGCGACCTGGGATGGAGCGCGGTGATGGTCTCCAAGCCCTCCTCGACCGGCATCTGGATCTCGAGGACGACGAGTTCGGGATGGTACCGGTCAACCAGTTCGACGGCCGCTACCCTGCTGGCCGCCTCCGCGATCTCCCCCGGCTCGAAGGAGACCTCGAGGAGCTGGCGGATGACTTGTCGCCGCTCCCTTCGGGTGTCGACGGCGACCACGCGCACGTCGTGGTCGGTTCGTGTGCTCGACTCCATGGGCATCCAATCGGTGGGATGCGCAACCGGGGTCTCGAGCAGCGCTGCTGTCGCGGAATGTCATCCCGCGCACAGAATGCATCTTAACAGGTGTGAGTCACGTTCGAATTTTAGAAAATTAGGCTCGAGGATTCAAGGTATTCATAAGGTTCACATCGCAATAGAATACCCACAGTTCAAGATTCACCACCGGGGGAAATGAAGGACGACGCCGCCGAGTAGAAAAGGAGCGCATGCGCATGGGCGGCCCGGACGGTCCATTGCGCTGCCTGCCACCGCGCCGTCCACGCCGGCGCCAAGGTACTTCGACCCGTCGAGGACCAGTTCTACGGCGATCGCACCGGCCAGTTCGAGGATCCCTTCGGGCACCGCTGGAGTGTGGCCACCCCCATCGAGGACGCCTCCCCCGAGCAGATGGAGCGGCGAGCGCAGCAGCACGGCGGCTGAACCGGCTCAGGGCGAGGAGCGCCGGCCCGTTGAAGGTTCTACTGCGGGTTCCGCCGCGACCGGGAGATGGCCGAGGTGCACACGCCCTGATCCGGTCCAGGTGAACTGTCCTGGGTGAGGCCGCGTTCAACTGGCGAGGAGATTTCCGGTGGCGTTGTCGTAGCGGCCCAGCGCGGCCTGGCCCTGTTCCCACGCCCACGCCGGCAGGCTGGGGTTGCGCAGCAGAGCCTGGCGCAGCGCGGTCGCCAACTCGTCGGCGACGGAGCGCCAGTCGGTTCCGGTCACGCCCGCCATCGGCGCATCACTCTTTTCGGCTCGCATGCCACACCCCCCGGGGTCATCCAGATTTGGACGGCGTACCGGGGTCCGGGGTGGCGTCGCCGCGGGAGATCCGGTGGATCTCCGGTGAACGATGGCACGTTACAACACGGGCTCGATCGGTGTTGTTGGCCCTGTCTGCGGGACCGCCGACGGCTAGCATGCGACGTGCTTCACGCCGGGTCCGGGATCTCTCGGGCCCGAGTTTCGCTCGATTGACGTTTCTCCAGACCCCGGAGCGCGATCGACCCCCTGCACCAGGAGGTCGGGCCGATGAACCAGGGTCTGCGTCGATGGATCACTGTTCCCATGGCCAGTCGCGCCGGCTCTCGGGGCCCCGATGCGACCGCCGCGCCCGTCAGGACCTGGCCTCTCGAGGAATGGCGCAACACCGCAAGCTGCCGTGACAGCGATCCCAATCTGTTCTATCCCCTGGGCCGAGGGCGCGCCGCGCTCGAACAGGCGGACGTGGCCAAGGCCATCTGCCGCGCCTGCCCCTCCCGGGGACCATGTCTCACCTACGCCCTCGCAACCCGACAGGACCTGGGCGTCTGGGGAGGCACGTCGCCCGAGGATCGCCGCGAGCTCATTCTTGGGCGGCGGTCGGCGGTGGCGTCGTAACGACGAGGGGATTCAGCAGATGGAAACGCCCGGAATGCCCGCAGGGCATGGTGCCCGGCGTGCGCGTCGTGGCACGAAGGTGGAGCGCTCCTCGATGCCGGTGGACGACTCTGAGGGGGTGCCGGCCCGGGGTGCTGCGGCGGTGGTGTGCTGTGATCGCCATGGTAGATTTTGGGTCGACACACCGGGTACACCGGTGATGACGGCGCTGCTCCAGACCCTGGCTGCGCATCCACACGTGTTGGATGACGCCTCGGAGGTCTGGCATGCGAGATCGCGCTGCAGCGGCTGAGTCCAAGGCCGTGAGCCTGTGGATCGATTTTCCTCTCCCTGGCGCTGACACGGCCGCGGCAGCCTGGGCGGAGCGACCTCCCGACGACCTGGCTCCCGAGTGCACGGAGAAGGCGAGGACCATCTCCGCGGCCATGCTCATCCTCGGGGCCGCTCTGTTGTGGTTCGTTCCCCTGGGTGGCACCCTGCTGCTCGTCTCCGGAGGTCTCGGTCTGGCCATCTGGTGGGAGGCACCACTCGGCCGGCGGAGCAGCGTGTCTTCCACCGACCATTGAAGATGGAATCGGCCGTTGCCACGACGCCCACCGGTTTGTCGTCAATGGTCGGTCGAGGACATGAGGCCGTCGAGGAGCGCCTGCGCCTCAGACACTCCGGAAAACGGCGACCATGACGGGGGTCACCTCGGTGATGGGCCCGTTCATGCGGTCCTGCCACGACGTAACGACGCCCGTGGGGAGAGCCTGATGCCTGCCGTAGAAACGGCACCGGGTGGCCGGCCCTCGACCGGGCCCTCCGCGACCTCCCCACGACCGCCGGCAACACGAGCACCAGACCGACTCCTTCCACGGCGGGTTCGTGCGCGAGAACCTGCCTCCGGGCGTGCCGATTGCCGACAACGAACTGGGTTGGCGCATGTCCATCGACAAGCTTGCCACGCTCGTCGAGCACGAGCCTGGGCCGCCCCACAGCAGAGGCGGGGACAGCCGTTGACCCCGGTGGTGGGGGATCGGCCTCAGCGCCCCCGGCGGTGCTCGGCTGGACCTTCTCCCCCCGACAGGTTGTGGGCGGTGTTGATGAGGCCCACATGGGAGAACGCCTGGGGGAAGTTGCCCACCAGGCGGCGGGCGGCGGGGTCGTACTGCTCGGCCAGCAGG
>JBIOYN010000276.1:0-16758 GCA_044870155.1 Acidimicrobiia bacterium | reverse complement strand
GAGCCCCCCCAGGTCCGGCCCCAGCAGCAGGCGGGCGCTGCGGTCGAGGTCAGCTGCCTCCGGCGCTCCGCTGGGCCTGACCCGGAGCAGGAAGGCGGCTTCCCAGCCGAGCTTCAGGGCCACCAACGCCGCCACCAGGAGAGCGAGGGGAACCGCCGCCGCGCCGGCGGCCCGCGCCGTGGAGGCACCCCCGTGGGCCAGGCCCCCGCACAATGACGTCGCCAGGGTGGTGGCCAGCCCACAGCCGGCGGCGGTGAGCGTGAAGCGCAGCGCCGTGCGGCTCGTCCGCCACCAGGCCCGGCCGGTGACGCCGTAGATCATCACCGAGCAACCCACTCCGAAGGCGCCGACCGCCGCGACCAGGACGCCGAGGCCGGCCACGGCCCCACCGGGTTGGGCGGGCCCCAACCACAGGGTGCCGGCGTAGGCGACGGCCAGGGCGGCGAAGGCCGAGAAGGCCACGATCTCCCGGGACAGCCACGAGTGGCGGAGCCCGATCACCGCCCGCCACGCCTGGAGGGGCCGGCCCAGGTGGGCGACGCTGGCCGCCAGCGCCAGCAGCCCCAGAACGAGTGCGACGAGGGCGTTGGCCGAGCCCAGGGCGGCGGCCACCTGCCCGCCGGCCAGGGTCCGCAGCACCAGGTCGGCCCCGAAGGCCCCGACCGAGAGCTGGGTGAGCACGAGCATCACCGCCAACGGCCGATGTGCCTCCGACGGCCGCAGGGCGAACCGGCCGGCGGGGGCCAACCCGGCGGGCAGGCCCCGGGCCGAGTGGTACCGCGTGGTGGGCACGGTGAGCGACGACGGCGGCGCCCCCGGGACCAGCGCGCCCTCGGCCACCGCCCGCCGGCGGGTCTCCTCCGCCCCGACCACGACGATCCGGATGGCCCCGTTGGGGCAGGCCTGGGCGCAGGCGGGGGCCTCCCCGACAGCGAGGCGGTCCGAGCACATGTCGCACTTGCGGACGATCCCGCGGGCGGGGTTGTAACGGGGCACGTCGTAGGGGCAGGTGAAGGTGCAGTAGCCGCAGCCGATGCACTGGTCGTCAAGGTGGCGGACGATGCCCGTCACCGGGTGCTTCTCGTAGGCGTCGACCGGGCAGCCGGACAGGCAGGCCGGTTCCACGCAGTGATGACAGGTGGTCGTCACCGTCTGGAGGTGAGAAGACGACCACGGAGAAGATCCCCCATGGAGCAACCCGACGGTGCGCCACGACTCGTCCTCGTCGAGGCCGTTCAGGCTGCGACAGGCGGTGACGCACGCCTTGCACCCGGTGCAGGAGTCGAGGTCGACATCGAAGCCGTACTGCTGGCCCGGGCCGGGGCCGGCGGCGGGCAGGAGGTCCCGCCACCGGCCGGCTTCGGGAAGCAGTCCGGCGTCATGCCGGCTGGAGAAGCGCTCCACCGCGCTGAGGTCGGCCTGGTCGTCCAGGCACTCCTCGATCAAAGCCAGGAGTCCTTGGCTCAAGTCCGGGCGACCTCCACCCGGTCGCCCCGGCGCCGGATGGCCCAGGTCGGCACCGACACATCGGGCTTGTCGAGGCACTTCCCGGTGCGCAGGTCGAAGGTCTGCTTGTAGATGGGTGACGCCACCTTGGGGACGTCGCCCTTGGAGCCCACGATCCCCCGGGACAGCACGTAGGCGTCACTGAAGGGGTCGTGGTTGGAGAGGGCGAAGAGCTCGTGGGTGGGCCAGACCCGGAAGATCGCCACCTGCTCGCCGTCCACCAGGGCGCACGCGCCCCGGTCGGGCAGGAGGTCGTCGAAGGCGCACACGTCGATCCACACCTCGGTGTCCACGGCGGCGGTCACCGTCTTGTGGCTCCCAGGAGCACGGGGACGCCGAGCCCCTGCTGGCGCTCGGCGGGGGTGGCGGGCCGGGGTTGGCCCCGCTCCTCCACGAACACCACACTGGGGTCGCGCTCGGTGGCGTTCACGAAGGGCCGGAAGCGGGCCATGCGCACCGGGTCATCGATGGTGGCCTTCCACTCGCACTCGTAGGTCTCGACGTGGCGCTCCATGTCGGCTTCGAGGTCGGCACAGATCCCCAGGGCGTCGTCGATGATCACCCGGCGCAGGTAGTCGATGCCGCCATCGAGCTTGTTGAGCCAGGTGGCGGTGCGCTCCAGCCGGTCGGCGGTGCGGATGTAGAACATGAAGAACCGGTCGATGTAGCGGATGAGGGTGTCCTCGTCGAGGTCGGAGGCGAGGAGGACGGCGTGCTGGGGCCGCATCCCGCCGTTCCCGCACACGAAGAGGTTCCAGCCCGCCTCGGTGGCGATGACGCCGATGTCCTTGCCCTGGGCCTCGGCGCACTCCCGGACGCACCCCGAAACCGCGCACTTCACCTTGTGGGGCGCGCGCAGGCCCCGGTAGCGGAGCTCGATCTTGATGGCCATGGAGGTGGAGTCCTGCACCCCGAAGCGGCACCAGGTGGTGCCCACGCACGACTTCACCGTCCGCAACGCCTTGCCGTAGGCGTGGCCCGACTCCATCCCGGCGTCGACCACGCGCCGCCAGATGTGGGGGAGATCCTCCACCCGGGCGCCGAACAGGTCGATGCGCTGGGCGCCGGTGATCTTGGTGTAGAGGCCGAACTCCTTGGCCACCTCGCCCAGGGCGATGAGCTGATCGGGGGTGATCTCGCCCCCGGGCACCCGGGGCACCACCGAGTAGGTGCCGTTCTTCTGCAGGTTGGCCAGGAAGTGGTCGTTGGTGTCCTGGAGCGTGGCCCCCTCGCCGTCGAGGATGTGGCCGGCCCGGGAGAGCGAGGCGATCATGCTGGCCACCGCCGGCTTGCAGATCTCGCACCCCCGGCCCGTGCCGTGGGAGGCCAGGAGCTCGTAGAAGCTGGAGACCCGCTGGACGACGACGATGTCCATCAGCTCCTGGCGGGAGTAGGCGAAGTGCTCGCACAGGTCGTTGCTCACCACCACGCCGGCCTTCTTCAGCTCGGCCTTGAGGATCTCGGTGACCAGCGGCACGCAGCCGCCGCAGCCCGTCCCCGCCAACGTGGCGGCCTTGAGCCCGGGGATGTCGGTCGTGCCCGCGGTGATGGCGGCGACGATGGTGTCCTTGGACACGCTGTTGCAGGAGCAGACGGTGGCTGCCCCGGTGAGGCCGTCCACGCCGATGGTCCCGGTACCGTCGCCGGCGATGAGGCTTCCCGGCTGGGTGGGGGTGGGCATGTCCCCCCGGGCCATGGCTGAGAGAGTCCCGTAGAGGGCGGCGTCGCCCACCAGCATCCCGCCGGTGAGCAGCCCGTCCACCACCACCAGCTTCTTGTAGACGCCGGCCACGGGGTCGGTGAAGACGATGGCCTCGGAGCCGGGGGCGGCGCCGTGGGCGTCGCCGAAGCTGGCCACGTCGACGCCGAGAAGCTTCAGCTTGGTGGACATGTCGGCACCGGTGAAGGTGGCGTCGCCGCCGCACAGGCGGTCGGCCAGCACCCGGGCCATCTCGTAGCCCGGTGCCACCAGCCCGTAGATCCGGCCCCCGACCAGGGCGCACTCGCCCAAGGCCCAGATCGACGGGTCCGAGGTCCGGAGCGCCTCGTCGACCACGATCCCGCCCCGCTCCCCGACTTCGAGCCTGGCCGCCCGGGCCAGGTCGTCCCGGGGCCGGATCCCGGCGGAGAACACGACGATGTCGACCTCGATGTCGTCGTGATCCGCGAACCGCAGGGCTCGGGCCCGCCCCCTCTTGTCGGTGAGGACCTTGGTGGTCTGCATGCCGGTGTGGACGTGGACGCCGAGCTCTTCGATGCGCCGCCGCAGCACCCCTCCCCCGCCGT
This sequence comes from Acidimicrobiia bacterium, assembly GCA_044870155.1. Lineage (GTDB taxonomy): Bacteria > Actinomycetota > Acidimicrobiia > IMCC26256 > BP-133 > CAWBJP01. The sequence goes on along the minus strand of JBIOYN010000276.1, from coordinate 12,966 downwards.
CGTCGACCTGGACCGGCATCAGGCGGGGGGCGAACTCGACCACGTGGGTCTCGAGCCCGAGGCTGCGCAGCGCGCCGGCCGCCTCCAGGCCGAGGAGGCCACCCCCGATGACCGCGCCCCGCCGGCAGCCGGCGGCCCACTCCTCGATGGCGGCGACGTCCTCCAGGGTGCGGTAGACGAAGCAGCCGGGGGCGTCGTTGCTCGGGATGGGGGGCACGAAGGGGTACGACCCGGTGGCCAGGACGAGGGTGTCGTAGAACTCCTCGATGCCCGAGGCGGAGGTGACCTGGCGGGCCTTGCGGTCAATGGAGGCGACCCGGTCGCCGACATGGAGGGCACGGATCTCGGGGGTGAAGAAGTCGGGAGGGACGAGGGAGAGGTCCTCGGCGGTACGGCCCTGGAAGTAGGAGGAGAGCCCGACCCGGTCGTAGGCGGCGTGCGGTTCCTCGGAGAACACGACGATGCGCCAGTCCTCGCTGGCGTCGCGCCCGGCCAGTTCTTCCAGAAGCCGCTGGCCGACCATGCCGTGGCCGGCCACCACCAAAGTCTTGCGAGCGCTCATGCCTTCAGCCCACCGCCTCCTCCTTCCAAGGGCGTTGCTGTCCTGTTAACGGCGTGAGAAAGGTTGCTTCACCCCATGATCGGGCGATATCGAGGCGGTAAAGCGTCTCTTCGCACTGAGGAAACATTGGCGAAAACGAAGGCGGTACAAAGGTTTTCTAGGGTCGTCGGTCATGAGCCAGACGCTGGATACCACCATCACCGCGCCTGCCCCGGAGCAGACCAGGCCCGCTCGCCGGGACCCGTGGCTCGACCACTGGGAGCCCGAGGACGAGGTCTTCTGGGAGACCACCGGCAGGAAGGTCGCCAACAAGAATCTGATCTGGTCGATCTTCGCCGAGCATCTCGGCTTCAGCGTCTGGGTGCTGTGGACGATCGTCGTCATCAACCTGGGGAACATCGGCATCGCCATGTCGGTCCCCGAGCTGTTCTGGCTGACGGCGGTTCCGAACCTCGTGGGCTCGACGCTGCGGCTGCCCTACACGTTCGCCGTGCCGCGCTTCGGCGGCCGGACGTGGACCAGCATCAGCGCCGGCCTGCTGCTGATCCCCACCCTGCTGCTGGCCATGGTGGTGCCGAGCGGCTGGCTGGCGAGCCAGAGCCATGCCGTCCAGCTCTGGGTGCTGCTGTTCTGTGCCGCCACCGCCGGATTCGGCGGCGGCAACTTCTCGTCGTCGATGTTCAACATCTCCTTCTTCTATCCCGAGCGGAAGAAAGGCCTGGCCCTCGGCCTCAACGCCGCCGGCGGGAACCTCGGTGTGGCCGCCGCCCAGCTGTTGGTGCCCCTGGCCATCATCGTGGGGGTGCCGGCGGCGGCGGTGAAGCTGCCCCAGCACCAGATCCACATGGCCAACGCCGGCCTGATGTGGCTGCCACTCATCGCCCTCGCCGCCGGCGGCGCCTGGCTGTACATGGACAGCCTCACCCAGGCCAAGGCGGATCGGAAGCCGTACATCACGGCACTGAAGAACAGCCAGACGTGGGTCATGTCGTTCCTCTACATCGGCACCTTCGGCTCGTTCATCGGCTACTCCTTCGCCCTGCCCCTCGTCATCAAGACCACCTTCCCCGAGTTCCTGGCCGGCCACCCGTTCATCGCCACCTACCTGGCCGGGCTCGGCTTCCTCGGGGCCCTCATCGGCTCGGTCTCCCGGCCGCTGGGCGGATGGCTGTCCGACAAGGTCGGCGGCGCCAGGGTCACCCTGGGGGTGTTCATCGGGGCCGCCGTGTTCACCGCCATCGCCATCAACGGGGTCCAGAACCGCAGCTTCCCCGTGTTCTTCAGCTCCTACATGGTGATCTTCCTGCTGGTGGGCATGGGGAACGGGTCGACCTACAAGATGATCCCGGCCATCTTCGCCACCCTGGGCCGCAGGGATGCGGAGGCGAACCACGTCGACCACAAGATCGTGGCCGTGAGCTACAAGCAGCAGGCGGCGGCGGTCATCGGCATCGCCGGCGCCATCGGGGCCTTCGGCGGCTTCCTGATCCAGGTCATCCTCCGCCAGGCCAACCTGGAAGTGTCCGCCCTCATCAAGGCGGCGGCGACGCCGGCGGAGAAGGTGGCCATCGCCGCCCAGCACGCCGACTGGTCGATCCCCGCCCTGCAGGTCTTCCTCGCCTCCTACGTGGTCTTCGCCGCCACCACCTGGTTCTTCTACCTCCGCCGGAGCTTCGCCACCGAGCGGGTCGCCAGCCTGGCTGACGCCACCATCTGACCTGGAGCCCACCTCGGGGGGGAGCGCCGCGCCAGACTGTGTTGATGGCTCTTCGCCTGGCGGCTCATCGCGGCGCGGCCGGGGGCTCCATCCCCAGCCGCCAGGCCTCGCTCCGCGAGTCCTGACGCGGCCGTGACGCTCCTCGACGTCGTCGTGCTGCTGGCCGGAGTGGCGGTGGCGGCGGCCGTGTTCCTCTCCGCCGTCCAGACCGTGGTCGTCCCGCGCGGCGTTCCCGTCCGCCTGACCCGGGCGGTGTTCCTGTTCATGCGCCGGATCTTCGAGGTTCGGGTCCGCTTCGCCAGGGACTACGAGTCCCGGGACCGGGCCTATGCCCTCTACGCCCCGCTGACCCTCGTCACCCTGCCGGTGGTATGGCTGGTCATCGTCCTCGGGGCCTACACGGCGATCTTCTGGGCCGTCGGCATCCACCCCCTGCGGGCGGCCTTCATCACCAGTGGGTCGTCGCTGCTGACCCTGGGCTTCGCCGGCGTCCCCGATCTCCCGGCCGACGTGGTGGCGCTCTCCGAGGCCGTCTTCGGACTCGTCCTCCTCGCCCTCCTCATCACCTACCTGCCCTCCATGTACGGAGCCTTCTCCCGCCGGGAGGTGCAGGTCGCCCTGGTGGCCACCTTCGCCGGATCGCCGCCGTGGGCGATCCCCATGCTCGAGCGCTTCCACCGGATCGACGGCCTCGACCACATGGAGGAGCAGGTGTTCGAACCGTGGACGGTCTGGTTCGTGGAGGTGGAGGAGACCCACACCTCGCTCTCCGCCCTGCCCTTCTTCCGCTCCCCGCAGGCCGACCGGTCCTGGATCACGGCCGCCGGCACCGTCCTCGACGGCGCCGCCCTCTACGCCAGCACCTTGGACGCCCCCCGTTCCCCGCCAGGCGAGCTGTGCATCCGCACGGGGTACCTCGCTCTCCGGGAGATCGCCGCCCTCTTCGACATCCGCTACGACCCGGCGCCGAAGCCCGACGATCCCATCTCCATCGCCCGGGACGAGTTCGACGCCGCCTACGACCGGATGGCGGCCAACGGCCTGCCCCTGCGGCCCGACCGGGACCAGGCCTGGCGGGATTTCGCCGGTTGGAGAGTCAACTACGACCAGGTGCTGGTCACCCTGGCCGGCATGATCCGCGCTCCCTATGCCCCGTGGTCATCCGATCGGTCGGCAGCCCGGCCCTACTCCCCGCCCATGCGCCGCCGGCGGCCCTGAGGTTCGCCCCGGGGTGCCGGTCTGATAGACCGAAGGGTTCCGAGAGGAAGGCGGGGGCTGGTGGGTGACGACGAGCTGGCGGTTGATCTGGCCGAAGCGGCCGGGCGGCTGCTCATGGAACTGCGGGACCAGGCGGCCGGACTGGGGCTCGACCAGGCTCAGCTGAAGAAGGAGGGGGACCGGCGCTCCCACGAGCTGCTGATGCGCCGCCTGGCCGAGGAGCGCCCGGATGACGCCGTGCTCTCCGAGGAAGGGGCGGACGACGACGCCCGCCTGTCCGCCGCCCGCACCTGGATCGTGGACCCGCTCGACGGAACCCGGGAGTACTCCGAGGGTCGGGACGACTGGGCGGTCCATGTGGCCCTGGTCACCGCCACCGAGGGGCTGGTGGTCGGAGCCGTGGCCCTGCCCGCGCTGGGCCGCACCCTGTCCAGCAGCTCGCCCCCCGAGGTGCCGCCGCCGGGGGACGGCCCACCCCGCCTGGTGGTGAGCCGCACCCGCCCGCCGGTGGAAGCCGGCCGGGTGGCGGAGCGGCTGGGATGCGCCCTGGTGGAGATGGGCTCGGCCGGCGCCAAGGCCATGGCGGTGGTACGGGGCGAAGCCGACCTCTACGTGCACGCCGGCGGGCAGTACGAGTGGGACTCCGCCGCCCCGGTGGCGGTGGCGCTGGCCGCTGGGCTCCACGCCACCCGCATCGACGGCTCGCCGCTGCGCTACAACCAGGCGCCGCCCTATCTTCCTGACCTGGTCATCTGCCGCCCGGCACTGGCCGATGCCGTGATCGCCGCGGCCCGGCCCTAAGCGTCCTCTCCCGGCGTCACCCCCGCGTCAGCAAGCCTTCATCGCCCCTTCGCGGGTCGGGAACGCACCGGCTCACCCGGCGCGCCAGCCTGGGGATAGATGACCCTTCCGCCGCTGGCTGGCTACACGGTCGGTGTGACCGCCGATCGCCGCCGGGAGGAGTTGGCCGGGCTCCTCAGCCGGCGCGGCGCCCGCGTCCTCCACGGCCCCACCCTCGCCACCGAGTATCTCCACGACGACGCCGCGCTGCGAGCCGCCACCGCCGACCTGATCCGCCGGCCGCCCCATGTGGTGGTGGCCGTCACCGGGATCGGAATCCGGGCCTGGTTCCAGGCGGCCGAGGGCTGGGGATGGTCTGACGACCTTCGCCTGGCACTGGCTTCGGCCCGGGTCATGGCTCGGGGACCGAAGGCGGCCGCCGCCGTCGGCGCCGCCGGGCTCACCGTGCACCGCCAGGCGCAGAACGAGCAGCTGGACGAGATCACGGCCTCGCTGTTGGCCGAGGGCGTGGCCGGCGAGCGGGTGGCGGTGCAGCTCCACGGCGATGACGGCCTTGATCTGGGCGCCACCGTGCGCGCCGCCGGGGCCGACGTCATCGAAGTCCCCGTCTACCGGTGGCAGCCTCCCGCCGACCCGGCCCCGGCCCTGCGCCTCGTCGACGCCGCCTGTCACGGCCGCCTCGATGCCGTGGTCTTCACCAGCGCACCCGCCGTGCGGGGGTTGTTCTCCCTGGCCGCCACCGCCGGCGCCGACGAGGCGTTACGAGCGGCCTTCTCCGGTGACCTGGTGGCTGCCTGCGTCGGGCCGGTGTGCGCGGCGGCGGTCAGGCGGGAAGGCGTGGCGGCCCCCGTCTGGCCGGCCGTGGGGCGTCTCGGCACCCTGGTGCGGACCCTCTCCGACCATCTCGCCGGACGGCGCCGGGAGTTCATGCTGAGCGGCGTGCCCGTGACGCTGCAAGGGTCGGTGGCGGTGGTGGGCGGCGAGACGCTCGAGCTGCCGGCCCGGGAGCGCGCCGTGTTGGCGGCGCTGGCCGCCGCACCCGGGACGCCCGTCCCCCGGAATGTGCTGCTGCAGATGGTGTGGGGCTCCCCCGCCCCCGACCCCCACACCCTGGACACCAGCGTGGCCCGCCTGCGTCGCCGCCTGGGAGCCGCGGGCGGCGGGATCGTCACCGAACGGCACCACGGCTATCGCCTGGAGCCGGGCGGCTGACGGCGCCGACCGTCAGGCCGTCCGCGTGCGCCCGGCGGGGCTGAGGGCCAGGGCCAGGTCGGCGGCCAGGGCCCGGGCGTCGTCCGGCGTGAGGGTGGAGATCGTGACCCGGATCCCGGGTCCCGCCACCCGCCGGTAGGCCTCCCCCGCCGCCACCGCCCACCCGGAGCCCAGCAGGGCACCCACGACGGACTGCTCTTCGGGGACGGGCACCCACATGTTCAGTCCCGACGGGCCCGCGGCCACCAGGCCGTGGGCGGCCAGGGCCCGGGTCAGGCCCTGCCGGCGCCGGGCGTAGGTGGTGGAGGCGCGGCGCAGCAGGCGGGTGGTGGCGGGGTCGGTGAGCAGGCGGGCCACCATCTCCTGAAGGAGGTGGCTGACCCATCCCGTCCCCAGTGCCTGGCGCCCCTCGACCCGGGCCACGGTGGTGGGGTCGCCCCGGAGGGCGGCGACCCGCAGGTCGGGCCCCAGCGACTTGGCGTAGGACCGCACCACGGCCCAGGACGGGAGCCCGGCGCAGATGCTGTGGTGGTCGGCGCCGGCCACCGGCCCGGCGTGGTCGTCCTCCACCACCACGACCCCCCGGTGACGGCTGAGGACGTGGCGCAGGTCGCGGGCCCGGCCGGTGTCGAAGGCTCCGCCCATGGGGTTCTGGGCCCGGGGCGTCACCACCACGGCGCTGACCCCGGCCTCCAGTGCCCGGGCCAGTTCCTCAGGGCGGATCCCCCGCTCGTCGACGGGCACCGGCAGCGCCTGCAGGCGCAGGGCAGGCAGGAGGTCGAGCACGCCCGTATAGCCGGGGTCCTCCACCGCCACCCGGTCGCCGGGCCGGAGGTGGGCGGTGAGCACCCGTTCCACGCCGTCCATGGCCCCGCCCACCACGGCCAGGGGGCCGGCCGGGATGCCGTCGGCGTCGAGTGAGGCGGCGGCCGCCGCCACCAGGGCGGGGTGCTTGGCGGCGCCGCCATAGAGCTGCGGTGTCAGGTCGAGGGCACCGAGGACCGGGGCGAGGTCGGGCAGCAGGGCCGGGTCGGGGTTGCCGTCGGCCAGGTTGCGGACCCCGGCCGGGAGCACGAACCGGCGGCGGACGGGCAGGGGCGGCCGGCCCGCCACCACCGTCCCCCGCCGGCCGTGGCCGTGGAGCAGGCCGCGGTCGGCCAGGCGCTGGTAGGCGGCGGCCACCGTCCCCGGGCTCACCCCCAGCCGGGCGGCCAGGGCCCGGACGGCGGGGAGGCGCTCCCCGGGCTGGAGCCGGCCGTCGCGCACCGCCGCCTCCACGTCGGTGGCGATCGACTGCGCGCTGGTCCCCTGCGGCTGATATTGTGTTGACACTTAACTAGTACTGTACCAGTACATTGGACGGAAGGCCAGCAGTGCAACCGACAGCCCGAACCCAGGTCCGGCGGCGGCCGGAGCGGGCCCACTACGACCGGGCCGGCATCGAGGCGATCCTCGACGAGGGGTTGGTGGCGCACGTCGGCATAGCCGTGGACGGCCAGCCCTTCGTCCTCCCCATGGCCTACGCCCGGGTGGGCGACGACCTCTACCTCCACGGCTCCGCCGCCAGCCGGCTGCTGCGGGCGCTGTCCGGCGGGGCGGCGGTGTGCGTCACCGTCACCCTGCTCGACGGCCTCGTCCTGGCCCGCTCGGCGTTCCACCATTCGATGAACTACCGCTGCGTCGTCGTCCTCGGCCGGGCCGTGCCCGTCCCCGACGGCCCCGAGCGGGACCGGGCCCTGGCCGCCATCGTCGACCACGCCGTGGCCGGCCGGTCAGCCCTGGTGCGTCCCCCGGACCGGAAGGAGCTGGCGGCCACCAAGGTGCTCCGGCTGTCCCTCGAGGAGGCGTCGGCCAAGGTGCGCACGGGCCCGCCCATCGACGACGACCGCGACCTCGATGTCCCCGTGTGGGCCGGTGTGCTGCCGCTGCGCCTGGTGGCCGGGGACCCTTGTCCGGACGGAACCCCCACGGGCTCCCCACCGCAACGCAAGGTGTGATGATGTTCGCCGTGTGGTGCCCCCGGCACGAGTCCCGCGTCCTGCTCTTCCCGGCCAGCATCCTGGCGCTGGAGACCACGTGCCAGGGCATCCGCATCCGTTACCGGTGCACGTGCGGGCACGAAGGGTTCTTCCCGCCGGCGGCGCCGGGACGGGCCGCGGCCTGATTGCAGTCGCCTCGCAACAACATCTGTACTGCAACTAGGATCGCCGGACCCATGGACCCCGCTCCTGCCACCGCCGGTCCCGTCGCCCTGGTCGGCAGCGGCGAGTTCACGCCGGACATGGTCGCCGTCGACCAGCTGCTGCTGGACGGCCGGCCGCCGCGGGCTGTCTTCCTCCCCACCGCCGCCGGCCGGGAAGGCCCCGAGCGGGTGGACCAGTGGGTGCAGCTGGGCCGGGGCCACTACCGGGACATGGGCGTGGAACCCGTCCCCCTCCTCGTCCTCGACCGGGCCTCGGCCGATGATCCCGATCTGGCCGCTCAGATCGACGGGGCCGGGCTCGTCTACCTCTCCGGCGGCGATCCCGGCTACCTGGCCACCACGCTGGCCGGCAGCCGGGTGTGGGACGCCATCGCCGCCGCCTGGCGGGCGGGAGCGGCGCTGGCCGGGTGCTCAGCCGGGGCCTGCGCCCTGTCGGCGGCGACTTTCGACGTCGGCCTGCCCCTCATGCGCCGGCCTGGTCTGGGTGTCGTGCCGGGTGTCGTCATCCTTCCCCACTTCGACCAGATCGAGCGGTGGTGGCCGGGCATCGTTGACCGGTTCCTGGGTGAGCTCGACCCGGGCCAAGTCCTGATCGGGCTCGACGAGCGCACCGCCATGGTCGGCGGCCCCCACCGCTTCGCCGTCCACGGCGCCGGGGCCGCCTGGGTGGTGGATGCCGCCGGCCGTCACCGCTTCGGTGCCGGCGACGAGCTCGACGCCTAGGAGCGGGAGGACAGCGCGGCCACGGCAGCCAGGAGGAAGGTGATGGCCATGACCGCGACGAGGACGAGGGCCACCTTCCGCTGGCCCGTCGTTCCCGAACGGAGGGCCCGGGCCACGGCGCCGGCGGCCAGGATCTGGGCCCGGGGGCCGTAGGGGCCGACCCCGGGGTCCTGGCCCAGCGGGACCGTCCCTCGCTGGTCGACGCCCTCCGGGACCTTCGGCAGGTGCGGCCGGTGCTTGCGCTTCATGCCCCCTGATCCCATGCGCCGGAGCTTAGGCACCGGCCGTGATGGGCGACACCCGTTGCTCCGGCGTCGACGATGGTGGCCGTCGCGGGCCGGTCAGGCAGGGACCCCTCGGCTGCGCCACACTGGCGGGCCGTGGACGGTGCCCAGGTGGACGACGCCGAGCTGGCCCTGTTGCGACGGGTCCTGGCCGAGGCCGAGGAGTGGGCGGAGTCGGGAGGAGGCGGTCCCTTTGCCGCCGGGGTGCTGCTCGACGGCGAGTTGCTGGCGATGGCCCACAACGAGGTGGTGTCGACCGCTGACCCGACGGCCCACGCCGAGATGACCGCCCTGCGGATGGCGGCCCGGGCCCGGGGCACCCCTCATCTGGACGGCGCCGTGCTGGTGACCAGCTGCGAGCCGTGCCCGATGTGCCTGGGGGCGGCGTGGTGGGCCCGGGTGGGGCGCATCGTCTACTCCGCCAGCCGGGCCGATGCCAGCGCTGTGGGCTTCGACGACACCGCCGTCTACCAGGAGGTGGCCGCCCCGCTCGACGCCCGGCGCCTGCCGATCGTCCGCGCCCTGGCCGAGGAGGGCACCCGTCCCTTCGAGGCCTGGGCCCGCAGCCCCAACCGCGTCCACTACTGAGTGGCCCCCGGCGTGACCACCGTGGGTTGGGGCGCCGCCGTGCTGGTTTTCACCTGGTGGGCCACCGGGCTGCGGCCCTTCACCGGCGTGGCCTACGCCGTGGTGGTCGGCGCCGGGCTCGCCACCATGCTCTGGGGCAGGCGCCACCGCCGGCCCCCGGTCCGGTCCTGGCCGGCCGGCGGGCTCGTGGTGTGGGCGTCACTGGGTCTGGCGCTCGTCGCCTGGCAGGTGGCCGCCTTCGTCCAGCACCCCCGCTACCAGCACCCGACCCTGAGCTCCCTGGCCGACGTCGTCCTCGAGCCCCGGGCGGTGCGGGCGGTGGCCGTGGCCCTGTGGCTGGTGGCGGCCGCCCGCCTGGCCCGCTCCGGACCTCGGGCGGAGGCGGACGGGCCATGACCAGGAACCTCACGCTGGCCGGGTACGCCGTCCTCGCCGCCGCCGGCCTGGCCTACGAGCTCGCCGGCCGTCTCCGCCGCCGGACCCCCACCCTGGCCCAGGCGACGCTGGTCCTGACCCGGCGTCCGGTCCCGCGGGCGCTCGTGCTCCTCGGTTGGCTGTGGCTGGGCTGGCACTTCTTCGTGCGCGGTCCGGCTTAGGCGGCGCTCACAGATCCTCGAGGATGCTCGAGGGCACCACCCCGTCCCGCTCGGCCAGCACCTGGGCCAGGAACGAGGCGCACTCCAGGGCGGTGCGGGCCACGGCCCCGGGCTGATGACCGCCCAGACGCAGGCTGCGGTCGGCGGGCGCGGACCCGGCGGCCACCACCACATCCTGGATGAGGGCGTGGCGGTCGGGGTCGGGGCCTTCGACGATCAGGTGCTCGGCCAGGGCGGCCGCCACCTCGTCGGGCGGGGCACCCACCTTCTCGGCCAACCGGGCCAGGAGCGACAGTGACCCGACGAGCACGACGCCGCTCGGGAATCCGAGGACGGCATCGAGGCGTGGGCCCGTCTCCGACCGCTCGTCGAACCAGCACGCCTCCACCCATTCCCCGAAGGCGGCCACGAACGCCTCCAGCTCAGACCCGGTGTCCAACGCCGCCCCTACTGGCGGGCGAGGGCATCGGTGATCCGGTCGGCGACGCCGGCCCACGCCGCCGACGCCGGGTTGATGAGGACGAAGTGGCCACCGGAAGGCACGGCCAGGAGCTCGGCCTCGTCTCCCGCCATCCGGGCGGCGGCCACGTGCTTGCGGCTCTGGGCGACGGGCACGTGGCGGTCGTCCTCAGCATGGGCCAGCAGCTGGGGGGTGCCCAGCGGCAGGTGCTCGGCCGGGGAGGCGTCGCGCAGCGCCGCCCGGCGGTTGTGGGCGGTGGCGAGCAGATGGTCGACCGACCGGCCGCCGACCGCCCGGCGCCGGGCCGCCGCCAGGTCACAGATGGAGGCCAGGCCCACCACCAGCCGGGGTCGGACGGCCGCTTCCCGGCGGGCGGTGATCCGCAGGGCGAGCTGGGCGCCGGCGGAGTGGCCGACGATGACAACCCGCTCGCAGTCGAGACCGGCACCGGCGGCCATCACCGCCACGTGGTCGAGGCCGTCGGCCACGTCGACGCCGGTGGCGGGCCAGCCGCCGCCCGCCCCCACCCGGCGGTACTCGAGGTTCCAGGCCGCCACACCCCGACCGGCCAGGTCGGCGGCCACGCCGTCCATGAGGTCGCGTTCCCAGGCGTGGTACCAGAAGCCGCCGTGGAGGAGGACGACGACGGGCACCGGCCCCGGCGTCTCGGCGGCGGGCATCCACAGGTCGCCGACGTGGTCGGGCCCCTCGCCGTAGGCGATGGTCGACCAGGTGCCCCGGTCGCGGTTCGTGAAGGACAGGTGGGTGAGGGCGTAGCCGGCGGTGTCGTCGCCCCGGCCGTAGATGACCCGGTCGCAGGCCCGGCCCACCGGAGTGGCCGCCGGGTCGATCTTCTTGCGCAGGTTGCCGGGGTCCACCGCCACCACCGGGATCCCGGCGCCGGCCACCGCCTCGGCCAGGGTCCCGTCATCGAAGCCGTCCACTCCCGGCGCCATCAGCACCGCGTCGGCTCCGCCCGGGGACCGGAGCGCGGAGCGGGGGTCCTCCGAGCGCAGCTCCACCTCCAGACCCACCTTGGCCCCGAAGGCCGGGGACCGGTCGTCGACGCCCGGGCCGGTCAGCGCCAGGATCCGCATGGTCAGCGAGAGCCTCCGAGGAGGGAGCGGGCGATGATGGTGCGCTGGATCTCCGAGGTGCCTTCGTAGATGCGGGGGGCGCGGACCTCCCGGTACAGGTGCTCGAGGGGATGGCCGACGACCAGGGCCCGGGCGCCGTGGATCTGGACGGCGGCGTCGACCACGTAGGCCGCCGTCTCCGTGGCGTGGACCTTGGCCATGGCCGAGCGACGGGTGATGTCCTCCGGGGGGACGGACTCGTCGCCGCCCGCCCGCCGGTCGTAGGTGGCGGCCGCCTCGCGGACCAGGAGCCGGGACGCCTCGATACGGATGGCCATCTCGGCCAGGGTATGGGACACGGCCTGGAACTCGGCCAGCGTCCGTCCGAAGGCCTCCCGCTCCCGGGCGTGGGCCACGGCCAGGTCGAGGGCGGCCTGGGCCATGCCCACGGCGAAGGCGCCCACGCTGGGGCGGAACAGGTCGAGGGTGCGCATGGCCACCCGGAACCCGTCGCCGACCTGACCCAGGAGATCGCCGGCGGCCACCGGGACGCCGTCGAAGGCGAGGCGGCCGATGGCGTGGGGGGCGAGCATGTCGATGGGCTCGCCGGAGAGGCCGGGAGCGTCGCCGGCCACGGCGAAGGCGCTCACGCCCCGGGCGCCGGCCTCGGGGGTGGTGCGGGTGAAGACGGTGTAGACGTCGGCGTCGGGGGCGTTGGAGATCCAGGTCTTCTCGCCCGTCAGGCGCCAGCCGTCGCCGTCGGGTTCGGCGGCCAGGGACAGGGCGGCGGCGTCGGAGCCGGCCCCGGGCTCCGACAGGGCGAAGGCGGCGATCACGTCGCCCCGGGCCACGCCGGGGACCCAGCGGGCGGCCAGGTCCTCGGCGCCGGACTGAATGATCGGGTAGGAACCCAGGCCCTGGAGGGCGAGGGCGGTCTCGGCCTCGGTGCACTCCCGGCCCAGTGCCTCCCGCAGCCCGCACAGCTCGGTGGCCGACACCCCGGCCGGGTTGGATCCGCCCAGGGACACGGGGAAGAGGCGGGCCAGCAGGCCGTGGTCCCCCAGGGCCCGCACCAGCGGGCGGTTGACCCGCCCGTGGGGGCCGGCGGCCACCAGGGGCCGGAGCACGTCCCGGGCCAGGGCGGGGATGCCGGGTGCGTCGAGGTCGGGTCCGCCGTCCATCAGGACGGGGAGGCTACCGCCAGGTGGTCGCGCTCGATGGGGTGTCGTCCCGCCGATCGCGACCACCTCGTCAGCTCAGGCGCCTCCAAGGCCGGAGCCGGACGGCCGCCGTCGCCAACCCGCCGGCAAGGGGCAGGCCCAGTACCAACCACCACCGGGACGGTTTCCCGTCGCGCCGGGAGGGACCGGTGTCGAGGCCCGGCCCAGGTGGCACGGCCTCGCCCGTTGGCGGCGGCCCGTTGTTCGAGGTGGCGGCGGCGGCCGTGGTGGTGGTATCGGGCGGCGCCGTGGTCGTGGTGGCGCCGGTGGTTGCGGTGGTGACCGGCGGACGGGTGGTGGTGGGCG